>NZ_JAKFWN010000029.1:0-104245 GCF_021731865.1 Raskinella chloraquaticus (SeqCode) | reverse complement strand
CGCGACAGTCAATGTGCGCCAATTGTTCGGGATTGATTCCGATCTCGTCGTGCCGGCTTTCGCCACGAAAGAGGAGCATGTTCCCGATCTTGATCCCGATTACGTCTTTGACCGCGACACCACGCTGGCCATCCTCGCCGGCTTTGCTCATAACCGCCGCGTCATCGTCACCGGCTATCATGGCACTGGCAAATCGACGCATATCGAGCAGGTGGCAGCGCGCCTCAACTGGCCGTGCGTGCGCATCAATCTCGACAGCCATGTGTCGCGCATCGATCTTGTCGGCAAGGATGCCATCGTTGTCCGCGATGGCAAGCAGATCACCGAATTCCGCGATGGCATGCTGCCCTGGGCGCTGCAGAACAATATCGCCCTCGTCTTCGATGAGTATGATGCAGGCCGCCCGGATGTGATGTTCGTCATCCAGCGCGTACTGGAAGTGTCGGGCAAGCTGACCCTGCTCGACCAGAGCCGGGTCATCCGCCCGCATCCAAGCTTCCGCCTGTTTGCCACTGCCAACACCATCGGTCTTGGCGATACCACCGGGCTTTATCACGGCACGCAACAGATCAATCAGGGCCAGATGGACCGCTGGTCGATTGTCACCACGCTCAACTATCTGCCGCATGATCAGGAAGTGGACATCATCTTCAAGAAGGCCAAGCACTACCAGAAGACCAAGGAAGGCCGCGATACCGTCTCGAAGATGGTGCGGGTGGCCGATCTGACGCGCAACGCCTTCATGAATGGCGACATCTCAACCGTCATGAGCCCGCGCACGGTGCTCACCTGGGCGGAAAATGCGGAGATTTTCGGCAGCGATATCGGTTTTGCCTTCCGCGTCACCTTCCTCAACAAATGCGACGAGTTGGAGCGCCAGCTCATCGCCGAATTCTACCAGCGCGCCTTTGGCAAGGAATTGCCGGAAAGCGCCACCAATGTGGCCTTGAGCTGACGGGGCACGATGGCGCGGGTCAAAGCCCTCTTCTTCGACGTTTTCGGCACGCTGGTGGACTGGCGCGGGTCGATTGCGCGCGAGGCGAAGGTTGTGCTGGGCGCGAGGGCTGACGGGCTTGACGGCATCGCCTTTGCCGAGGCGTGGCGGGCCGAGTATCAGCCGTCCATGGAGCGGGTGCGACAGGGCGGTCGCGGTTATGTGCTGCTCGATATTCTCCACCGCGAGAACCTTGAGCGCATCCTGCCGCGCTTTGGCCTCAGCGATCTCGCCGAAGAAACGAAAGCAGACCTCAATCGCATCTGGCATCGCCTTGATGGGTGGGCGGATGTGCGCGCAGGGCTTGCGCGGTTGAGCGAACACTTCTGGCTGGCACCGGTCTCGAATGGGCATATCGCGCTGATGGCTGGCCTGGCCCGCCATAATGGCTGGCGCTGGGATGCGATCCTCGGCGCCGAAATTGCCCGCGACTACAAGCCCAAGCCCGGTGTCTATCTGGCGGCCGTCGCAGCCTTCGGCCTGAAGCCCGAGGAATGCATTATGGTGGCCGCCCACAGCTATGACCTGTCCTCGGCCGCCGCCCTTGGCCTCAGAACGGCCCATATCGCGCGCCCGCTTGAATTCGGCGAGGGCGGCAAGGGCGAGCACGCGCCATCCGTGCCGGTTGATCATGCGGCACGCGATCTTGTTGATCTGGCGCGGGGGCTGCACGCCTGATGGCCTTCACCCCCACCCAGAAAGGCGCAGCGAAATCCGCCCCGACAGAGCCGCTGAAGCGGGCGGTGGCGGTCGCCATGCGGGCGATTGCGCGGGCGCCTGACCTGGAGGTCACCTTTGCGACTGACCGCCCGAGCCTGACTGCGGAGCGGGCGCGCCTCCCCGAGCCGCCGCGCAAGATGACGAAGGAAGATGCCGCCATCCTGCGCGGGCAGGCGGACGCGATGGCGCTCAGGATCGCTTGCCATGATGAGAAGGTGCATCGCGCTTTGTCGCCGGTCGGCCCCAATGCACGGGCGATTTTCGATGCCGTCGAGCAGGCCCGCGTCGAGGCCATCGGCTCGCAGCGCATGGCGGGCACGGCGCGCAACCTGTCGTCGATGCTGCAGGACCGCTACCAACGCAGCTCCTATCAGGATGCCAGCGAGCGCGGGGATGTGCCTTTGGAAGAAGCGCTGTCGCTGCTGGTGCGCGAGCGGTTAAGCGGCCAGAAGGTACCGCCGGCGGCGCGCAAGATGCTCGATCTGTGGCGCCCGTGGATCGAGGATAAGGCGCAGGCAAGCCTGGCGCGGCTCGATCAGGTCATCGGCAACCAGCGGGCATTCGGTGAAGCCGTGCGCGAGGTGCTGAGCGATCTCGACATGGGCGATGAGCTTGGCGGGGATGCTGACGACAGCGATAATCCCGAACAGGCGGATGATCCCGACGCCGATGATGAGCCGCAGGTGCAGGCGGGCGATGACGCCGAGGACAGCGAGGCGCAGACAAGCGAACAGGCTGAAAGCGCGTCGGATGACGAGATGGCAGGGGATGCGGAAGCCAGCGAAGCACGCCCTGACAGTGATGACGACGCGGAGCCGGGAGAGTCGGAGGAGCCGGGCGAGCCGCGCCGGCCGCCCAACTGGCCAGCGAACGAGCCGCGCGGGCCTGACTACAAGATCTTCTCTACACGCTTTGACGAGATGATCGAGGCCGACAAGCTGTGCGACGCGGAAGAGCTGACGCGGCTTCGTGCCTATCTGGACAAGCAGCTGAACAATCTTCAGGGCGTGGTGGCGCGGCTTGCCAATCGTCTGCAGCGCCGCCTGCTGGCCCAACAGAACCGAGCCTGGGATTTCGACCTTGAAGAGGGCGCGCTTGATCCGGCCCGCCTGTCGCGCGTCATCACCGACCCGACCTCGCCGCTTTCCTTCATGATGGAGCGCGACACCAATTTCCGCGATACGGTGGTGACGCTGCTCATCGACAATTCAGGCTCCATGCGCGGGCGCCCGATCACGGTGGCGGCCACCTGTGCTGATATTCTGGCGCGCACGCTGGAGCGGTGCGGCGTCAAGGTGGAGATTTTGGGCTTCACCACGAAAGCGTGGAAGGGCGGACAGGCGCGAGAGATCTGGTTGCAGGGCGGTAAATCCGCCAATCCCGGCCGTCTCAATGATCTGCGCCACATCATCTACAAATCGGCGGATGCGCCGTGGCGCCGAGCAAGGCGCAATCTTGGTTTGATGATGCGCGAAGGGCTGTTGAAAGAGAATATCGACGGTGAGGCCCTGTCCTGGGCGCATCAGCGTCTGCTGGCGCGGCCCGAGGCGCGTAAAATCCTCATGATGATATCCGACGGGGCGCCGGTGGATGATTCAACACTGTCCGTCAACCCCGGTAATTATCTCGAAAAACATCTGCGCTGGGTGATCGAGGAGATCGAAACGCGCTCGCCGGTCGAACTCATCGCGATTGGTATCGGCCATGACGTGACACGCTATTACCGGCGGGCGGTGACGATTGTGGACGCCGAGGAACTTGGTGGCGCCATGACCGACAAGCTGGCTGAGCTGTTTGAAGAAACGGCGGGACCCGAGAGAGCGCCCAGACGGGGCGTGCGGCGGCGCGCGGGGTGACGCGGTGCGGCGATTACCTGCGCGCGAACCGCAGATAACTTGGTATGCGCCCTTCGCGCAGCGCCTTTTGTTCATAGCGGGTCGGCTGCCAGCCGGGCCAGGGGTCGAGCCAGTCGCTGGCGCGCCGGGCGGTCCATTCGAAATGCGGTGACCGGGTAAGGAAGGCTAGACCTGAGGCGGCATAATCGGCCCAGTCGGTGGCAAAGCGCAACTCGCCGCCAGGCTTCAGCACACGGGCGAGGCGGGAGATATTGTCAGGCACCAGAAAGCGGCGCTTCCAGTGGCGACGCTTGCGCCACGGATCGGGATAATAGAGGTGGATGCGCGTGAGGCTTTCTGCCGGCAGGGCGTCCAGCAGGGCACGCACATCATCCGGCCAAAGGCGGATATTGGGCAGGGCCGGCGTGTCAGCCGTGCCGGCCTCGTCAAGGCGGCGCAACAGCTTGGCGATACCGTTGAGAAAGGCTTCGGCGCCGAGGAAGCCGGTTACAGGCGCGCCTTCGGCTGCGTGCAGCAGGTGTTCGCCGCCGCCAAAGCCGATTTCAAGTTCCACGTGATCGACAGGGCATGAAAAAAGCTGCCGCAGATCATCCGGCAGCTTTTCAAGCGTGAGCGCGCGTGCGGGCAGAACCCGCGTCAGCACGTCCGATTGCAGGTCGCGCAGCGATTTACCCTTGCGCCGCCCGAAGAAGGCACCATGGGCGGGCCCACGATGAGGAGCCTCGCCCATGGTTTTGCGTTCAGCGCACCGCTTCCTTGAGCGCGCCGGCGAGATCGGTGCGCTCCCAGGAAAAGCCGCCATCGCGCGTCGGCTTGCGGCCAAAATGACCGTAAGCCGAGGTGCGCGCATAGATCGGGCGATTGAGGTTGAGGTGGGTGCGGATGCCGCGCGGCGTCAGATCCATGACCTCGCCCAGAACCTTCTCCAGTTTCGCCTCGTCAACCTTGCCGGTGCCATGCAGATCGACATAGATCGACAACGGCTTGGCAACGCCGATGGCGTAGGAGAGCTGAATGGTGCAGCGATCGGCCAATTTGGCGGCCACGACATTCTTTGCCAGATAGCGCGCCGCATAGGCAGCCGAGCGGTCGACCTTGGTCGGGTCTTTGCCCGAGAAGGCGCCGCCGCCATGGGGAGCCGCCCCGCCATAGGTATCAACGATGATCTTGCGTCCGGTGAGGCCGGCGTCTCCATCCGGGCCGCCGATCACGAATTTGCCGGTCGGGTTGACGTGCCATTCCGTCTTTTTGGTCACCCATGATTCCGGCAGCGTCTCACGGATGATCGGCTCGACAATGGCGCGCACCTGCTTGGACGTCAGCGAGGCGTCGACATGCTGGGTGGAAAGCACGATCTGCGTCACTTCCACCGGCTTGCCGTCTTCATAGCGGATCGTCACCTGGCTCTTCGCATCAGGGCCGAGCTTGCCGCAATTGCCCGTGCCCGCCTTGCGCGCCTGGGTGAGGTTTTCAAGGATTTTGTGAGCATAATAGATCGGCGCCGGCATCAGCTCCGGGGTCTCACGGCAGGCATAGCCGAACATGATGCCCTGATCGCCCGCGCCCTCATCCTTGTTGCCGGCAGCATCGACACCAACGGCGATATCGGCGGACTGCGCATGCAGGCGCACATCGATCTTGGCCTTCTTCCAGTGGAAGCCATCCTGCTCGTAGCCGATCTTCCTGATCGCCTTGCGGGCAGCCGAGCGAGCCTTCGATTTCAGTTTCTTTTCATCCAGCGAGGTGCGGACTTCGCCGGCGATGCACACATAATTGGTGGTCGCGAGCGTTTCGCAGGCAACCCGCACATGGGCGGTGTCCATGCCGGCTTTTTGTGCTTCTTTGAAAAACAGATCAACGATTTCATCAGAAATGCGGTCACAGACCTTGTCAGGATGGCCTTCAGAAACCGATTCAGACGTGAACAGATAGTCTTGGCGCGCCACGAAACCCTCTCCAATGTTGGGGAACCTGCCGGATGGGAGCGGATCGGCATCTCGCCAAAGCGCTCACGGTGGCGCGCGTCATGGCAGGCATAGGCTAAGGCGTCAAGGGGACGTTGTCGCCGTCCCGGGCAAAAAAGCCCGGTGAGCAGCCAAAAATCGTCAGTTAACCGTCATCACCCTCTCCGGCAAGCGATCGCACCAACTCGACTATTTTGCGGCGCACCCGTGGATCACGTACGCGCATGAAGGATTTGTTGAGACGCAAACCTTCGCTGGTCGAGAGAAAATCGACCACGAAGCTTGCCGCTTTTTCTTCCTTCATGCCGTCTGCCGGGTCGCGTATCTGGTCTGTCGCCACGGGGACGGGCAAACCCTCGTAGAAATAGGTGATGGGCGTTTCGAGGATGCGGGCGATTTCCCACAGGCGGCTCGCCCCGATGCGATTACTGCCTTTTTCGTATTTCTGTACCTGCTGGAACGTCAAGCCAAGGCTTTCGCCGAGCTTTTCCTGGCTCATACCGGCAATCATGCGGCGCATTTTGAGGCGCGCACCGACGTGAATGTCGATGGGGTTTGTTTCCTTGCGGGCCACGAAATTCTACTCCTCAGCCGTTTCACCCGTCGTGGGGCGTTGCGCTTCTGCGAGCGCTGACAATAAAGCCCCGGCGGAAATTACCGATTCCGACAGTGGCGCACCGTTGTTATGATGCAAACGTCCTAAAAGTTGTTTTGCCTGAAAACTAAACTTATACGTGTAATTGACGCAAAAGCCGCGAGTGAGATCCACATCGCCCAGAAGGCGCCATCGCCCCACAGGGCGAAGGGCGGGGCCGCCAGCGCCTGCGGCAGGCTCGCGTCAATGACACCTTCGGCGCCGATTTCGAGTTCCTTGATAATCGCGCCATAAGGGTCGATCAGTGCGCTTTTGCCGGTCGTCGTGACCCGCGCCACCGCCAGGCCCTGTTCAACAGCGCGCAGGCGCGCCTGATGAAGGTGCTGGCGGGGGCCCGGCGTGTCGCCAAACCAGCTGTCGTCGGACATGTTGACGATCCATCCGCTGTGTGGCTCGCGGACAATTTCACTGCTGAAGATTGCTTCATAGCAGATGAGAGCAATGAAGGGCGGGGCCTTGCCGGCGGACACCGGACCGCGCTTCTGGCCCGGTACAAAGGCAAAGATCCGCGTCAGCGGTTCAAGGCCGACGGCAGACAGGAGGCCCGACCACGGCAGATATTCGCCGAAAGGAACAAGGTGCACCTTGTCATAGCGATCGAGAATGTCGGCCTTGTCGTCCAATACATAGAGCGAATTCAACACTTTGCGCTGGTCGAGATCATCGCCGCGCAGCATGCCGATCATCAGCACGGATCCCGGCGCCAAGATGCCGGTGATGCGGGTCAGCGCCTGAGGCGTGTCACCCAGCCGGAACGGCAGAGCTGATTCGGGCCAGATGATATGGGTGGGCTCGGCTGCGCCGGGCGCGCTGCGGCTGAGGCGCAGATAGCGCTCAAGAATGTCGGCGTGACGCGTGCGATCAAGGCGTTCGGCCTGGGTGAGGTTAGGTTGCACGAGGCGCAGACGCACACCCGGTACATTGGCGCTGTCGGCTGTGAGCAGGCGCAGCTCCCCATAGGCGAATTGAGCAAACAGCAGGAACACGGCGGCGCCGACAACGACGCCGCGCCATTTCCAGCCGACGCGGTCACGCGCAAGCCAGATGGCCGGTGCGGACGCCAGGAAGACCGCCAGAACCGTGAGACCGTTGATGCCGATGAGGCTTGCAGCCTGCATCTGCGCCTGCGTCGCTGTCAGAGCATAGCCAAAGGCGTTCCACGGGAAGCCGGTGAGGATCGTGCCGCGGAGATACTCAGACAGTCCGATGCCGGCTGCCAGTGCCGCTGCCCGTGCCGGCGTTGCCGACCACATCAGGCGGGCAAGGGCCACGCCGGCGCCGGTAAAGAGTGCCAGAAGCGCCGGCAGTCCCGCCACCGCCACCGGCAGCAACCAGCCGAAGACGTCGCTTTCAACCAGAAAGGCAGCACCTATCCACCACAGCCCGGCCAGAAAATATCCAAAGCCAAAGAGCCAGCCCACAGCAAAGGCACTGCGATAGCCGCGCCAACCCTGATGATCCGACAGACTGTCGATCAGCCACACCAGCACGGTGAAGGTGAGGCCCAGAAGCGGAAAGAAGAGGAAGGGCGGTATGGCAAGGACGCTGAGGACACCAGCCATCACGGCAATCAGGCCGCGCCGCCAGCCGAAACTGAGGAGAACGGTGTCGCGCAGCCATTCAATCCCGCGATACATTACCGCCACCGGTCATTCATTTCTCGCCAGCCGGTTCTTTGGTGATCGCGGCCGGCATCGAAGATGCCATCATTGCCATCGAGGTGGCGTTATCTGCCGCGTCGTTGCCAATCGATGCAGGAGCGGAGCTGGCGCCAACCTCACCGGCCGGCGATGGCAAGATCTTGTCGGCGCGCTCGCGACGGGGGCGAATCGGGGGCTCATTAGCGCGGCGGCTTGCCTTGCGGATACGCACCCGCTTGATGCGTCTGGGGTCGGCGTCGAGCACCTCGAACTCGATGTCGCGGGGTCCCTGGATCAATTCGCCACGCGCCGGCACCCGGCCCACAAGGGCTGTGAGCAGCCCGCCCAGCGTATCGATATCCTCCTCCATGTCAGGCGGCGTTTCGAGCACGAGATCGGGCGCGAGCGCCTTCACGACATCCTCCAGCGGGGCGCGGGCGCTCGCCACCCAGCCATCCTTGTCGACAGCAATGACATCGATGTCCTCGTCATGCTCGTCGGCGATGTCGCCAACAACCTGCTCGATCAGATCCTCAATCGATACCAGGCCGTCGGTTCCACCATATTCGTCAACGACCAGCGCCAGATGAACGCGCGTCGCCTGCATGCGCACGAGCAGGTCGAGGGCGGGCATGGAGGGTGGTACGAAGAGCAGGCGGCGCATCAGCTTGGCGGTCGCAAGCTTGCCGCCGAGGTCGATCTTGCCAAGGTCAAGTTCGCTCGCGGCCTTGCGACGGCGGGTCGACGATTTCGGTGGAGCTCCGGCGATCAGATAGGACAGGACGTCGCGGATATGGATGAAGCCGATGGGGTCATCGAGCGTCTGGCGGTACACGGGCAGGCGCGAATGAGCGGCTTCGCGAAAAAGCTTCAGGAGATCGCCCAGCGTGATGTCCTGTTCGATAGAGATGATATCGGCACGCGGTATCATCACATCGGCCACGCGCACCTCGCGCAGGCCAAGGATATTGCGCAGCATGGCGCGCTCTTCGGGAGAGAATGTCTGATCGGGCGTCTCGGTCTGCAGGTCCTCGGCAAGCGCCCCTTCGAGGTCAGCGCGCAGAGAGACTTCCTTTTTCATGCGCAGTGCGGATTTCAGCCGGTCGAGAAGGCGGCGCCTGGCGGCGGGCGGCGGGGGTTGGTCGGGATCGTCGTCGCTTATGCTCATGGTCGCTCTAGGCTTCGCTTTCGCTGTGAGAAACAAGGTAGGGGTTGGCAATGCCGAGGCTTGCCAGGGCGGTGATTTCGATGGCTTCCATCGCATCCGCGTCCGCAGCATTTTCGTGATCATAGCCGGCAAGATGCAGCGTTCCGTGGATGACCAGATGGCGCAGATGGTCGGCGATCGCCTTGTCTTCGCCGGCGGCCTCGCTGGCGATCGTCCCAAAGGCTAACGCGATGTCGCCGCACACGCCTTGCGAAGCGGTCTGCGCCGCCGGCAATGTAGCGGCAGCAAACGACAGGACGTTGGTTGAGGCGTCCTTGTTGCGGTAGCGAAGGTTGAGTGCGCGCAGACGCTGATCATCTGTCAGGAGAACCGATATCTCGCCCGTGTCGGGCCTGCCGCAGGCGTGCAGGGCAGCCCTTGCTGCGCCTTCAACCAGACCCTCAATGTCATCCAGCCCGCCCCAGCCGCTGGCGTCAATCATGATCTCCACCTGGAGGCCGGCCGGGCGTCGTCGCGGTCGCGGTTTCATGATGCAGGGTCACCTGGCGCCGGTGCGCCGGAGCGTCCTGCCGCTCGGGCACGCCCGTCCGCGTCATAGGCACGCACGATGCGTGCAACCAGCTCATGGCGAACGATGTCAGTATCCTTGAAGGCGATATGACCGACGTCCTTTTCGCCGGCGATGAGACGCACGGCTTGCGACAGGCCAGATATCTGTCCAGGCGGCAGGTCGACCTGGGAGGGGTCGCCGGTGACGATCATCTTGGAGTTCTCGCCAAGCCGGGTGAGGAACATCTTCATCTGCATCGACGTCGTGTTCTGCGCCTCGTCAAGAATGATGGCGGCATTGGTGAGTGTGCGCCCGCGCATGAACGCCAGAGGCGCCACCTCGATCTGCTGGGTCGCCAGCCCGCGTTCGACTTTCTCGGCGCCCACCATATCATAGAGCGCGTCATAGAGCGGTCGCAGATAGGGGTCCACCTTGTCGCGCATGTCGCCGGGAAGAAAGCCAAGGCGCTCGCCCGCCTCGACCGCGGGGCGGGTAAGGATGATGCGGTCCACCACGCCGCGCTCCAGCAGGGTGGCGGCATAGGCGACCGCCAGATAGGTCTTGCCGGTGCCGGCGGGGCCGGTGGCGAAGATCAGGGTCGAGCTTTCCAGCAGGCGCAAATAGGTGTCTTGCGCCTTGGTGCGCGCCTGGATGGTCTTGCGGCGGGTGCCTATGCTGGCAAAGCCGTGACGCTCGGGCCCCTCGGTCGGCAGATCGCTGAAGAGAATGCCCTGCTGCTCGGCCTGGTGGAGCGCGCCCTCGACGTCGCCTGTCGTGACGTCTCGTCCCTGCCGCAACCGCGCATACAGGCTATCGAAGACACGGCGCGCTCTATCGAGGGTTTCCGGCGCGCCCGTCAGGCTCACATGATTGCCGGAAACATGGGCGCGAACGCCCAGGCGTTGTTCGATGAGGGCTACGTTCTGGTCGAACTGTCCGAAGAGGCGGCCAAGCAGGCGATTATCGTCGAAGGACAGCACCAGCTGATCGCCCGCGAGTGCCGGGCTGTGGGATGTCCGCATGTTGCCTGAGACCATTTTCACTGAGCCATGGCGTGCGACGCCGGTGAGAGGATGTCGGTGGCGTTGGCGGCGACATCACCGCTCAGATGGTAGGGAGCGGCCTTGCGGATATGCACCGCGACGATGTGGCCAAGCAGATCAGAAGGAGCGTCGACATTGACCGGAATAAGGAATGGCGAGCGACCGATGAGCCGGTTGGTGCGCTGGTCCTGGCGCTCCAGAAGCACCGGTAAAATCATGCCGACCAGGCTCGCGGTGAAGGCGCTGGCATGGGCATCGAGCCGCTCCTGGAGGCGGGCGAGGCGCTCGCTCTTGATCGCCTCGGTGATCTGATCGTCATGAGCGGCGGCGGGCGTTCCCGGGCGCCCGGAATATTTGAACGAGTAGCAGGCGGCGTAGCCCACCTCTTCGACAAGCGACAAGGTGTCATCAAAGTCCGCTTCGCTCTCTCCGGGATGACCGACGATGATGTCGGATGAAAAGGCGATATCCGGTCGCACCTGGCGCATACGCTCGATGAGGCGCAGATAATCGCCGCGTGTATGGCCGCGGTTCATGGCATGAAGCATGCGGTCGCTTCCCGACTGCACCGGCAGATGCAGATAGGGCATGAGCTGCGGCAGGTCGCGGTGCGCGGCGTAAAGCTCGTCATGCATGTCGCAGGGGTGCGAGGTGGTGTAGCGCAGCCGGGCGATCTGCGGCACCTGGCGGGCCAATGCGAAGAGAAGGCGCCCCAGGCTTGCCGGGCGGCCGTCAGCGCCTGCACCATGATAGGCGTTGACGTTCTGGCCGAGCAGGGTGATCTCCCTGACGCCGGCCGATGCCAGCCGTTGCGCCTCGGCGATGATGCGGGCGAGCGGGCGCGACATTTCGGCGCCACGCGTGTAGGGCACGACACAGAAGCTGCAGAATTTGTCGCAGCCTTCCTGAACGGTAAGGAACGCCGCCGGACCACGGGCGGCAATCGCCTTGGGCAAGGGTGACGGCAGGGCGGAAAACTTGTCGTCAACGGCAAAATCGACATCGACTGGACGTTTCCCGGCCTTCGCCTGCGCCAGCAATTGCGGCAAATGGTGATAATTCTGCGGACCGACGAGAAAATCAATGGCTGGCGCCCGGCGCATCATTTCCGCGCCTTCGGCCTGGGCAACGCAGCCGGCAACCCCGATGAGCAGGGGATTGCCGACAGAGGCGCGTTCGTTTTTCAGGCGGCGCAGGCGACCGATGTCGGAGTAGACCTTGTCGGCAGCTTTTTCGCGGATGTGACAGGTGTTGAGGAGAACCAGATCAGCCAGATCGGCGTTTTCGGTCGTCTCAAAGCCTTCGCCCGCCAGCGTATCGGCCATGCGGGCTGAATCATAGGCGTTCATCTGGCAGCCATAGGTCTTGATGAAGACCTTTCTCAATGTGTCGGTCATATCTCTCCGGCGGGATGTCCCTCACCCAGTCATAGCCGGATTCATCGGGGTTGAGAATATCGCTGTGATGACGGCGTCAAGCGATGCGGCCGTGCTGGGCGGAGTGAAGCATGGAGCGCGTCGCTGCCTCGAGGCGGCGCGCGATGTCCTTGCGGTCGTCATCCAGCGTCAGCGCGTGCGGCTCTCCAAACGAGATCGTGACGTCGATCATCCCATCATCCAGCACATTGAGGAGGTGGGGTGCAAGCTCCATGTCACCGTACCAGGCGTAGGCCGGCAGGCGACGGCGCGCCATCGGCAGGCCGCGATAGCCGCTATAGGCGATGGCCACCGGCTGCACCGTGATTGCCTCCCGGCTGCTGCCGGTCATCAGGGCGGCGCGCACACCCCCCAGCAGAGCGGAGCGGAACGGCAGGACGCGACGGCCATCAGAGGACGTGCCCTCGGCAAACAGAAGCAGGCAATCGCCTGCGCTGAGACGCTGTCCCATCTCGTCGCTGACAGACCCGGTTGCCTGCCGCCTGTGCCGATCAATGAAAATGGTGCGCTGAAGGCGGGCAAAAAGGCCGACGACCGGCCAGGCCTTGACCTCCGATTTGGCGATGAAGGAGAGCGGCAGGCGGCTGCCAAGCAGCGAAATATCGAGCCAGGATACATGGTTGGCTGTCAAAAGCAGGGGACGCTGCGGCGCTGGCGTTCCTGCAAGCGTGATGCGCACACCAAGGCAGGCGAGGATGAGGCGGTGGAAATATACGGGCAGACGGCCTGCCCAGGACGAGCCGCGCCACAGAGCCAAACGCTGGGCCGGGTAGAGGAGGCAGAACGCACCGCCCACGACACCGAGCTTGGCAGCGATTTTGACAAGGCGGATGACACGCTGACCCATGGCTGGCTGATTCGTCTCAGCTTTTGGCTTTATCGTTGAGCGGGATACCGAACAGCTCCAGACGGTGCGCGACCAGCTTCAGCCCGTGCTTTCGGGCGATTTCGGTCTGCAGTTTCTCGATGGCTTCGGAATGAAATTCGATGACGGTGCCGGTCGACATATCGATCAGATGGTCATGATGTTCGCCCTTCGCAAGTTCGTAGCGGGCGCGTTTGGTGCCGAAATCGTGACGGGCAAGAATGCCGGCATCTTCCAGCAGCTTGACGGTGCGATAGACGGTTGAGAGCGAAATCTGATCATCGATGTCAACAGCGCGACGATGCAGTTCCTCGACATTCGGGTGATCGGCCGCACTGGCGATGACGCGCGCTATCAGCCGGCGCTGCGCCGTGAGGCGCATGCCACGGCGGGCGCATTCCCGCTCGATATAGGTCTCGCCAGTCTTCACGCCGCTCCCGCCTCTGCTGTGTCCAATCAAAGAATAGCGCGTGACTCATTCACTTTCCACCGCATCGGGCGGTGGCGCCAGCCACCAGCGATCGGTGAGCGAGCAGGCGAGGATGAGCGCATCGCCGCCCCCTTCATCCCCGTAATACCCTTTACGGCGGCCGATTTCATGAAATCCCTCGCGGCGATAGAGCGCCAGAG
Organism: Raskinella chloraquaticus (SeqCode); assembly: GCF_021731865.1. Taxonomy (NCBI): domain Bacteria; kingdom Pseudomonadati; phylum Pseudomonadota; class Alphaproteobacteria; order Hyphomicrobiales; family Phreatobacteraceae; genus Raskinella (SeqCode); species Raskinella chloraquaticus (SeqCode). The sequence goes on along the minus strand of NZ_JAKFWN010000029.1, from coordinate 90,724 downwards.
CCGCCTGATTGTGCTCCTCCACCTCGAGGAAACAGGTGCGTGTCCGCCGGCGCGCCAGGGCGCCCAACGCCTCACCCAGCAGGCGCCCCGCCAGGCCCATGCCGCGCCAGTCAGGCGCCACGGCGATCGTCAGGACTTCACCCTCGTCGGCGGCGCAGCGCACCATGGCCATGCCCAGCATCTGCGAGCCGAGCTTGGCGCCGATGACATCAACTGCCGGGCCCGCCATCAGCTCGGCAATCTCCTGGCTCGTCCAGCCGCGCGCAAAAGACGTTGCATGGAGGCGTGCGAGTGCAGCGCTGCTGTTGGCAGCCAAAGGCAGGATGCGGGCACCCGCGGCCCGCCAGCGGCGCATGAACATCATGATGTGGCAAGAACCGGTGTCTGCGGTTTGGCGTCAGGTGCGCGCAGATAGAGCGGGCGGGGGGGATGATCGGGCAGGTCGGCGATAGCGGCAAGGCGGGCGATGACGGCAATCGCCGGGATCGGCGAGCGCTCGCCTGCCGTGATTGCCGATGACAGGGCACAGACGAGATCGGTGCCCGAGCCGATGGCCAGAATGTCGTGGTGGGGCAAGCCGTCGATGACCGCCTGAGGGGTGAGCAGGCCCGGTTCGATCAGGATCGTGCCATCGGTCGCTGTCAGCTGCACATAGAGTTCGCCACGCCTGGCGTCATTGACCGCCAGAACCGAGGCTTTCTGGCCCAGATGCGGTCTGGTCAAGGCGTCCAGCGTGGAGATGCCGATGACCGGCACCGCCAGCGCCAGCGCCATGGCGCGGGCGGCCGAGAGGGCGATCCTCACGCCGGTAAAGCTGCCGGGTCCGGTGGTGACGCCGATGCGTGCGAGATGAGCATAGCTGACGCCTGCCTGTCGCAAGCATTCCTCAACCGCCGGCAGCAATGCTTCGGCATGACCGGTCATCATCGGCAGCGAAATTGATGCGATGATCGTATCGCTGGCGCTGTCGTGAAGCGCCGCCTGGGTTGCCGGCAGGGCGGTATCGAGGGCAAGCGTCAGCATGGGCAGCGATTACGCAGCGCTGGCGGCAAAGGCAATGGAGGCGCGAACCGCATGATTATTCGGCTGCCTGCGACAGGGCGCGCGCTTCATCCTCGCTTTGCCAGCGCACGGCCAATTGATTGATACCATCGAGGACGTCCTTCAATTCAGCCCCGCGGGCGGCCATGGCATAGGTGACGGCGGGCGGAATGGTGGGCGCATAGGTGCGGGTGATCAATTGCGCGGCCTCGAGATGGCGCAAACGATCCGTGAGCACTTTGGAGGAGATGCGACCCATTCTGGCTTTCAACTGGCCAAATCGTAACGGGCCTTCGGTCTGCAAAAGCCACAGGACATAGGTCGTCCACGGTCCCATCAGCAGCCGCAGCACCGTATCAAGCGGGCATTGTCCGGGAGTGTGAGAGGTCGGGCATGTATCGGTTTTCGAAGTGTCTTTCATAACCCTTAGTTACCATAAAGTGCTTACTTCACAAAAGTAACAATTGGTACTAGGTACCAACCGACCGGGGCTCTCCCGCTCGTTTTTCTCACATCATCGGAGATCGCATGACCAGGATCAACATCGTCTATTTCAGCGGTTATGGGCACACGCGCAAGCAGGCGCAAGCCGTGCACGATGGCGCAGCCGGCGTCGCGGGCGCCATGGTCGAACTCATTGAGATCACGCCGGAGGGCAGTCTGCCAGAGGGCGGGTGGGACAAGCTCGCCAGCGCCGACGCCATCATCTATGGCAGCCCGACTTATATGGGCGGACCGGCCTGGCAGTTCAAAAAATTCGCCGATGACAGCTCGAAGCCCTGGTATACCCAGGCTTGGAAAGACAAGATTGCCGGCGGCTTCACCAATTCGGCCTCCGTCAATGGCGACAAGTTTTCTACCCTCGCCTACTTCTTCACCTTCTCGCAGCAGCACGGCCAGATCTGGGTCGGCACCGGCCTCATGCCATCGAACAAGAAGGAGCATGGGCCCGATGACGTGAACTGGACGGCGGGCTTTGCTGGCGCGCTGGCCATCTCGCCATCAGATGCGTCGGCGGATGAGGCGCCGCGCAAGGGTGATCTCGAAACGGCAAGGCTTTACGGCAAGCGCATCGCTGAAATGGCCGCCAGATTGCGCGGCTGAGCCCGACATCATCGGGGCGGAGCCATCCCGCCTCGATGTGTCTCACGCCCGCGTCACCCGGCGCAATGTCAGGTTGATGCGGCCGGACCGGCCCAGCAGGGTCGAGGTGGCGGGGTAGATGCGCTCCACACCGTGAAAGGCCATGCGGTTGGCGCCGGCCAGCATCATCACTTCGCCCGATTCGAGCAGGAACGAGTGGGTCGGGCCCTTACGTTCCCTCGTTCCCAGGCGGAATCGGCAGCGATCGCCGAGCGAGACCGAGAGAACGGGGGCGTCCGTGTCCTCTTCGTCGCGGTCCTGATGCAGGCCCATGCGTGCCTGGGGCTCATACCAATTGATGAGACAGGCCTGCGGCGGGAGGGGATAGGCGGTGTGCTCGCGCCACAGCTCCAGCAGCATGCCTGGCATCGCCGGCCACGGCTCGCCGGTTCGTGGATGCGTTGGCTGATAACGATAGCCGTCGATATCCGACACCCAGCCAAGCGGTCCGCAATTGCTCATCTTGACCGAGAAGGGCTTGCCGGTGCGCGGCATCACCGGCTGGAACAGCGGCGCGGCGTGGATAATGGCGCGGATTTCGGCCAGTAATTCCTGCTGGCGCGCCATATCAAGACGTCCGCAGAGCAAAGAAGCGCCATCCGTTTGGCCAAAGAGATCGCCGGACATGGCTTCGACGTGCCGCAGACAGGAGCAAAAGTCAAAGCCGGCCAAAATGAATGTGGCTTGTCGTCATCTCCGCACCGGCGGCAATTGGTCCGCCTTCTTATGTCCGGCGCGGGCTTTGAGCACAGCGCGCGGCGCGTGGCACGACATGCGTCGGTGGCGCGACATAGGCGGGGGCTGGAGAATAAGAAAACGGCCTTAAAAAAATTCCCATGAAGGCGGCAACACAAACACAGGCGGCAAGGAACAAGCCTGCGCCAAGCGCGAGCAAGCGCGCGAAATCGCGAGGCCGGCGAGGAGCGGGCATTGCTGTTGGCATTGCTGCGGGCGATCTGGATCGAGCGCTTCTGCGTCAACCCATCGGCTCGGTCCGGTGTACCGCACAACCCCGGCGATAGGACGTAATCTCGGTATCAAGAAGCTCGCCATTGCCCATCAGGAGCCTTGGCTTCACACGTCCCGACATCAGCCTCGCTAACTTCGAGGACAATTTGTTGAGGCGCGAGAGCGCAAGCGGATGTCAGAGCAAACATGCCTTCGCCCGCCGTGGGTCAGACGGCGGACGAAGCGTGGAAAAAGAGCTAAATCAGCAACTGGGGATCAACGGGCGATTTCGGTAAGGGTACGGACTTTCGCCCAGTTGGCCTCAGCCTTGGCGGTATTGTTCTTGAGATCTTCATGGAATTTATCCCGGAAGAAGCTCGAGAAATTAACGTAGAGCTTGCCATCGTTAACGACAAAAGCATGTGGATCAATGTCCGCCTTATAGCCTTGCGATGTCGCCCACGCGCAAAAGCCGCCGAATTGAGGAACATATTTTTCCGGGTTGGCGAGGAAGGTCGCCTTGTTGGCGTCGCTGGCGAATTCATAGATCGCGCCTTTGTAGGTGGTCGTGATGGTCGGAAGCCCCTTCACGGCGCGGTTTTCGGTAAAATAGCCGACCGGATCGAAGCCTCGAAGGGCCAGGCCGTACGTAGTGTTGAACGAAACATCTTCGGCGGCTTGGCTGGGAAGGGCTGCTGCTGCGAGGCCCATGGCAAGGCCGGCCAGTACGAAGCGGCGTGACTGCTTTACAAGCGACATGTGATCATCTCCCTTAAAGTACCACTGCAAAAAGTGGCCTAGGCCGCTTGACTAAAACTTGGATTACGCCGCGTCAATAAAAAAATGCGTGACGCATTCATTTACGTAGGCGAAACGAAATAATCCCCTGCTGGCAATCCTTGCAGGCGGGGGCGGCGTAATGCCGGCGGTCTGCCTGGGGTGGCGCTGCAGACCTGCATGTAGCGGGGCTGGCATATGGGCGGGCTGGCGCAGGTGAGGCGAAAAAGGACAATTGCCCGCGCGGGCGGGAGAGAAGAATACGCGGCTTGTCGTCATCTCCGCACTTGCGGCAATTGGTCCGCCTTCTTATATCCGGCGCGGGTTAGGACGCAGATCATGCGTCGCAGATTTCGACTGGGGATGGGACGGGGGGCTTCAGCGAAGTCCCGTTTTGTCCGCCGCAACCGTGAGGATAAGATTATGGGTAAGGTCATCGGTATCGACCTCGGCACCACCAATTCCTGCGTCGCAGTGATGGAAGGTTCGAGCTGGAAAGTGGTTGAGAACTCGGAAGGTGCGCGAACGACACCCTCCATCGTCGCCTTCACCGATGATGATGAACGCCTTGTCGGTCAGCCGGCGAAGCGCCAGGCGGTGACCAATCCGGAGAACACCTTCTTTGCCATCAAGCGCCTCATCGGCCGCACCTACAGCGATCCGATGACGCAGAAAGACAAAAGCCTCGTTCCCTACAAGATCGTCAAGGGTGGCAATGGCGATGCCTGGGTCGAAAGCCATGGCAAGCAGTATTCACCCTCGCAGATTTCAGCCTATACGCTGATGAAGATGAAGGAGACGGCGGAAGCCCATCTCGGCCAGCCGGTGACGCAGGCCGTGATCACGGTGCCGGCCTATTTCAACGATGCCCAGCGTCAGGCAACCAAGGATGCCGGCAAGATCGCCGGCCTTGAGGTGATGCGTATCATCAATGAGCCGACGGCGGCGGCGCTCGCCTACGGCCTTGACAAGAAAAAGACCGGCATCATCGCCGTTTACGATCTCGGCGGTGGCACGTTCGACGTGTCGGTGCTGGAAATCGGCGACGGCGTGTTCGAGGTCAAATCCACCAATGGCGACACCTTCCTTGGTGGCGAGGATTTCGACATGCGTCTGGTCGAATATCTCGCCGACGAGTTCAAGAAGGAGCAGGGCATCGACCTGAAGAAGGACAAGCTGGCCCTGCAGCGTCTCAAGGAGGCGGCGGAAAAGGCGAAGATCGAGCTTTCCTCCACCGCCCAGACCGAGATCAACCTGCCCTACATCACGGCGGACGCCTCGGGGCCAAAACATATGGCGCTGAAGCTCACGCGCTCGAAATTTGAAGCGCTGGTCGACGATCTGGTGCAAAAGACGATCGCGCCGTGCAAGGCAGCCCTCAAGGATGCCGGGCTCACCGCCGGTCAGATCGACGAAGTGGTGCTGGTTGGCGGCATGACGCGCATGCCGAAAATCCAGGAAGTGGTGAAGGCCTTCTTCGGCAAGGAGCCGCACAAGGGCGTCAACCCGGACGAGGTGGTGGCGATCGGCGCTGCCATTCAGGCCGGCGTGCTGCAGGGCGACGTCAAGGACGTGTTGCTGCTTGATGTGACGCCGCTGTCGCTGGGCATCGAGACGCTGGGGGGTGTGTTCACCCGTCTCATCGAGCGCAACACGACGATCCCGACCAAGAAGAGCCAGGTGTTCTCTACCGCCGAGGACAGCCAGAGCGCGGTGACGATCCGCGTCTTCCAGGGCGAGCGCGAGATGGCGGCTGACAACAAGATCCTCGGTCAGTTCGATCTGGTGGGCATCCCGCCGGCGCCCCGCGGCGTGCCGCAGGTCGAGGTGACGTTCGATATTGATGCCAACGGAATCGTCAACGTCTCGGCCAAGGACAAGGGCACCGGCAAGGAGCAGCAGATCCGCATCCAGGCATCCGGCGGGCTGTCGGAAGCTGATATCGAGCGGATGGTCAAGGAGGCCGAAGCCAACGCCAGCGACGACAAGAAGCGCCGGGCACTGGTGGAGGCGCGCAATCAGGCCGATTCGCTGATTCATGCCACCGAGAAATCGGTAAAGGACTATGGCGACAAGGTGCCGGAAGCCGACAAGCAGGCCATCGAAGCAGCGATTGCAGAGCTGAAGGCGGTGCGCGAGAGCGAGGATGCCGACGACATCACCGCCAAGGCAACCGCGCTTGCGCAGGTATCGATGAAGCTTGGCGAGGCGATGTATTCCGCCCAGCAGGGCGAGGGGAACAGCGAGGCTGCTGCCCAGACCAAGAAGGATGATGGCGTCGTCGATGCCGATTTCGAGGAGGTCAAGGACGACAAGGGCAAGAAGAAGAGTGCCTGATGTCGACGCCCAGCCTGCAGTCGCATATCCATTGCGACTTCGAAACGGACGGACCTGATATCGTTTCGATCATATTGATCAACAGGGGGGCAGAGACACTGCCTCCCTTCTGCGTTGTTGCAGTCCAGACGAATGCGGCAGGGCAAATCTTTCCACGGCGCCTCGACACGATTATCGACATGCAACCTAACGTGCCATTTCGCTTTGATTTTTCGCGGGCCGTGGGTGGTCATATCGAGGTACGTTTTGCCGATGCCGGCCTTGTCAATGTGAGCGGTGCCTTGTCTGATAACATCCTTCAGTTTCCATCGAGACATTAATGGCCAAACGTGACTATTACGAAGTTCTGGGCGTGGCCCGGTCGGCTGGCGAGGGCGAGCTGAAATCCGCCTTCCGCAAGGCGGCGATGAAACATCATCCGGACAAGAACCCGGGCGATGCCTCGGCGGAAGCAAAATTCAAGGAATTGAACGAAGCCTATCAGATCCTCTCGGATCCGGAGCGGCGGGCGGCCTATGACCGTATGGGCCACGCCGCCTTCGAGCAGGGCGGCGGCAGCCCGTTTGGCAATGATTTCGGCTCGTCGATGTCGGATATCTTCGAGGATTTCTTCGGCGATATTCTTGGCGGACGGCGCGGTGGCGGCCGGGCTGATCGTGGCGCTGATCTGCGCTACAATATGGAAATCACGCTGGATGATGCGTTCAAGGGCAAGGTGGCGGAAATCCGCGTGCCAACCTCGATCGTGTGTGAGCCCTGTCGCGGCACGGGCGCCAAAGCCGGCACCTCGGCGCGGACGTGCCCGACCTGCAAGGGTGCCGGCCGGGTGAGGGCAACGCAGGGCTTCTTTACGCTCGAGCGTGGCTGCCCGTCATGCGGCGGGCGCGGTGAAGTCATCGAACAGGCTTGTCCCAATTGCGGCGGCGCCGGGCGCACCTCGCGGGAGAAGGCGCTGTCGGTCAACATTCCCGCCGGTGTCGAGGATGGAACGCGGATACGGCTCACTGGCGAGGGCGAAGCGGGCGGACGTGGCGGGCCTGCAGGCGATCTTTATATTTTCCTCTCGGTGAAGCCACATGACTTTTTCCGCCGCGAGGGCGCGGACATCTTCAGCCGCATACCCATCCCGTTCACAGTGGCAGCGCTGGGCGGCAATTTCGAGGTGCCGACGGTCGATGGCGGCAAGACGCGTGTCAAAGTGCCGGAGGGCACCCAGTCGGGCAAGCAGTTCCGCATTCGCGGCAAGGGCATGCCCATCCTGCGCAGCAAGGATATGGGCGATATGTATGTGCAGGCAGTGGTCGAAACACCGACCGGGCTCAGCAAGAAACAACGGGATATTCTGGAAGAATTCGCCAAGACGGAACGGCACGACATCGACGTCATGTCGGAAGGTTTTTTTGCCAAGGCAAAGGCCTTCTGGGACGGGCTTGGCAAGGATAATTCCTGAATCTCACGTTAGATCATTTCCGGGTCAGTGGCTCGCAGTGCTTGACGGCACGGCGCCCGGGGTCTAGGCAGCCAGACGTTGATCGCGACCGGAGAGAGTGTTGTCGTTCCAAGGTTTGCCGATAGCGCCGAAACGCGCGAGCAAGAAACCCGCTCAGCTGCGTGCACTGGATGATCAGGTACGCTTTCTGCGTTCATGGTTTGGCAACCCGCTGAAAACGGGAGCGGTCGCGCCCTCATCAAAACATCTGGCGCGGGCGATGGCGGCGGCGGTCGACATTGAGATACCCGGTCCGGTGATCGAGCTTGGTCCCGGCACAGGGGCGATGACAGAGGCGCTCATTGCCCGCGGGATTGCACCTGAGCGCATCATCGCCATTGAATTTTCCCGGGATTTCGTACCGCTTCTGGCCAAACGCTTTCCTGGCGCTACCATTCTGCAGGGTGATGCCTATGCGCTGAAAGAGCGTATCCGCGCCATTACCGGCGACAAGGCCTGTGCGGTTATTTCCAGCCTGCCGCTGTTCACCGAACCGGCGCCGCGCCGCGTGCGCATGGTCAGTGACGCTTTTGATCTCATGCATGCCGGTGCGCCGTTCATCCAGTTCTCCTATGCGCTGGTATCCCCTGTGCCGCGAACGATTGCCGGCATGACGGTTGAAATTTCAGACTGGATTTTGAAGAATGTTCCGCCCGCGCGGGTGTGGACCTATCGCCGGCCTTGAGGTCGGCTGATGATGGACATTGCGCGCCAGCGCCTCATTGTTGCACTTGATATGCCGGATACGGGCGGGGCTCTGGCGCTGGTGGCGCGGCTGGGTGAAGAGGTCGTGTTCTACAAGGTCGGACTGGAACTTGCCTGTGCCGGCGGGTTTGAGCTGGCGCGCGAGCTGAAGGCGCTTGGCAAATCGGTTTTTCTCGACCTCAAACTGCATGACATCCCCAACACGGTTGAACGGGCAACGGCCAATATCGTGCGCCTGGGTGTCGACATCCTGACGGTTCACGGCTACCCGCAGACCATGGCAGCGGCCGCCCGAGGTCGTGGAACGGGCCGGCTCAAGGTGATAGCGGTCAGCGTCCTCACCTCGATGAGCGAAGAGGACGCGCGCTCCGCCGGCTACACTGCGCCGATTGGCGATATGGTGGCGCGCCGCGCCGCGCAGGCGATGACGGCGGGGCTCGACGGACTGGTCTGCTCGCCGGCGGAAGCCGGCGCCGTGCGCGGGATTATCGGTGGTGATCGGCTGATCGTCACGCCCGGCATTCGGCCAGCCGGCAGCGCTAGCGGCGATCAGACGCGCGTTGCGACGCCAGGCGCTGCGATCAGGGCGGGCGCGAGCCACCTTGTGGTCGGGCGGCCGATCACGCAAGCTGATGATCCGGTCGCAGCGGCGCGCGCGATCATCGATGATATTGCCGCTGCAATCTGATCCAAGCGAGGATGACATGCCCAAGGGTTACTGGATTGCCCATATCGATGTGCGCGAGGCGGGCGGATATGAGGAATATCGCAAGCGCAACGCAGTGCCGTTTGCAAAATTCGGCGCGCGCTTTCTGGTGCGCAATGGCGAGAGCGTGGTGGCCGAAGGCAGTCTCAAATCGCGTCATGTGGTGATTGAATTTGACAGCTATGAAAAGGCGCTCGCCTGCTATCATTCGCCGGAATATCAGGAGGCGATTACCTTCAGGGCGCCGGTATCGAGCGGCGATCTGGTGATTATCGCCGGTTATGACGGGCCGCAGCCGGGCTGAGAGCGATCAAGGGCAGGCAAGATGACAGCGACGAAACTGGCAGTGGCGGGAGCGGGCGGGCGCATGGGGCGGACGCTCATTCGCCTGATCAGCGAATCGCAGGGCGCAGCCGTGCTCGGCGCGGCGATCGAAGGGACGGGCTCGCCGTTCCTCCAGCAGGATGCAGGTACGCTTGCCGGCGTCGGTGCGCTTGGTATCAAGGTGAGCGGTATGGAAGGGCTCGGGGCGGATATCGACGGCCTCCTCGATTTCACGACACCTGCGGCGAGCGTGGCGTTTGCCGAAGCGGCGGCGGCCTACGGATTTGTCCATGTCATCGGCTCAACGGGGTTTGAGGATGCCCATAACAGCGCCATTGTCCGCTCGGCGATGCGTGCCACCATTATCAAATCGGGCAATATGAGCCTTGGCGTTAATCTGCTCGCGGTTTTGGTGCAACAGGCGGCGGCTGCACTTGATGAGGCCTTCGATATCGAAATCATCGACATGCACCATCGTGCCAAGGTCGACGCGCCGTCAGGAACCGCTTTGCTGCTGGGCGAGGCTGCTGCCGCCGGTCGTGGCATCGACCTTGCCGGCCATTGCCTGCGCGGGCGCGACGGGCAGACCGGCGCGCGACCTGCCGGTGATATCGGCTTTGCGGCGCTGCGCGGCGGCACGGTGGTTGGCGAACATACCGTTATTTTCGCTGGCGCAAGCGAGCGCATCGAGCTGACGCACAAGGCGGAAGACCGGGCGATCTTTGCCCATGGGGCGCTCAAGGCGGCGTTGTGGGGGCGCGGCAAGCCGCCGGGCCTCTATTCCATGGTCGATGTGCTTGGCCTTGGCCCTAAACGATAGAAACCAAATTCAAACGCGGGAAAGACCATGGAGCGATTGCTGGTGCTGTGCCGTCACGGGCAGAGCGAATGGAACCTCGAAAATCTCTTCACCGGATGGAAGGATCCCGGCCTCACCGCGCTGGGGGTAAGCGAAGCGCGCGCTGGCGGAAAACGCCTGGCGGCCATGGGGCTGTCGTTTGACATCGCCTTCACATCGGCGCTGTCACGCGCGCAGATCACGTGCGAGCTGCTGCTGGAGGAAATGGGCCTCGCCGGTCTGCCGACCATCCGCGACTGGCACCTCAATGAGCGTGACTATGGTGATCTCACCGGCCTCAACAAAGCGGAAGCCGCCAAACAATGGGGCGATGAGCAGGTCCACGTCTGGCGCCGCTCATTCGACGTGCCGCCGCCGGGTGGTGAAAGCCTCAAGATGACGGCTGAACGTGTGCTGCCCTATTACCATCAGCACATCGCGCCACGCGTCATGAAGGGGCAAGGCGTACTGGTGGCCGCCCATGGCAATTCGCTCAGAGCACTCGTCATGGCGCTTGAGGGGCTGTCAGGCGATGAGATTGTCAAGCGCGAGCTGGAAACCGGCGTACCGCTCGTCTACCGCCTTGATGACCAGGGCAGGGTTTTGTCACTGACGCTCGCCAAGGGCTGATTTTATCAGCCGGCAGATGTTCAGGTCGCGGAGACCGCTTCGCCGCGCTTCTTGATGATCTGGCGCTTCGCGTCCAGTGCGCCTTGCGACAGATCGCTGTCGGAGGCCTTGATGAGGAAGGCGTCGAGCCCGCCGCGATGCTCGACGGAGCGCAGGCCGGCAGCCGAGACGCGCAGCCGGATGGCACGCTCTAGCGTCTCGCTCAGCAACGTCACCGTGTTGAGGTTGGGCAGGAAGCGGCGCTTGGTCTTGTGGTTGGAATGGCTGACCTTGTGACCGGTCTGGACGCCTTTTCCGGTAAGTTCGCAACGCCGCGACATGACATGATCCTCAAATAGCAGCAGCGGCAGGAACAGGCGACAGCTCGTCGCGGCAATTCCAGCGCGCGGGAATGGAAGAGGGCGGTCTATAGGCGCGACAGACCCTTTTCGTCAAGCTGCAAGCGCGTTCACCGTTGATTGACCATATGCGGCTAGTGTTCCGCCCAGACGGTGCCGTCGGGGCGGCCGCGCCGCATCGCGGGCGGGTCGCCAGCTGCAAGGAGCGAAGTGATGTTGCGTTACTGTATTGGTCTGGCGGTGTTTACCACATCGTTCCTGCAGCCGGATCTGTCCTGTCCCACCGCCCAGGCCGGGCCGGCGGTTGTGCGCGCGACGTTTGATGTACGGCTGGGGCCATTGCAGGTCGGGCGCGGCAATTTTGAAGCGCAGATCACCGAGCGCTACTATGCTGTAGGCGTCAGCGCGAAGGTGACAGGCGTCGCGCGGCTTCTGGCGGGTGGCGAAGGCAGCGCCACCTCGCGCGGTGCGTTTTTGCGCGATAAATTGACGCCAACCCTTTATCATATCTCGAATTCGGCTGGTTCCGGCTCGAACGAAGTGCGCCTGCTGATGAAGGCCAATCACGTCGTCAACGAGACGGTGGTGCCGCCAAGCCCGCCGGCAAGCGACCGGGTGCCGCTCAATGAGGCGGCGCGGCGCAACGTGGTTGATCCGCTGTCGGCCTTTGTCTTTCCGGTCGCCGGCGATGGACCGCTGGTTGCGCCCTCGTCATGCGATCGGACGCTCAACGTCTTCGATGGCCGCCAGCGCTATGACATCACGCTCTCCTACAGCCGCATCCTGTCATCGGTGCATGTGGGCGATTATGAAGGGCCGATGCTGGTCTGCAAGGCGCGCTACACGCCGATTGCCGGGCACCGAAAGATTGTCGCGGCAAAAGAGGATTCGTCAGAGGTCTACAGTGACATGGAGGCCTGGATGATGCCCATCAACGGCACGCGGGCAATGGTGCTCTATCGCATGCAGATCGGCACGGCCGCCGGCACGCTGTCGATCCAGGCTGCCAAGGTGTCGATCCAGCCGGGCGATGCGAGCCCGAGCGACGCGACGGCCTCGACCGAATAGGCTTCGTCGTCAGAAAACGAATCGCAACGCGCCTCAGGGCGCGTTTTTTGGCCGTTCCCCGCGCGCTGATCGCCTGCGTCAGCCAAATCGGCGAGCGTTACGCCGCCACTGTGCCAGGGTGGGACGCTAAATGTTAATTTCAATCAAATTTGGTCAGGAACTCCCTTTTTCTTGACAGCCCATCTCGTGGGTCGCCTGCGGCCGCCCCCCACATATTCACTGAGGGTGAAGGCGGAACGCCCTCATCTCGCTGATTCGTGCAGGCTTCGTTCCGGCTTCGCGCCAAAGGTTAACGCAAGCGCATCTTTTCAGGCTTAGTCCTTGACGTTTTGTTAAGGCGGAGTCGAATGCAAAGATTAACAAGAATTTCGTCAAAACAGATGAGTCTTCATGGAGATTGGATAAAATTTTCGAAGAATAGTGTCCGATTTCTGTACGCCTACTACATCTGCGAAAGAACGGACAACGAATGATGCCGAGTCCGCGATTCGGGCGTGATTCGTTCTTCTCCCGTTCGATGTGTAAATTCCTGATCTGTTGCCTGTGTCATCATGGGACGTGCGCCGGCGAATTCCTGTGCTAGACATCGCGGATGAACGAGTTGCCGCGCCATCTCCTGCCGCCGCATGCGCGCAGCCGCACCGTAACCGCCGTGCTCGGCCCCACCAATACCGGCAAGACGCATCATGCCATCGAGCGCATGCTGGCTTACCCGAGCGGTATCATCGGGTTGCCGCTGCGGCTTCTGGCGCGCGAGGTTTTTCACAAGCTGGTGGCGCGAGTGGGTCCGGGCGCGGTGGCGCTGATTACGGGTGAGGAGAAGATCAAGCCGGTCGGGGCGCGCTACTGGGTGTGCACGGTTGAAGCGATGCCGCAGGATATCGAGGCTGATTTTCTGGCGGTCGATGAAGTGCAGCTTGCCGGCGATTTCGAGCGCGGCCACGTGTTCACCGACCGCCTGCTTTATCATCGCGGGCGTCATGAAACGCTGCTGTTAGGCGCCGACACGATTCGCCCGCTCATTGCAGCCCTGCTGCCGGGTGCGCATATCACGGCGCGGCCCCGGCTCTCGACGCTGACCTATAAGGGTGCCAAGAAGCTGACGCGCCTGCCCGAGCGCAGCGCCATCGTCGCTTTCTCGGCGGCTGAAGTTTATGCGATCGCCGAGCTTATCCGCCGCCAGAGGGGCGGCGCGGCTGTGGTGCTGGGGGCGCTGTCGCCGCGCACCCGTAACGCCCAGGTCGAGTTGTTCCAGTCAGGGGCGGTCGATTTCCTGGTGGCAACGGATGCCATCGGCATGGGCCTCAACCTTGATGTCGACCACATCGCTTTTGCCGGCACCCGCAAATTCGACGGCTTCCAGTTTCGAAATCTCAACCCGGCGGAGCTTGCACAGGTGGCCGGGCGGGCCGGGCGCTTCATGCGCGATGGTACGTTTGGCACCAGCGGACGGGCCGATGATTTCGACGCCGAGGTGGTGAAGTCCATCGAGGCGCATGATTTCGCGCCGCTGCGACTGTTGCAATGGCGCAACCCTGCGCTTGAATTCTCCTCGTTCGAGGCACTGCGCCATTCCCTTTCCGTGCGCCCGCGCGAAGCTGGTTTGACCAGGGCTCCCGACGGTGATGATGTGGTGACGCTTGAGGCGGCCGGACGAGAGCCTGAGGTGCGCGCGCGGGCGCACGGCGAAGCAGCCGTCCGCCTCCTCTGGCAAACCTGCCAAGTACCGGATTATCGAAAGGTTTCGTCGGCGGCGCATGCCGAGCTGTGCCTCGACATGTTCCGCTTCCTGAGCGATGGTGGACGTCTGCCGGCGGAGTGGTTTGGGCGGCAGGTGGAGCGCTGCGACGCGCTTGATGGCGATATCGATACTTTGTCGATGCGGATTGCCCATATCCGCACCTGGAGTTTTATCGCTAATCAATCAAACTGGCTTGACGATCCACGCTATTGGCGGGAAACCACGTCAAGAGTTGAAGATCGTTTGTCTGATGCCCTGCATGACCGGCTTGCTCAGCGCTTTGTCGACAAAACAACCAGCGTTCTGATGCGGCGCCTGAAAGAGACCATGATGCTCGAAGCCCAAGTGAACCAAGCCGGTGAGGTGACGATTGCCGAGCAGATTGTCGGCAGGTTGCAGGGCTTTCGCTTCGTGCCGGAAGGGGGGGCGGAAATCCAGTACGGCAAGGAGCTGCGGGCGGCCGCAGCCAAGGCTCTCGAAGTGGCGATCGCCGGGCGCGCGGAGCGGGTGGCGGAGGCTGGCAATGAGAGTTTCCTTCTGGCCGCCAACGGCTCGATCCGCTGGATGGGCGAGGAAATTGCCAGGCTGATTGCCGGCGACAGCGAACTTGAGCCACGTGCGAAATTGCTTGCTGATGAAGATCTGTCAGGCTCGCACCGCGAATGGGTGCAGGGGCGTGTCGATGCCTGGTTGCGCCATCATATCGGCACGCTCCTGAAACCGCTCATCGATCTGCGCAATGGCGAAGGTCTTGAAGGGCTGGCGCGTGGCATCGCTTTCCGTCTGGTCGAGGAACTTGGCGTGGTCGAGCGCGCGAAGGTGAGCGAGGACCTGAAGACGCTCGAGCAGTCAGCGCGCGTGGCGTTGCGCCGGCTCGGGGTGCGATTTGGAGCCTATCATCTGTTTTTGCCAGCGGCGATGAAGCCAAAGCCACGCGAGCTTGCCGCCCAGCTATGGGCGTTGCGGCATGGCGGCATGGCGCCTGAGGCGTTGCAGGAATTGCCGCATCTGGCGCAGGCGGGGCGTACATCGATTCCGGTCAGTGCCGAGGTGCCGAAGGCTATCTATCGCGTGCTCGGCTATCGGGTTCTCGGCTCGCGTGCGGTGCGTGTCGACATCCTCGAGCGTCTGGCTGATCTCATCCGCCCGCTCATCGCCTATCGGCCGGGGCTGACCTCCGGCCCGCCGCCCAAGGGAACAGCGGCTGGCGACGGCTTCGTGGTAACGGTTGACATGACCTCGCTTGCCGGTTGTTCGGGGGAGGATTTTGCCTCGATATTGAAGGGGCTTGGGTATCGAAGCGACGTGAAGCCGCTTGCCGATCATGAGCGTGTGATTGCCGAGGCGGTGGCAAAGGCGGCAGAGGAAGCGGCCCAACGCGCTCAGGCGGCGGCAGAAAAGCAGGTGGAAGCAGCACCTGACGCTGACCCTGTTGCAAGCGAGCCGCCAGCCGGCGAACCTGTGACCGAGCCAGTCGGCACGGCAACCGACGAGGGCGTCGATACGGCGCCAATCGAGGTCGAGGCATCTGTCGGCGAACCGGTTGTGGAACGGGCGGATATCCTTGCTGATCCGGTGATTGCGCCAGCGCTTCCAGAGCCGCCCATCGACATGGTCGCGCCAGCGGCGGCTGATATGGTGGTGGAAGCGCATGCTGCTGCGGCAATTGAACCGGTTCAGGATAGCGCATCTGCTGCTCATGCGGCTGACGAGAGCGCGCCCGATACAGCCATCGCTGCACCGGCGCCTGCCGCACCCGCCACCGTGACGATCTGGCGGCCATCGCGTTTCGAGCGCCGTCCCCAGCCCAACGCCCAGAAATCGCGCCGTGAGGGACGAGGACGCCGTCCGGGGGCAAATGAAGCGGCACCGGCAGCTGCTGTCTCCGGCGCCCCTGCCGCAGGTGACGGCGTCTCGACAGAGCGCCCCCGGCAGAGGCCGCGCCCCGAGCGGCGCGAGCGAAAGCCGCACGGCGGCCCGCCTCCCGAGACAGCCGCAGCGCCCGTCGCGCGCCCCGCTGACGGCCCCCGTCCACCGCGCCATGACCAGCGGCCGCGCCGTGACAAGGATGGCGGCCCCGACCGGCGCCCCGGATCCGATCGTGGCGGCCCGCGCAATTTCGACAAGCGCCCGCCGCGTGAGCAGGCGCCGCGCATCTATTCAAGCGATAGCGGGTCTCGTAACACGGCGGGCGACCCCGATTCGCCGTTTGCCAAACTCGCCCTTCTCAAAGAGCGTCTGGAGGCAGACAAGAAAAGTTGAGACAGGAGGCCGACGAGCACCAGCGGCTTGATCGCTGGTTGTGGTTTGCCCGTCTCGTGCGCAGCCGCACACGAGCCAGCGCTGTCGTCTCGGCCGGCCAGGTGCGCGTCAACCGGTTGCGGGTGGAAGCGCCGGGCCATACCATCAAGCGCGGCGATGTGCTGACAATCGCTCTTGGACACCGCATCAAGGTTTGGCGGGTGCTTGGCGTGGCGGCGCGACGGGGTAGTGCCAGTGAGGCGCGGCAGCTTTATGCTGATCTGAGCGAGGAAGTGACGGCGCCTTTCGACGATCCATCTCGGCATCGGGATGCTGGATCGCTTCGGGGATGACACCGCCCACTTGTGCCGGGGCGGTAGCTGGGCTAGCACCCCACGATGGGATGTGATTGAGGATTGAGATGACCTACGTCGTTACCGAAAACTGCATCAAGTGCAAATATATGGACTGCATTGAAGTATGCCCGGTGGATTGCTTCTACGAGGGTGACAACATGCTGGTTATCCATCCCGACGAATGCATCGATTGTGGCGTGTGCGAACCGGAATGCCCGGCGGAAGCCATCAAGCCTGATACTGAAAGCGGGCTTGAGCAATGGTTGAAGGTCAACAAGGATTACGCCCAGACCTGGCCCAATATCACCGCCAAGAAGGACCCGCCGGCGGATGCCAAGGCGTTTGACGGGGTGCCGGACAAGTTCGCCAACTTCTTTTCCGCAGAACCAGGAACGGGCGATTAAAACCGCTGTTTGTCTTTGACATTAAGCTTAGGCATTAATGTTACAGGAAAAAACAGATGCTGCACCGCACCAAGGCTGATCGTGCATCTTCCCTTTTTGACAAAAGCGTGATAGAGCATCCTTTCTGTCGCGGCAGAAAGCCGTCGGAGTTCAACCCGAACGGGAATTCGATCGCCTCCTGCCTGTCAGGGAGTGAATGAGTTTTTGCCTGTTCTTCTCGTTGGCTGATTGTTGTGATCAGCCCGTGTGAAGAAAAGGCGGCTTGTTGTGAGCAGTGGAGGCCCGGCTAAGCGGCTGACACGTTCCCTGACATGCCCGCGTGGTTGCACCCGGTGTGCCGGCGGCAGAGTGGCTGGAGGTTTCGTCATGATCCGTATCCAAGACGTTCGTTGCCCCAGCCTCGGCCTGTATCCTCACCTAGATCAGTAACGGCACAACGCCCAGCGCCACCGGTAGCCGGATTTTTCCGGCTGTCTGAAGGAGATGACACCGTATGTCCAGTGCCAAGAAGGCTTCGCAACAACGCCTCGGTTTCAAAACAGGAGAGTTCGTCGTTTACCCCTCGCATGGTGTCGGCCAGATCGTCGCCATCGAAGAACAGGAAATCGCCGGGCTCAAGCTTGAGCTGTTTGTCATTTCCTTTCAAAAAGACAAAATGACGCTGCGGGTTCCAACCGCCAAGGCGACAAGTGTCGGCATGCGCAAGCTGTCGGAAAGCGGCATCGTCACCCGCGCGCTCGACACTCTGAAAGGTCGTGCCCGCATCAAGCGCACGATGTGGTCGCGTCGCGCCCAGGAATATGAAGCGAAGATCAATTCCGGCGACCTGATCGCCATAGCCGAGGTGGTGCGCGACCTTTACCGCGCCGACACCCAGCCTGAGCAGTCCTATTCCGAGCGCCAGCTTTTCGAGGCGGCGCTGGACCGCATGGCGCGTGAATTGTCGGCTGCCAACGACATCACCGAAAGCGAAGCCAAGACCGAGATCGAGAACATGCTGCAGAAAGGTCCGCGTCGCGGCAAGGCAGCGGAATCGGTCGAGGGCGAGAGCGAGGCGGCTGCCTGATTTTTTTGGCACGTATTGCGTCAAAGGCCCGGTGACAAGACCGGGCCTTTTTCGTCTGCCGGTCTTTTTCGTCTGTACCGAGCCAAGCTATTCGGCGATGATCTTCACCGGCATGCCGAGCCGCAGCTTTTGGCCACGATCAAGGCCGTTAAGAGCCAGGAACTGGTCCACGGGCTTTGGCGAATCAACCATACGCTCGGCAAGAGACTCGACTGAATCGAGCGGTCCAACGGTCACGATACGTACCCGCAGCGGTCGGATGGTTGATTTTTCCAAAGGTGAGAGGCGGCGGAAACTGGCAGCCGAAGCAGTGAATTCGGCGTCGATCTGCGGCGTCATCTGGCGTGTCGCGAAAATAAAGCGATAGACGTCATTGCCAAGACGCACCAGCACGAAGCGGAAAATCCAGCCCGGAGACGCACCAAGTGCGGTGGCTGCCTCGTTGCCGTTGATGGTCAGCCGCTCGATATTGTCGATCGTCAGCTCGGGCGTCGCGCTTGCCTGCAGGCTCTCGGTGAGCGAGGTGAGCGGCTGGACGCGGATCGTGTCAAAGCGCAGCGCCCGCCCATCCGTGCTGACGCCGATCACCGCGCGCGGTGAATTTTCCAGCACAAATCCGCTGGGAGCCTCAAAGGCAAAGCCGAAGGCCGGATGCAGGAAACGGCGCCCGCGGACCAGCCCCGAATTCGGATCATCGCCGTAGAGCACACCCTCAAGGGCGCGCACATAGCTGTCATTCTCGCGATTGGCGATGTCCGGCCCGCCGATCTGCCGGGCGGCGGCGACGGCAAGCGACAGGCGCTCCGGGGTTGAAGGGTGGGTCGACAGAAAGCCGTTCTCATTGTCCTCGTCGCCCTGCTGGCCGGGCAAGGAGGCGCGGAAGGCCGCAAAACGATCCATGTCCTGCAGCAGACGCGAGGCTCCGTAGGGGTCAAATCCGGCGCGGTAGATGTTGCGGATCCCGATCTGGTCGGCCTCGATTTCCTGCTGGCGCGAGAAGCTGGCAAGCGAGAGCGCGCCTGATACGAGCGCCTGCTGACCAAGCGCCCGGTCGCCGGTGACGATTGACAGAACGCGGGAACCAAGAAGGGTCTTCTGCGCCGCCTCGACCCGCTGCGTCGCGTGGCGGGCGATGACGTGCGACATTTCGTGGGCAAGCACGGCGGCAATCTCCGCCTCATCATTGGCGAGCGCCACGAGGCCACGGGTCACGAAAAGCTGACCATCGGGCAAGGCGAAGGCATTGATGGTCGGTGCGTTGAGAATGGTGACGCTGTAGCGCAGATCAGGCCGCTCGGAGACGGGGACGAGGCGCTGGACGATGGTGGCCAGGCGCCGCTCGATATCGGGAGAATCATAGGCGCCGCCGAAATTGCGCTCGACCTGGGCGGGTACCCGCTTCTTCGCCGTCTCGGCGCGCGGTGCTGGCGTCGGCAGAGGCACGGCTGTAACTTCGGCAGGTGAATTCTGCGCCGGTCCAAAGGCAACGCATGAGGACAGGAGACCGGCCGCAAGTGCCAGTCCACACCATCTGATCCTTCCTGCCATTACCTTGTTCAGAACGATGCCTTCCTCAGTCTTTGATAACACGTATCTGGGTGGGGTGCGTCAGTCGCAAGCGCAAAGCAGTCCCGCGCTCGACGATACCCCTGGCCTGCACTGTCTTGCCGGTCAACTCCTGCATCGGGCCCAGCACTCCCTCCACCTCCTGCCGCTGGCGACGGGGCAGTATGATCGAGAGAGCGCGTCGCCAATCTTCTCCGAAATCTAAAAAGATGGCGTAATCACGGACGGCGACGCGTAAAATTTTTCCCTCATAGACGGCAAAGCGCCCGGCAGCGGCAGCGACATCGTCAAACCGGGATGGCGCAATCGTCATGGCTCCGTCAACAGCCCAGTAACCGGACCGCCTGCGGCGCGCTTCGGTTTCAGACGCCAAAAGCGTCGAAAAACAACCATTTTCGCCCGGTGTAAGCGTTGCAAGCGCCAGGCCGGCTCCGATCAAAGCCTGCTCGATCCAGATGTCTTGTCCGTTTTCGCTGGCGCTGAGGCGCGCCAGCACACGGCCATAACGGTCCGATGACGAGCCCTGCGGGTGGAGGCGGATCGCGGCATTTTTTGCGATGCGGAGCAAAAACAGCCGCGCGTCGGGCGCTGCGGCTGGCGGAACGGCTATGCCGGCGAGGCGGATGATGCGCCCGTCGGCAAGACGCATGTTATCGCTGCTGGCGATGCTGTCGACCATGACCGGCAGACCGCCGGCGGGAGGACATTCATCGCCAGCGCTGACGGCGGCTGTCGGCCCCAGCAGCGTCATCAGCACCGGCCCCAGCGGGCAAAACCACCGGCACGCCCTTTGTCTCTTTTTGAATATGATCATCATGGGTGATTTGGCTGGTGATTTGGCTGACGACCTGGCTGGCATCCTGCGTCAAAAAAGGCTAACGCTCGGTTCGGGCGCCGGCAAGGAACGAACATCACGATCCTGAGCGGCGCGTGGCCCTCGTAGCTCAGCTGGATAGAGCAATCGCATCCTAAGCGACAGGTCGGGAGTTCGAATCTCTCCGAGGGCGCCACATTTTTCGATTTGTTCCCATCCGTCCTTTTCCTGCCCGTAGCCATGCGCGCTTTGCAATTGGCGCGTCTGCGTTTAAGGAAGACCGATGAATCATGGCTGACGGGTCGCGTATGCTGGTGTGCCGTTGCGTGATGCCACACAGTCTGGATGGCTGGTGTTGATAATATCGAGATAGCCGATGCGGAATTCCTTGGGCGGGCCGCGTGTGCTGCTCCGCCGCCTCCGCGAGGTCATGCTGGAGCGGGTCAGCGCACAGGAGCGGCTTGATAAGATCGTTGTGATCATCGCTGCCAATATGGTGGCGGAAGTCTGTTCGGTGTACGTGCTGCGCGCTGACGGGCATCTTGAGCTGTATGCGACCGAGGGTCTGAACCGCAGCCAGATCCATCTGGTGCAGATGCGTATCGGCGAAGGCCTGGTGGGCACGGTGGCCAAGGAAGCCCAGCCGCTGGCGCTGTCGGACGCGCAGCGCCACCCCTCCTTCCTGTTCTTTCCTGAACTGGGCGAGGAGATGTTTCACGGCTTTGTCGGCGTGCCGATCCTGCGGGCTGGCAATACGCTGGGCGTGCTGGTGGTGCAGAACAAGGCGCAGCGTGCCTATTCGGAAGAAGAGATCGAGGCGCTCGAGACGATCTCGCTGGTGATCGCCGAGATGATCGCCTCGGGCGAATTGCAGGCGATCGCGCGCGCCGGCGTCATACTGGCCTCACGCCGGGCGCATCATCTGAAGGGCATGGGGCTGAGCGATGCGGTGGGGCTTGGCCATGTAGTGCTGCATGAGCCGCGTATCGTCATCAAGGCGCTGGTTGCAGAAAATGTCGGCGAGGAGCTGGCGCGCCTTGAAGAAGCGATTACCTCGTTGCGCAAGCATGTTGATGATATGCTGGAGCAGGCCGAGCTGGCGCGCGCCGGTGATCATCGCGACGTGCTGGAAGCCTTTCGCATGTTTGCCAATGACCGCAGCTGGGCCCGCAAGATGCAGGAGGCTGTGCGCTCCGGCCTGACGGCGGAAGGGGCGGTCGAGAAGGTGCGCTCGGACACGCGCGCACGCATGATGCGCATCTCCGACCCCTATCTGCGCGAGCGGCTGCACGATCTCGACGATCTGGCCAACCGGCTGCTGCGTCAGCTTTCCGGCGAACCGGCAACGGCTGCGCGCATCGACCTGCCGAAGGATGCCATCATTATTGCCCGCAACATGGGCCCTGCCGAACTCCTTGACTATGATCGCGAGAAATTGCGGGGCGTCGTGCTGGAAGAGGGCTCGCATACCTCACATGTGACGATCGTCGCCCGCGCGCTTGGCATTGCCGCCGTCGGCCAGGCCAAAGACGTTATCGGTCTGGTCGAGCCGGGTGATGCGATCATCGTTGACGGGTCATCGGGCGAGGTTCACATCCGCCCGCCTGCCGATATCGAAAGCGCCTATGTCGCCAAGGTCCGCCTCAGGGCGCGCCGGCAGAAGACCTACCGTGATCTGCGCGACAAGCCGGCGATCAGCCTTGATGGCACGCTGATAACGCTGCAAATCAATGCGGGATTGCTCGTCGATCTGCCCCATGTCAGGGAAACGGGGGCGCGCGGCATCGGCCTCTTCCGCACCGAGCTGCAATTCATGGTGGCGTCAACCTTCCCGCGTATTTCCGAGCAGCTTGAGCTCTACAAGAGCGTGCTGGATGCTGCCGGAGACGATCCGGTGACGTTCCGCTCGCTTGATATCGGCGGCGACAAGATACTGCCCTATATGAAAGTGGAGCCAGAGGAGAATCCGGCTCTGGGCTGGCGCGCCATCCGCCTCACGCTTGACCGGCCGGGACTGATGCGCAGCCAGATCAGAGCCTTGCTGATGGCGGCGCGCGGGCGCGAGTTGCGCCTCATGTTCCCGATGATCACCGATGTCAGGGAATTTGATCAGGCAAAAGCCGTCGTCGAGCGCGAGTTGCGGTTTCTCGAAAAGCACAGCCATCCGCGCCCCGGCAGCCTCAAGCTTGGCGCCATGATCGAGGTGCCCGCGATTCTGTGGCAATTGCCGGCACTGGTGGAGCGGGTCGATTTCCTCTCGGTCGGATCCAACGATCTTCTGCAATTCCTGTTCGCGGTTGATCGCGGTAACAGCAGGCTTGCCGAGCGGTTCGATTCATTGTCGGCACCCATCCTCAAAGTGCTGAAGCACATCCACAGTGAAGCGCAGAAAGGTGGCGTGCCGGTCACGGTTTGCGGTGAGCTTGCGGGCAAACCGATTGAAGCGATCGTTCTGCTGGCCCTTGGCTATCGCTCGATCTCGATGGCTCCCACCTCCATCGGTCCGGTGAAGGCAGCGATACGGGCACTCAATCTCGGTGAATTGCGCAAGCTGGTTGATCCGCTGGTCGAGGGCGACGAAGTGCAGGGCGATATCCGCGCGGCCATCAAGGCTTTTGCCGCGACGCACGGTATTCCGGTCTGAACCATGCTGGGAGAAGAAAAACTCGCGGGGCTGATTGCCCGGCTCGATGAGTTGACGGCGCGTCTGGCCGAAGGGCCGGGGGGCGATGTTTTCACGCAATTGTCCAAGGAATACGCCGAGCTTGAGCCGGTGGCGGCAACAGCGCGCGCGCTGATGGCAAGCCGGCGTGAGCTGGCCGAGGCGAGGTCTCTTGCCGAGGACGCCGCAAGCGAAGCCGACATGCGCGCCATCGCCCGCGAAGAGCAGGAGGCGCTCGCTCAGCGTATTGCGGCGCTTGACCATGAGCTTGCGGTGCGATTGCTGCCAAAGGACGCGGCTGATGAGCGGGGCGCCATCCTCGAAGTGCGCGCTGGAACGGGTGGCGATGAAGCCTCGCTGTTTGCGGGCGATCTTGTGCGTATGTATGAGCGCTATGCAGCGCTCAAAAACTGGAAATTCGAGGTGCTGTCGGTATCGGAGGGGACGGTGGGCGGTTACAAGGAAGCGATTGTCTCGATCGTCGGCAAGGGCGTCTTTGCCCGCCTCAAATTCGAATCGGGCGTCCACCGGGTCCAGCGTGTGCCGCAGACCGAAACGTCGGGGCGCATCCACACCTCGGCGGCAACTGTTGCCGTGCTCCCTGAAGTCGAGGATGTCGACATCAACCTGGACGAAAAGGACCTCAAGATCGAGACCATGCGCGCTGGCGGGGCCGGTGGTCAGCATGTCAACAAGACCGAGAGCGCGGTGCGCATCGTTCATCTCCCGACAGGCATCACCGTGGTGCAGATGGATGAGCGTTCGCAGCATCGCAACCGCGCCACAGCAATGAAAATTCTGAGCGCCCGCGTTTATGAGCTTGAGCGCGGCAAGCTTGATGCGGCGCGGGCGGCCGAGCGGCGCGGGCAGATCGGCAGCGGGGATCGCTCGGAGCGGGTGCGCACCTATAATTTCCCGCAGGGGCGTGTCAGCGATCATCGTATCGAACTGACGCTCTACAAGATCGACAAGATCATGATCGGCGAGGCGCTGGACGAGATCATAGACCCGCTGATCAGCGAGCATCAGGCGCAATTGCTGGCGGTCAGCAGCAATTGACATGGCGTCCCTTGCGCAGGCACGCCGCGACGGCGCCGATCAACTGCGCGCCGGCGGCATCGACACACCTGATCTCGATGCCCGGGTGCTGCTTGCGGCGGTGGCGGGCGTGGAGCCGGGCGAAATCCTGCTGCGTGGCGACGTCGAGATAAGTTCGGCCCAGCAGGATGCTTTCGCCGCGCTGGTCAAGCGGCGCCTCGCGGGTGAGCCGGTGGCGCGCCTGTGCGGATGCAAGGAATTTTGGGGGCTTTCCTTTGCGCTGGCGCCATCTAGCCTGGTGCCACGCGCTGATTCAGAAACGCTGGTGGCGGCGGGGATCGATTATTTGCGCCGCTGCGGCCTTCAACACCCGCGCCTGCTCGATCTGGGAACCGGCCCTGGCACGCTTTTATTGTCGCTCCTTCATGACTGCCCGGCGGCTGTGGGCGTCGGGATTGATTGCAATGAAGAGACGCTGCGGACGGCGCGGGGCAACGCGCACGCTTTCGGCGTCGGCGCGCGGGCCCATTTCATGTGCGGCGATTGGACAAAGGCGCTTGCGGCAAGCAAATTTGATCTCATCGTCTCCAATCCTCCCTATATCCGCAGCGCTGACATTGCGGGGCTTGCCCCTGAGGTGCGGATCTACGACCCTCATCTGGCACTCGATGGCGGTATCGACGGTCTTGCGGCTTATCGCCAGATCCTGGGGCAGGTGCGCCCCTTCATGAATCCGGCAAGCCTGCTTTTGCTCGAAATTGGCGATGATCAGGATGTAACGGTCGGGACGCTTGCCTGCGCACATGGTCTCGATGTTGCGCCCGATGTCCTGCGCGACCTCAGTGGCCGGGCGCGCGTCATCCCTGCCCGCCTGGCAGATGGTGCGGGGGCGCAAAAATATGTTTGAAAAAATGCCCGGAGGGATTAGTGTCTGTGTAGAATCGGCTTCTATAAACGCGGTGGCGTGCTTTGCTTCCGCATTCCGGGACTTGCTTGAGGCGCGCAGATGAGGCAGAAGCCTGGTGCCGCGCGCTCGCACTGACCCGGCCCATCCGCGAAACCGACTATCCGCGAGACCTTGATCGAACCGACAACCCATCGACGTGATCGAACACCACTCTGACCGGTAACCGGTAGGTCGTATGGCAGGACACGGGGTGTCGTGCCGCAACGGCCTTGCAGCTTGCTGTTGACGTCGAAGCCACGAGTTTTAGGGCGGTCTGAACTTCTCTAAGCATTTTTCTGAATTCTTGCCGTTTTCTAACCGAGGAGCGACTACGCTCATGAGACCTGGCCAGCACAATAACAATAAGCGCATGCGTGGGCGCAATAACAACAATAACAGCAGCAATCACAACCAGAACAATAATCGTGGCAAAAGCCCGAATCCGTTATCTCGTGTCTATGAATCGAATGGTCCGGATGTCAAAATCCGGGGAACTGTTCATCACGTCATCGAAAAATACATGCAATTGGGGCGCGATGCCCAGGTATCAGGCGATCGGGTGACTGCCGAAAGCTATTATCAGCATGCGGAGCATTATTTCAGGGTTCTGGTCGCCGCCCAGCAGGCGATTTCGCCGCATCTCGTGCCCTCGATCCGTGTCGATGACCAGCCTTACGATGAAGAGGCCGAGGACCGCGAGGGCGGACAGCGCCCGATGGAGGGTGAGGCAAGCCAGGCGGGCGGCTATCAGGCGCAGGGCGGCAATCAGGGTGATGAGCGCCGTGAGCGTCAGGACTATCAGCATCCGGACCAGCAACGTGCCGATCAACGCCCCGACCAGCAGCGCTATGAGGGCCGGGGTCGCCCCTACCAGGACCGCAACTATCAGAACCGGCAGCCGCAGGCGGGGGGCGACAATGCCGACCAGCCTGCCGGCGAGTTCCCGCTGCGCGAAGAAGGCCAGACGTCCGGCGAGCGCCGCGAACGGGCGCCGCGCCCCGAGCGCTTCCGCCGTGAGGAGCCGCGTCGTGACGAGGTTCGGCGCGACGAGCGCAGCGACGTCATTGCCTCGCCCGAGATTGCCGGGACAGTAGTTCCCGCACCGCCGCATGAACATGAACCGGTGGGAGAAGGGCGTGAGCCCGGCCTGCCGTCATTCCTCACGCGGGGACGTCGGCGCGGACGGCCTGCCTATCGTCGCGCGGACACGGAGGAGGGCGGAGAGGCCGCCGAAGCGCCTGCCAAATTGCCCGATACCGAGCCCGACCTGCCGCCTGCCAAATGAGAGTGCTTCAAGGGGTTTTACGCTGGCGCATCACCGCCTTCCCTGGTGATCATGGTCAGCCTGTCGCCGGCAGCAAGCCTGCCTGATCGCGTGACGCGCAGATAGATGCCACAATCATGATGGGCGAAGTGCTGCTCCAGCAGGCGCAGCATATCGACGTCGCGCTCGCCGGACAGAGGGTTAACCTGGGTGGCGGCACAACGGTCGGTGCGCTTGATGCCGACGAGTTCGGCCTCGCCAATGCGCAGGCGACAGTCGACGAGATCAAATTCCTGCCATGGCTTCAGACCATCCACGTAAATATTGGCGCGAAAGCGTAGCGGATCGACGGTTTGGCCAGCGATTCGCTCAATCTCGCGCAATGACGCGGCATTGATCAGCGAGACGAACCCTTTCGTGGAATCCATGAAATGATAGCCTGGCGACGACAGCAGGCGTAAATTTCCACGGGCCTCGGCGCCAAGGGTGCTGGTCAGGAACGCCTCAATCACCGCCCGGCCATCCGCGCTTGCCAAGTCTGCTTCGACATGGCGGCCATCGGGCGCACGCAAGGACAAGACCTGCCTCACGTCGTCGTAACGGGATTGGAAGCGGGCAAGGATGCCATTGCGCGCGAGCATCAGATATCTGGTCTTCGGCTGATGGGCAGGGGCCGTTTCGTCGAAACCGGAAGGTCCGTTTTCAATTGCAAACAGACGATCGCCGGGAAAACATCTATCGGCCGCAAGCGTGACATCGGTCAAAGGCTGCGGTGAAAATCCTTTGAGCGGATAGCGATAGAGACCGGTGACGGTCGCGCTAATCGTCGATATGTCCATGGCAGCGGCCCCCCTGTCGCTTGACCTATCGATCATGGCAGACATTGCCTTGTCCAGCGCAACGTCCGCTGCCACCAGAAGGAAGCGACCATTAGCGACCAGCCGCTCCATCTCGTTTCCGTGTTGCTGCCTTTGGCGCTCGAGCGTCCTTACACCTACGGCGCCCATCAGGCTCTTGCTGCTGGAACACTCGTCGAGGTGCCGCTTGGTCCGCGCCACGTCGTCGGCTGTGTGTGGGACAGCGCGGTGGACGAGATCGAGGCGGGCAGGCTGCGTTTCGTGCGCGGTGTCATTGATGCGCCACCGCTGCCATCCGGCCTGAGGCAGCTCATCAGCTGGGTCGCCCGCTGGACGATGGCACCGCTTGGCATGGTGCTGCGCCTTGCGCTGCGGGCGCATGAGGCCGGAGAAAAGACCGCATCGCCGCCGAAATTGCTGCGCTGGACAGGCGTTGAGCCGGCCAAGACGACGGCAGCACGTCAGCGGGTTATCTCCCTCCTCAGTGATCGTCTTGCCCGCCGCAAGGCTGATATTGCCGGCGAGACAGGGGTTTCAGGCGCGGTGATCGAGGCGCTGGTGAAGGCCGGCGTGCTGGAGAGCATCATCGCGCCGCGCGTGCCACTGCCGCTGCCGCAGGCTGATTTCATGACGCCGCACTTCAATGAAGCCCAGAGCCTCGCAGCTTCTGCCCTGCGCGATATGGTCGCGGCCCGCCGGTTTTCCACCACGCTTTTGCATGGGGTGACGGGGTCAGGCAAAACAGAAGTCTATTTCGAGGCGATTGCCGCGACGCTACGCCAGGGACGCCAAGCGTTGGTGCTTGTTCCCGAAATTGCCCTGACAGGGCAGTTTCTTGATCGCTTCGCCGGCCGTTTCGGCGCACGGCCGGTTGAATGGCACTCGGAGGTGCCGGCAGCGCAACGCCCGCGCCTGTGGCGCGCTGCTGCCTCCGGGGAAGCGCAGGTGGTGGTTGGCGCGCGCTCGGCACTCTTCCTGCCATTTTGCGCTCTGGGTCTCATCGTCGTTGATGAGGAGCATGATCCCGCCTTCAAGCAGGAAGACGGCGTTGCCTATCATGCGCGTGACATGGCGGTGGTGCGTGGGCGCATCGAGCACATTCCGGTTGTTCTGGCATCTGCGACACCATCGCTTGAGACCTATGTCAACGCCGATAGGGGACGCTATCATCGCATCGCGCTGGCGCAGCGCTACGGCGCTCGGGCGCTGCCCCACCTCAAAGCGATTGACCTCAGGCGTGATCCGCCCGCCAAGGGCCGCTGGCTGTCGCCGGTGCTGGTGGAGGCGCTGGCGGGGCGGCTGGCCCGCGGTGAACAGGCGCTGCTCTTTCTCAATCGTCGCGGCTATGCGCCGCTCACCCTGTGCCGGGCCTGCGGCTATCGCTTCGGCTGCCCGTCATGCAGCGCGTGGCTGGTCGATCATCGCTTTCGCCGCGAGCTGCAATGTCATCATTGTGGCTATGCACAACCCGTCCCGTCCGCCTGTCCGTCATGCGGCGTTGCTGACAAGCTGGTGGGTGTGGGGCCCGGTGTGGAGCGGGTGGCGGAAGAGTTGGCGGAGCGATTTCCGGCAGCCCGGCTGTCGGTCCTGTCCAGCGATATGGCGGGCGGTCTGGCGCGACTGAAAAGCGAGATTGGCGCGATTGAGCGCGGCGAGGTTGATCTCATCATCGGCACCCAGCTGGTTGCCAAGGGGCATCATTTCCCCGGGCTGACGCTGGTTGGCATCATCGATGCTGACATCGGCCTTGCCTCGGGCGATCCACGGGCGGCCGAGCGCACGTTCCAGCTTCTGCATCAGGTGGTGGGCCGGGCGGGGCGGGGCGAAATTGCCGGGGAAGCGCTGGTGCAGACGCACGCACCCGAGCACCCGGTGATGGCAGCGCTCCTTACGGGAGACGCTGATCTCTTCCTGCAGCGCGAGGCCGAGCAACGGCAATTGGCTGGTCTGCCGCCCTTTGGCCGCCTCGCCTCGCTGCTGATTTCGGGGCCCGACAGCGCGGCCGCACGCGCCCATGCGCGCGCGCTTGCGCGCGCGGCACCGCCTGACGGCGCGGTCAGAGTGCTGGGCCCGGCCGAAGCGCCGCTGGCCCTGCTGCGCGGGCGCCATCGTTTCCGCCTCCTTGTCAAAGCCCCGCGGGCTTATGATCTCCAGAACTATATTCAAAGCTGGCTTGCGGCGGCACCCAAACCGTCCGGCCGTCTCAGGGTCAGTGTCGACATCGACCCGCAGAGCTTTCTGTGAGTTGCGAGACCTGGGGGAGGATGCTTGGGAGGAGACCTGGCGGAATTGTTGGCGCGCCGGGGCTTTTAGCCCGGTTGCACCGCCCAAACATGCATGCTAGAGCACGCGCGCTTTGACAGGCGGACGGGGTCTTCTCCGGCTGTTGTTAAATGACATTCTTTCAAGCCCTCCGAGGATGAAAGCACGCGCTTGACGCGGGTCGTCTACCTTGGAGCCGGGCGATTTTTCAGTGGGTTGGCCGTCTGATGGATTCCGTAGCTGGCGATCAAAATCCGGGTTCTGGGGTAGCTGGCCGCTATGCGCGCGCCCTGTTTGAACTGGCGGAATCAGCCCAGGCGAGCGAAGCAACGCTCGGCGAGCTTGAGATATTCGCGCGCGCCCTGCATGAGAGCAGCGATCTGCAGAGGCTGGTGACGTCCCCGCTCTTTTCCAGCGAGGCACAGCTTGCCGCCCTGCAGGCGCTTCTGCCCAAATTCGGCATTGGCGCGCTTGCGGGGAATTTTCTCAAGCTTCTTGCCCGCAACCGCCGTCTTTTTATTGTAGAGAGTGCCATTGCGTCGTTTCGCGCCCTGCTGGCGCAAAAGCGCGGGACAACGGTCGCCGATGTCGTCTTGGCCGAACCGTTGAATGACGCGCGCGCGAGCGCTCTCAAGGTCGCCATCAGCCAGGCGCTGGGCAAGGATGTCACCCTCAACACCAGGATCGATCCGTCCCTGATCGGCGGGCTCACCGTCAAGGTCGGCAGCCGCATGATCGATACTTCCCTTAAAACCAAATTGTCGCAGCTCAAGATTGCATTGAAAGAGGTCCGCTGATGGACATTCGCGCCGCTGAAATCACTTCCATCCTCAAAGAACAGATCCGCAATTTCGGCGAGGCCGCCGAGGTTGCCGAGGTCGGTCGCGTGCTGTCGGTTGGCGATGGCATCGCGCGCGTCTATGGCCTGGATAACGTCCAGGCCGGCGAGATGGTGGAATTTCCCGGCGGCATCAAGGGCATGGCGCTCAATCTTGAAAGCGACAATGTCGGCTGCGTGATCTTCGGGGCTGACCGCGAGATCAGCGAAGGCGATACGGTGAAGCGCACCGGTGCCATCGTTGACGTGCCGGTCGGCAAGGGGCTGCTTGGCCGCGTGGTTGACGCGCTCGGCAATCCGATCGATGGCAAGGGACCGATTGTCGCCAGCGAGCGCAAGCGCGTTGACGTCAAGGCGCCCGGGATCATTCCCCGCCGCTCCGTTCATGAGCCGATGCAGACCGGCCTCAAGGCCATTGACGCGCTCATCCCGATCGGGCGCGGACAGCGCGAGCTGATCATCGGCGACCGCCAGACGGGCAAGACGGCGGTGGCGCTTGACGCCATCCTCAACCAGAAGCCGATCAATCAGGGGACGGATGAGCAGGCCAAGCTCTATTGCGTCTATATCGCCATCGGCCAGAAGCGCTCCACCGTTGCCCAGCTTGTCAAGGTGCTGGAAGAAAACGGGGCGCTGGAATATTCGGTGATCGTTGCGGCAACCGCCTCCGACGCCGCACCCATGCAGTTCCTGGCACCCTTCACGGGTTGTACGATCGGCGAATATTTCCGTGACAACGGCATGCACGCGCTGTGCGTTTACGATGATTTGTCGAAGCAGGCGGTTGCCTACCGCCAGATGTCGCTGCTGCTGCGCCGCCCGCCGGGCCGCGAGGCCTATCCGGGCGACGTGTTCTATCTCCATTCGCGTCTGCTGGAGCGGGCCGCCAAGCTCAATGCCGATCACGGCTCTGGCTCGCTCACCGCGCTGCCGATCATCGAGACGCAGGCCAATGACGTCTCGGCCTATATTCCGACCAATGTGATTTCGATCACCGACGGTCAGATCTTCCTTGAAACGAACCTCTTCTTCCAGGGCATCCGCCCGGCGGTCAACGTTGGTCTTTCAGTGTCACGTGTCGGCTCGGCAGCGCAGATCAAGGCGATGAAGCAGGTCGCTGGCGCCATCAAGGGTGAGTTGGCGCAATATCGCGAAATGGCAGCGTTCGCCCAGTTCGGCTCCGATCTTGATGCGGTGACGCAGCGCCTGCTGGCGCGCGGCGCGCGCCTCACCGAACTGCTGAAGCAGGCGCAGTTCTCGCCGCTTAAAGTGGAGGAGCAGGTGGTGGTGATCTTCGCCGGCACCCAGGGCTTCCTTGATCCGCTGCCGGTCAACAAGGTCGGCGCCTTTGAAACGGGTCTGCTGCGCGCCATCCGTGGTTCGAACCCGGAAATCCTCGACGAGATCCGCACCAAGAAGGAAATTTCCGACGATCTGCGCGGTCGCCTTAAAACAGCGATCGACAGTTTCGCCAAGAGTTTTGCCTGAGCCAGCTTCGAGCATCACAAAAACCTTCACCTCGACATGGGTCGGGGGTTACCACGGGAGAGACCAATGTCACGTTTGATCGTCGGTATTGCTGTAGCCCTGCTCGCCATGACCAGCCTGTCGGTTGCCCAGACCCCGGCCGCGCCACCGCCGCCCTACGGCCTGTCGATTTCCTTTGATATGGCGAAAAAGATGGTCGATGCGGCGGAAGCGGAAGCCCGGAAAAACAATTGGAATGTGGTGATCAGCGTTGTGGATACGGGCGGACATGCGGTCTATCTGCGCCGCCTTGACGGCACGCAGACGGCCAGTGTCGCGATCGCCCAGGGCAAGGCATCGTCAGCTGTTGCCTATCGGCGGCCCACGAAGGCGCTGGAAGACGCGTTGCAGCAATCGCCGCGTCTGCTCGCAGTTCCTGGCATCATGCCGCTTGAAGGCGGGCTGCCGATCGTCGTTGATGGCAAGATTATCGGTGGCATCGGCGTGTCAGGTGTTCTCTCGTCGCAAGATGCCATGATCGCGTTGGCTGGGATTGCCGCCCTCAAGTAAATCGGGAACCAGGACCTCTTCATGGCCTCGTTAAAGGACCTCCGCCTGCGTATCGCCTCGGTT
Source organism: Raskinella chloraquaticus (SeqCode) (assembly GCF_021731865.1). Lineage (NCBI taxonomy): Bacteria > Pseudomonadati > Pseudomonadota > Alphaproteobacteria > Hyphomicrobiales > Phreatobacteraceae > Raskinella (SeqCode) > Raskinella chloraquaticus (SeqCode). The sequence continues at coordinate 58,225 of NZ_JAKFWN010000029.1, read as the reverse complement.
AAGGCAACGCAGAAAATCACCAAGGCGATGCAATTGGTCGCCGCTGCCAAGCTGCGCAAGGCGCAGCTTGCGGCGGAGGCCGCGCGCCCCTATGCCGAGCGCATGGAGAAGGTGCTCTACGGCCTGTCTTCGACGCTCAAATCATCGCCTGGCGCGCCGCGCCTGCTGGCGGGCACGGGCGCCAGCAAGGTCCACCTTCTGATTGTCTGCACGGCTGAGCGCGGCCTGTGTGGCGGGTTCAACAATTCCATCGTCAGGATCGCCCGCGAGCGGGCGTTCGCCCTGTCATCTGAAGGCAAGGACGTCAAGATCCTGTGCGTCGGCAAGAAGGGCAATGATGCGCTGCGGCGCAATTTTGCCAGCTGGATCGTCGGACTGGTTGAACTGCGTGGCGTCAAGCAGATCGGTTATGTGAATGCCGATGAGGTTGGCAAGCGCGTGCTTGCCATGTTCGAGGCTGGCGAATTCGATATCGCCACGCTCTTTTACGCACGCTTCAAATCGGTGATTTCGCAAATACCGACAGCAACGCAGATCATCCCGGTTGAAGTCCCGGCGGATGCGGCGGTCAAGAGCGACGGGGCTGCCTATGAATATGAACCGGATGAAACGGCGATCCTGAGCGATCTTCTGCCGCGTAACATATCGGTGCAGATCTTCCGGGCGATGCTTGAAAATGCCGCCTCCGAACAGGGCGCTCGCATGAGCGCCATGGATAACGCCACGCGCAATGCCGGCGACATGATCCGCAAGCTGACGCTCACCTATAACAAGACGCGTCAGGCGCAGATTACCAAGGAACTCATCGAAATCGTCTCGGGCGCTGAAGCGCTCTGATTAAGCCTTATGTGAGGATTGAACCATGGCTACAGCCACCGCCGCCCACGGCAAGATCGCCCAAGTCATCGGCGCCGTCGTCGACGTGCAGTTTGACGGCGATTTGCCGCAGATTCTGAACGCGCTCGAAACCAGCAATCTCGGCAACCGCCTGGTTCTGGAAGTCGCCCAGCATCTGGGCGAGAACACGGTGCGCTGCATTGCGATGGACTCGACCGAAGGTCTGGTGCGCGGCCAGCCGGTGACCAACACCGGATCGCCGATCGAGGTGCCGGTGGGCGAGGGGATGCTCGGGCGTATCGTCAACGTCATCGGCGAGCCGGTCGACGAAGCAGGCCCGGTGACGCACACGGTCAAGCGCGCCATCCATCAGCCGGCGCCGGAATTCGTCGACCAGTCGACCGAAGCGCAGATTCTTGAAACCGGCATCAAGGTCGTCGATCTGCTGGCGCCTTATGCGAAGGGTGGCAAGATCGGGCTCTTCGGCGGCGCGGGCGTCGGCAAGACGGTGCTCATCCAGGAGCTGATCAACAACATCGCCAAAGCGCATGGCGGCTTCTCGGTGTTTGCCGGCGTTGGCGAGCGCACGCGCGAGGGTAACGACCTTTACCACGAGTTCATCGAATCGGGTGTCAACAAGAAGGGCGGCGGCGAGGGCTCGAAATGCGCGCTCGTCTACGGCCAGATGAACGAGCCGCCGGGCGCACGCGCGCGCGTCGGCCTCACCGGCCTCACGGTTGCCGAATATTTCCGCGACCAGGGCCAGGACGTGCTGTTCTTCGTCGATAATATCTTCCGTTTCACCCAGGCTGGTTCCGAAGTCTCGGCCCTGCTCGGCCGCATCCCCTCGGCGGTGGGCTATCAGCCGACACTTGCCACTGACATGGGCGCGCTGCAGGAACGTATCACCACCACGACCAAGGGTTCGATCACCTCGGTGCAGGCGATCTACGTGCCAGCCGACGATCTGACCGATCCGGCGCCTGCGACCTCGTTTGCGCATCTTGATGCCACCACGGTTCTCAACCGGGCGATTGCCGAAAAGGGTATTTACCCTGCGGTCGATCCTCTCGATTCAACTTCGCGCATGCTGGAGCCGCGGGTCATCGGTGAGCGTCATTACGGCGTCGCGCGCCGGGTGCAGGAAATTCTCCAGCGCTACAAGGCGCTGCAGGATATCATCGCCATTCTCGGCATGGACGAGCTGTCGGAAGAGGACAAGATCGCGGTTGCGCGTGCCCGCAAGATCGAGCGCTTCCTGTCGCAGCCCTTCTTCGTCGCCGAAGTGTTTACCGGCTCGCCCGGCAAATATGTGAAGGTCGAGGATACCATCAAGGGCTTTGAAGGCCTGTGTGATGGCAAGTATGACCATCTGCCGGAAGCGGCCTTCTACATGGTCGGCACCATCGAGGAAGCCGTCGAGAAGGCGCAGAAGCTCGCCGCTGCGGCGTAAGGACGGAAACGACCAATGGCGGATGCCTTCAAATTTGAACTCGTCTCGCCGGAACGTCTCGTTCTGGCTGTTGATGCGCGCTCCGTCGTCGTGCCGGGCAGCGAAGGCGAAATGACCGTACTCGCCCGTCATGCGCCGCTGATGTCGACGCTGCGTCCAGGCGTTCTTGTGGTTGAGGGTGATGGCGGCACGCGGCGCATCTTCGTTGGCGGCGGGTTTGCAGAAATTGGCGCGCAGGGTCTGACGATCCTGGCCGAGGACGCGCAGGCGGTAGAGGATATCGACCGCTCGAAGCTCGAACAGGACATGCGTAACGGCGAAGAGGATGTCCGCGACGCCAAGAATGATGAGGCGCGACGACTGGCCGCCGTCAAACTTGAGCGGCTGAAGGCGATGGCGGCTGTCATATAGGCGCTGCGTTATATGCTCTTAAATTATGCTTTTCGCGGGCTGTCAGCGAAAACCGGCGTCCACTTTTTGCCGCATAGCCTAGCCGGCAAGCCCGGCAGCAAGATTTATGGCCAGCGCCAGCACGGTTGCATTGAAGAATAATGATACAATCGCGTGGATTGTTACCAGGCGGCGAATGATCCGGCTCAGGATGGCGACATCGGAAGTTTGCGATGTGGCGCCAATCGACGTGGAAAAATAGAAGAAATCCCAGTAATCGGGGAGTTCGTTGCCGGGAAACTCAAGCGCGCCCTTGCTGCCGGATCTGACCGCCGCCGCGTAGTGCTCATGAGCGTAATGGATGGCAAAAAGCAGCTGGGTGATGGTCCATGAGATGGTGATCGTTATGGCCGCCACCGCAAAAACGATGAGCCTGGTGGCACCTACCGCATCCCTCGCCTCGCCCAGCATACCGATGATGGCAGCGTGGTGGGGAGAACGAGCAACGACAGAATACCGACCGCACCGGCAGCGATGATACGCGGGTGCAGGATGAGCGAGCGGTAGAGCGCAATCGGGCGGTACCATGCCAGCCGGCGTTGCTGTTGTCTTACTGGCGCTGATCCTCCAGCACCATGGCGGCGCCTCTGGCAGCGATCATGATGGTTGGCGTGTTGGTGTTACCTGATGTGATGGTTGGCATGATGGAGGCGTCGATCACCCGCAGGCCGCTCAAGCCGATGACACGCAGACGCTCATCGACGACTGCCAGCGGATCGCTCGCCAATCCCATCTTGGCGGTACCCACCGGATGGAAGATCGTGGTGCCGATATCGCCGGCAGCCCGCGCCAGGCTCGCCGCGTCATCACCCACATCCGCGCCGGGGAGCCGTTCTTTCGGCTGAAAGCGCGCCAGCGCCTTTTGCTGCATGAGGCGACGGGTGAGGCGGATGGCATCTGCCGCCACCTGCCGATCCTCGTCGGTCGACAGGTAGCGGGGAGCGATCAGCGGTTTGTCGAGCGGATTAGCCGAGCGCACACGGATGGTGCCGCGCGAGGTCGGGCGCAGATTGCAGGCCGAGACGGTGATCGCTGGAAAGCGATGCAGCGGATCGCCGAATTTGTCGAGCGACAGCGGCTGGACATGAAACTGGATGTTGGGGCGCTCATGGGTGGTGGAGGAGCGGGTGAAGATGCCAAGCTGCGACGGCGCCATGGTGAGCGGGCCGCGCTGGAAGAGCGCATAGTCAAGCCCCATGCGCGCCCGCCCGATCAGCGAATGATAGGTCTCGTTCAACGTCCTGACATTGGCTACTTCATAAATGGCGCGCTGCTGAAGATGGTCCTGGAGATTGCGCCCGACGCCTTGACGATCAAGCGTGACGTCGATGCCAAGTGCGCGCAACCACTCCCCCGGTCCGATCCCGGAGAGGTGCAGAAGCTGGGTCGAGCCGACCGAGCCGGCGCACAAAATCACTTCACGGCGCGCCAGCGCCTCACTCACCTGACCGTTATGGCGATAGCGCACGCCGACCGCCCTGCCGCGATCGATGATGATCTGTTCAGCCAGCACGTTTGTCTGCACCAGCAGATTTTGCCGGGCAAGGACCGGCTTCAGAAAGCCGCGGGCGGCCGACCATCTGACACCGCGCTTCTGATTGACATGAAAGGTGCCGACGCCCTCATTGTCACCTGTGTTGAAATCGCTCGTGCGCGGCACGCCCATTTCAGTGGCAGCGTCGGCCACCGCGTCGAGAATATCCCAGCGCAGGCGGGCCTGCTCCACCCGCCATTCTCCTCCTTTGCCATGATAGGCGGTGTCGCCCAGAAAATGATCGTCAAGCCGGCGAAACTCGGGCAGAACATCGTCCCAGCCCCAGCCGGCAAGGCCAAGCTGGCGCCAGTGATCGTAATCGGCCGCCTGGCCGCGCATCGAGATCATGGCGTTGATGGCAGATGAGCCGCCGATGACCTTGCCGCGCGGGTAGGCGAGAGAGCGGCCATTGAGGCCGGGTTCGGCCTCGGTCCTGAACATCCAGTCAGCGCGGGGATTGCCGATGGCAAAAAGATAGCCGACGGGAATGTGGAACCATATCCAGTTGTCGCTGCCACCAGCTTCCAACAGAAGGACGCGATTACGCGGATCAGCCGAAAGCCGGTTCGCGACCACGCAGCCGGCAGAACCCGCGCCGATGATGATGTAGTCAAAAGCCGGCGCGGCCGGCGCGGCCATTGCCTCAGCCCATCGTCGGGATGACGAAGCTTGCGCCGTCCTTGATGCCCGATGGCCAGCGCGAGGTGACGGTCTTGGTCTTGGTATAGAAGCGGATTGAATCGGGTCCGTGCTGATTGAGATCGCCAAAGCCCGAGCGCTTCCAGCCGCCAAACGTGTAATAGGCAAGCGGCACTGGAATCGGCACGTTGATGCCGACCATCCCGACATTGACCTTGGCGGCAAAATCGCGCGCCGCATCGCCGTCGCGGGTGAAGATGGCAACGCCATTGCCCAGTTCATGGTCGTTGGCCAGTTGCAGACCTTCGTTGTAATCCCTGGCGCGCACCACGGAGAGAACGGGCCCGAAAATCTCCTCTTTGTAGATGCGCATGTCCGACGTTACGTCGTCAAACAGGCAACCACCCATGTAGAAGCCGTTCTCGTAGCCCTGCATCTTGAAATCACGGCCATCGACGGCGAGGCGCGCACCCTCTTTCACTCCCAGATCGACATAGGCCTTCACCTTGTCGAGATGGGCCTTGGTGACGAGTGGTCCAAGATCGGCGGAGGGGTCGGTCGATGGGCCGATTTTCAGACTTTCGACGCGCGGCACCAGGCGGCGCATCAATTCGTCGGCCGCCTTCTGGCCGACCGGCACGGCGACCGAGATGGCCATGCAACGCTCGCCGGCAGACCCGTAGCCGGCGCCAATCAGCGCATCGGCCGCCTGATCCATATCCGCATCCGGCATGACGATCATGTGGTTCTTGGCGCCGCCGAAGCACTGTACGCGCTTACCCGTGGCGCTGGCGCGGGAGTAGATATATTCGGCGATCATGGTTGAACCGACGAAACCGACCGCCCTGATCTCGGGATGATCGAGGATGGCGTCGACCGCTTCCTTGTCGCCGTTCACGACGTTCAGCACACCTGGCGGCAGGCCGGCATCGATCAACAGCTCGGCAAGGCGCATCGGCACGCCGGGATCGCGCTCGGACGGCTTCAGGATGAAGGCATTGCCACAGGCCAGCGCCGGGGCGAATTTCCACATCGGGATCATGGCCGGAAAGTTGAAGGGTGTAATACCGGCCACCACGCCCAGGGGCTGGCGCATGGAATAAATATCAATGCCGGGACCGGCCCCTTCCGTATATTCCCCCTTCATCAGATGCGGAATGCCGATGGCAAATTCCACCACTTCGACGCCTCGCTGGATATCGCCTCTGGCATCAGGAATGGTCTTGCCATGTTCGCGCGCGAGCAACTCGGCCAGTTCCTCATTGTTGCGGGCGACGAGATCGAGGAATTTCATCAGCACACGGGCACGACGCTGCGGGTTGGTGGCAGCCCATCCCTTCTGTGCCTCAGCGGCGTTCGTTACTGCAGCGGCAAGTTCGGCCGTTGATGCCAGCGCGACCTTGCCGATGACGTCGCCTGTCATCGGCTGGAAAATATCAGCGTAGCGGTTCGAGGTGCCGGCAACATGTTTGCCGCCAATGAAATGGCCGACGGTGCGCATGGGTGTTTCCTGTTTCGGGTTTCTTATGATTCAATTGTCGATGGTTCAGGCCCAAGTTTCAACCTCGCTTTTGGCGCCAGGGCAAGAAGGATCGCGATGCCGCCATAGCGTTGGGGCACTTGTGTTAGGGGCGTCTCCATCAGGAGGCCGTGCGCGCAAGCAGCGGATGGTCGAGACCACCAGCGCCCGGTCGGTTCATGATGATGGGGTGGCCGGGGATGCCGGCGCTGCGGCCTGACCCATTTGCTGGTGGCAATGTTTTGGAATGAACGGGACGGCACAATTGGCCGCAATCGAGCTCAAATGAACGAAAATGATCATTTTCTACCGTCTAGGCTGCGGAAATGTGCGTATTTGCCGGCATGATCTTGCTCATACGATTAATGTCATTTCTATGTTGCACTGCACAAATATTTCACTTGCCGTTCAGGCAGTGAAGCACCATATGACGTCAGGGGAATCGCCACGGGTTCAGATCGACACGAGGATATCGTGAGGAGTTTGCAATGCCGGGTAGTTTTATTGGACGTGGTGCCATCAGGCGCCTGTGGCCTGCTGATCGTGAGGCGTTCGCCGCTCATTTACTCAGACTAGATAGCGACAGCCGCAGGAAACGTTTCCAGGGTTTCGTTTCAGACAGTTTTCTCCAAGGTTACGCAGAGCGCTCGATCAAGACACTGACCGTCTTTTACGGGTATTTCGACGCTGGCACATTGCGGGCGGTGGCGGAGCTGCATCTCATCCACCCGTCATGGCCAGCGCAGGCGGAGGCCGCCTTCAGTGTCGAGGCTTCTTATCAGGAGCATGGGATCGGCTCTGAGCTTTTCAAGCGGATTATCGATGCCGCGCGCAATCGCTCGGTGAGCGATGTCACCTTTCATTGCCTGACCAGCAATTCGGCGATGCGTGGCCTGTGCAAGAAATTCGGCGGCAAAATCGTCTTCGATCAGGACGAGGCGGTCGGCACCATCCCCTCATCCATGCCAACGCCGATGTCCCTCATGCGCGAGGCGATCAGCGGCGGTGTGGGCATTGCCAAGGCGATGCTTGACGAGGAATTGCGGCTCATCAAGGCGGCGGGCTAGACCCGCCGCTCCACCATCATCTTCTTGATCTCGGCAATCGCCTTGGCCGGATTGAGCCCCTTGGGGCAGGCCTGGGCGCAATTCATGATGGTGTGGCAGCGATAGAGGCGGAAGGGGTCCTCGAGATTGTCCAGGCGCTCACCGGTCGCTTCATCGCGCGAATCGATCAGCCAGCGATAGGCCTGCAGCAGGACGGCAGGGCCGAGATAGCGGTCGCCATTCCACCAATAGCTCGGGCAGGAGGTGGAACAGCAGGCACACAGGATGCACTCATAAAGCCCGTCAAGCTTCTCGCGCTCCTCGCGCGATTGCAGCCATTCCTTTTCAGGTTCCGGCGAAACAGTATGAAGCCAGGGTTCGATGGAGGCGTGCTGGGCATAGAAATTGGAGAGATCCGGCACCAGATCCTTGATCACCGGCATGTGGGGCAGCGGGTAGATGGTGATGACCGGGCCGACCTCATCCATGCCGCGCGTACAGGCGAGGGTGTTAGCGCCGCCGATATTCATGGCGCAGGAGCCGCAGATACCTTCGCGGCACGAGCGGCGGAAGGTCAGACCGGGGTCAACCTTGTTCTTGATCCAGATGAGCGCATCGAGAACCATCGGCCCGCAATCATCGCGATCGACCAAATAGGTGTCGAGGCGCGGGTTCGATTCACCGTCCGGATCGTAGCGGTAGATGCGGAATTCAGTGGTGCGTGTGGCGTTGGCCGGCTTTGGCCATGTCTTGCCGGTAACGACACGGGAATTGCGGGGGAGTGTGAATTCAGCCATGGGCCTGCTGTTCCGTTCGGTTGAAGTCTTTCGTAAGAAGGCGTTACTCACGCATCGGCAAGTTCGAGCCGCTTTTCGATGCGATCAAGGCGGCGCTCCATGTGATCGAGCCGGACATCAATACGCACGATATCGTCGCGAATATTGGCCGTTTGCCGTTCAACCGAGCCGACACGCTGGGTCAGATCGTCAAGGCGGTTCTCGATCCGGTCAAGCCGGGTGTCCATGCGGCGCAGGAGTTGCAAGACGAGGTTGTCCGGTTCGCTCATGTTGCGCCTTACGCTTTCTCAATACACCCGCGCCTTCGGTGCGATGTACACGATGTCGTTTGACATCGTGTAGGTGTGCACAGGCCGGTAATCGATCACGATTTTTTTTGTCCTGTCGTCAGCCCAGCACAAAGTGTGTTTCATCCAGTTCTTGTCATCGCGCTCGGCATAATCCTCACGCGCATGCGCGCCACGGCTCTCGGTACGGTTGACGGCTGATTCGAGCGTCACCACCGCCTGGGCGATGAGATTGTCGAATTCGAGCGTCTCGATGAGATCGGAATTCCAGATGAGCGAGCGGTCAGTGGTGCGAATGTCATCAGCGCCCGACCAGACCTTGTGGATCTTGCTGTTGCCGGCCGCCAGCGTTTCGCCGGTGCGGTAGACAGCGCAATCAGCCTGCATGATCGCCTGCATCTCGGCGCGCAATTCGGCGGTGGGTGTGGCGCCCGAGGCATGGCGGAAGCGGTCGAGGCGCTCGATGGCGAGCTGCCCGTCCTTTGCGGACAATTCCGGCTGCTTCTCGCCGGGCTTGATGGCTTCAGCGCAGCGCAGGCCGGCGGCGCGGCCAAAGACCACGAGATCGATCAGCGAGTTCGATCCCAGCCGATTGGCGCCATGGACCGAGACGCAGGCCGCCTCGCCAATCGCCATCAGGCCGGGGACGACGGCGTCCGGATCTCCGTCCTTTTTCGTCAGCACCTCGCCATGATAATTGGTGGGAATGCCGCCCATATTATAGTGGACGGTAGGAATGACCGGGATCGGTTCGCGTGTGACATCGACACCGGCGAAAATCTTGGCGCTTTCGGAGATGCCCGGCAGGCGCTCATGCAGGATTTTCGGATCGAGGTGGTCAAGATGCAGGAAGATGTGATCCTGTTTCTTGCCGACGCCCCGCCCTTCGCGGATTTCCATGGTCATGGCGCGCGAGACGACGTCACGCGAGGCGAGGTCCTTGGCCGATGGCGCGTAGCGTTCCATGAAGCGCTCGCCAGCCGAATTGGTGAGATAGCCGCCTTCGCCGCGCGAGCCTTCGGTGATGAGGCAGCCGGCGCCGTAAATGCCGGTCGGGTGGAACTGCACGAATTCCATGTCTTCCAGCGGCAGGCCGGCGCGCAGCACCATGGCGTTGCCATCGCCGGTGCAGGTATGGGCGGACGTTGCCGAGAAATAGGCACGGCCATAACCGCCGGTCGCCAGGATGGTGCGGGCGGCTCGGAAGCGATGCAGCGTGCCATCATCCATTTTCAGGGCGACGACACCGCGACAGGCGCCTTCGTCATCCATGATGAGGTCGATGGCGAAATACTCGATGAAGAAATCGCACTGATTGCGCAGCGATTGACCGTAAAGCGTGTGGAGGATTGCATGGCCGGTGCGGTCGGCGGCAGCGCAGGTGCGTTGTGCTGTTCCCTTGCCGTAATTGATGGTCATGCCGCCAAAGGGGCGCTGGTAGATCTTGCCTTCCTCGGTGCGCGAGAACGGCACGCCCCAATGGTCAAGCTCGTAGACGGCGGCAGGCGCGTTGCGCACAAGGTATTCAATCGAATCCTGATCGCCCAGCCAGTCCGCGCCTTTCACCGTATCGTACATGTGAAAGCGCCAGTCATCCTCGCCCATATTGCCAAGCGCCGCCGAGATGCCGCCCTGCGCTGCCACAGTATGCGAGCGGGTGGGAAAGACCTTGGTGATGCAGGCCGTTTTGAGGCCGGCTTCGGAGCAGCCGACCGCTGCCCGCAAGCCCGCACCGCCCGCGCCCACCACCACCACGTCGAAGGTGTGATCGATAAAGCGGTAGGCCTTGCCATTGGTCATGGGGGTCGCCTTGCCGTTTGCATGTCCGTCGGCCATGAGAGTTCTCCGAGCTGCTTCAGACGCCGAAGCTGAGCTTTAATATGGCAAAAACAGCCGCCAGCCCGACGATGATGGCAAAAAAGGTATTGGCCACGATGGCCAAGATCCTGGCGCCTTCGCCATGAATGTAGTCCTCGATGATGACCTGCATGCCAAGACGCATGTGGATGACACCCGATAGAACCACCAGCAATAGCACGATGGCGATGAGAGGATGAGCGACAAGAGCGCGCGCCTCGTCATGGGATTTGCCAACGCCGATGATCAGAATGGCGATGAAGGCAAGCAAGAGCGGGATGTTGGCGATCGCCGTCAGGCGCTGCTGCCAGAAATGATCGGAGCCGGTCCTGGCAGAACCAAGTCCGCGAACCTTGCCGAGCGGGGTGCGCATGGGTGCGGTCATGATGGCGATCTCCTCAGCGGACGATGAAGACAATTGCCCAGACGGCAAGTGTCAGCAGGAGAGCAATAAGCCAGCCGGCTGCAGCCAGACGCCGGGCGGCAGCGACCGACAGGCTGGCGCCGGTATCCCAGATGAGGTGGCGCAAGCCGCCCATCATGTGCTGCATCAGGGCCCAGGTGTAGGCAAACAGAATCAGCAGGCCGAGAGGGCTGCCAGCCAGTTTGGCGAAGGTGGCGTAGGCTTGAGGCCCGCTGGCTAATGCCAACAGCCAAAAAACCACCAGGCAGGTGCCAAAATAAAGGCCCGCGCCGGTGATGCGGTGGACGATGGATGAGGCCATCAGCAGGCTGAAGCGATAGATCTGCAGATGCGGAGACAGGGGGCGTGAGGCTGGCAGAACCGATCTGGACATAGCAAGGGTAACCCTTCGAGGACAACAAACCCATGTCGCGCCGCCCGGTTCGCGTCAATGCGACAAAGGCTGCATAGGTCAAGGCGTCAGCCGAGCGGCGATGGTACCAGAGCCGCGTATTGTACAAAACCGGCCATATACTGATCGTGATTCCAACAAAAGCACCGTCACCACTAGCGCTAACGCCGTTAGGGACGGCTGGCAACGCAGTAATGCTGCTTAAAGCATAATGAAGGATAGGGGTGCGTCTGTTTATCTGCCGTTCATGCAGTCTCATCGTAAATATACGCATCTCTGGGCTGGAGAGCGAGTGATGTTGATGGCTGCGAGGGGCTGGCATAAATTTGTGAGGCTGAGAATAGCCCTGCTGATGGCTCTGGGTTTGCTGTCGGGCGTGCATGGAGTGGCCCATGCCAGCGAAACATGGATGTTTCCATCGGGCGGCTTTCAACGCCGTGTCCTGATTGATCGCCCGCAAGGGGAGCAGGCACGCCCGCTCGTCATCGTTCTCCATGGCAACGCACAGCGCCCCGAGGATGTACGCGGGCGAATGACCTGGCAGGATCTGGTCGCCAAGGGCGAGATTGTCGCCGCCTTTCCCGAAGGCATCAATCTGGCGTGGATGGACGGGCGGGCGCCGGAGGCCTTCCTTGGCCGGCGCCCCGTAGCCGGTGTGGATGATGTCGCGTTTCTTGTTTCGCTGGTCGATCATCTGGCGGGAGAAGGGATCGTTGATCGCAAACGCGTCTTCGTCACCGGCCTGTCGAATGGCGGTCTCATGACGTACAGGCTGCTTTGCGAGCGGGCGGATGTATTTGCCGGCGGGGCGGCGATTGCCGCCAGTCTGTGGCCGGGTCTGGCACAGGCATGCCATCCGCAGCAGCCGCGGCCAATTCTGGTCATGAACGGGACGAATGATGGGGTCATCCCTTATGACGCGACCGACCCGGCGTCGATCACGCGCGGCAAGGTCTATACCGTTGGCACGCAGGAAACCGTGGTGCACTGGCGCCGGGCCAATGGCTGTCTGGATGACATGGCTGCCCGGGCGATGGCGGATACCGATCCGAGCGACCAGTCAACAGTGACGCATATCGTGTGGAAATGCCCGCCGGGCAAGGCTGTCGAACTTTACCGCATCAATGGTGGCGGTCACCGCATACCAGCGCTCGCCGCCACGTTGCAGCGCGCAGGCATCGATATCCATTCCGGGGGGCAGAATCTCGATATCGATTCGGCGCATGAAATCTGGCGGTTCTTTTCCAGGGCGACGCCGGATGTGGTGGCTCAGCGTCGGGGCATCAACACCCAATAGTCGAGATCAAGGACGATGGCGGGATCATACTGATCTTTATCGTCGCGTTTGGGGAAATCAGCGCAGGGACGATTTTTTGTGGCGATCAGGCGCAGGCGCAGCGCGCCGACATCGCGGCGATCCGGCACCTCGGCCTTGTCGAGAATGCGCGTCCACGCAAACACCGTATCACCGGCAAAGATCGGCGCTACATGACGCCCGCCATTGATGGCGGCGATGCAAAAGGCATTCGCCAGCCCGTTGAACGAGAGCGCCCGGGCAATGGCGATGATATGGCCGCCATAGACCAGTCGGCGGCCGAAGCGATTTTGTGATTCGCTGTGCTGGTTGAAGTGAACCCGCGCCGTGTTCTGGTAGAGGCGGGTGGCGAGCTGGTGCTCGGCCTCCTCCACGGTCATGCCATCGACATGGTCGATCTTTTCACCGACGGTGTAATCATCCCAGGTGTAGGGCTGGCCGGCGCGTACATAGTCATAATTCTCCATCGCCAGCCGGGGCAGCACCTCGGCGAAATGGTCGGGCCTGACGACCGATGGCAGGGTGGGGATCAGCGGCTGGGGAGCGGGTGATGCCTTGTCGCGCTTGCGCACCATCACCCAGCGCACATAGTCAAGCACTGGCGTGCCATCCTCCTTGAACCCCTGGCTCCTGACATAGACGACGCCGGTTTCGCGGTTGGAATTTTCCTTCAGACCGATGATTTCAGAGCGCGCGTGGAGCGTCTCGCCGGCATAGACCGGGCCAAGGAAACGGCAGGCGGCATAGCCGAGGTTAGCAACGGCGTTGAGGGAGATGTCAGGAACGGTCTTGCCGAAGACGACGTTGAAGACAAGCATGTCATCGAGCGGGCTTTGCGCGTAGCCGATGGCGCGTGCGAAGGCTTGCGAGGACGTCACGGCAAAGCGGCTGCCATAAAGGGCAGTCGCCAGTGTCGCGTCTGCTTCTCCCAGCGTGCGCGGAGTGGCATGATGGATGATGTCGCCGTGGTGAAACTCCTCGAAGAAGCGGCCATACTCCGTCTTGTCGCTGCGGCTTGGTTGCATGACAGTGCTCTCCCTTCACGCCGCCCGGGCGGCAATGGCATCGGCAATGGCGACGATGCGCGTGGCGATCTCGGCATGGAGCCGCTCAACCATCCTGCCCTCGACCGTCAGCACGCCTTTGCCTTTCGCCTCGGGCGCGGCGAAGGCGGCGATGATCTGCCGGGCCAACGCCACTTCGTCGGCAGCGGGTGCGAACGCCTCATTGGCGATGGCGATCTGGTCGGGATGGATCAGCGTCTTGCCATCCATGCCAAGGTCACGCCCCTCGATGCATTCGCGGCGCAGGCCCTCATGGTCTTTGATGGCGGTGAAGACACCATCGAGGATGTCGAGGCCGTGGCTGCGGGCTGCCAGCACGCACAAAGACAGGGCGGTGAGCATGGGCGCCCTGCCTGGCACGAGGCGGGCGCGGGTTTCCTTGGCCAGATCGTTGGTGCCCATAACGAGAGCTGCAAAGCGGCTGCCATGAGGCTCTCGCCGGGCGCGTGCGATGCTCTCGGCGTTGAATATGGCGGCAGGCGTTTCCATCATCGCCCACAGGGCGATCGATCGTGTCGTATCCAGCGCCTCAAGGCGATGGCCTGCGGCCAGAATGTCGCCGCCCGTCTCGACCTTGGGGATGAGGATGGCATCGGGGCCCGCGGCAGCGATTGCGGCAAGATCAGCCTCGCCCCAGGGGGTTGCAAGCCCGTTGATGCGCACAACCACTTCGCGGCGGCCGAATGATTTTGCGCCCACCGCGTCAGCGATCTGCTGGCGCGCCGTGTCCTTGGCATCGGGCGCCACGGCGTCCTCAAGATCGAGGATGAGTGCATCGGCGGCAACGGTTCTTGCCTTCTCGAGGGCGCGCGCGTTAGAGCCTGGCAGGTACAGCACGCTGCGGCGCGGACGCAGGTTTTGTGCAGGAGCAGTGGACATCGTTGAACTTTCCAACTTTAAGGGAATCGCTGCGATTGTTGATCGAGGGCACCATAGAGATCAACAAGCGTGGCCGCCACGCGACTTGCGATGGAGGGCTGGATGATGCCTGGTGAGCGCTACGACATTGTTATCATTGGCGGCGCAGCGCTGGGATCGGGTGTAGCCTACGCGCTCACCCATGATTGCGGCTTCACCGGCAGTGTTTGTGTCATCGAACGTGATCCGAGCTATCAATTCGCCTCGACCAGCCTGTCGGCCGCCAGCATCCGCCAGCAATTCTCGACACCTGCCAATGTGCGTCTGTCGCGCTATGGGCTGAAATTGATGAGGGAGCAGTTCAGCGACCGTTTTGGCGCGGGCGCCTCCGCCTCCTTCCACGAGCGTGGCTATCTGCTGCTGGCGGGCGAGGAGGGGCGTGCGATTGCGCAGGCCAATCTGGCGGTGCAGCGGGCGGAGGGGGCGGCAACGATACTTCTTGAGCCCGACGACATGGCGATACGCTTTCCATGGTTGTCGATCGAGGGGCTGGCGCTTGGCAGTTTCGGGCCAGAAGGCGAAGGGTGGTTTGATGCCTACGGGGTGATGCAGGTGATGCGGCGCGAGGCGCGCGCCAAAGGCGTCGCTTATATCCATGACGAGGTGATGGCAATCGACCATGATCATCAGCAGGTTCAGGCGCTGCGGTTGAAGAGCGGGCGGCGGATTGCCGCCGGTGCAATCGTCAATGCGGCCGGGCCGCAGGGTGGTGATGTGGCGGCGATGGCGGGTGTCAATTTACCGGTAGAACCGCGCAAGCGCTCGGTCTTCGTCCTGTCCTGCCGCACGCCCCTGCCTGGATTGCCGCTGCTCATTGAGCCGGGTGGGGCGTGGGTGCGCCCGGAGGGCGAGGTTTACCTGTGCGGCATTTCACCCGATGAAGCACGTGATCCGCGCGCAGATGGTGATTTCGAGGTCGATTACGCGCAATTCGACGAGGTCGTCTGGCCGGCGCTGGCGGCGCGAATTCCAGCCCTTGAATCAGTCAAGATGGTGCGCGCCTGGGCGGGCCATTACGATTACAACACCTTTGATCAGAACGCTGTTCTGGGCCCGCATCCGCAGGTTGGGAATTTTTATTTTGCCAATGGATTTTCCGGCCATGGCGTACAACAGGCAGCAGGCGCCGGCCTGTCGGTCGCTGAATGGATCATCCATGGCGGCCCGGTCACGCTTGATGTCGGAATTTTTGGCTATGAGCGTATCGCTGCGGGGACCCCGGTGCGGGAAGTCAATGTCATCTGAGATGGCAGGCGTCGGGCCTCGATCCATCGAGGCTGGCCGGTGATGTGGCGCCGCGCAGCCATCGCCGTCATTGTGCTGTTGGCTCTGCCTTATGGTCTGGCGCTGGTCTATCGTTTTGTTCCTCCGCCCTCGACACTGATGCTGTGGCGCTATGTTCAGGGATTGCCGGTCGAGCGCGTCTATGTGCCGCTTGAGCAGATATCGCCCGCTCTGGTTGCAGCCGTTGTCACGTCGGAAGATGGCGGCTTCTGCCGCCATTACGGTATCGATCCTGGTGCGATACGGGATGCGTTGCGCCGCGCCGAAGAGCGCGATGATGATGTGCGAGGCACGTCGACGATTACCCAGCAGACGGCAAAGAACCTGTTTCTCTGGCAGGGCCGCTCATGGATCCGCAAAGGTCTCGAAGCGCCGCTGGCTCTATGGCTGACACTGGTGTGGCCGAAAGATCGCGTGATCGAGGTTTATCTCAATATGGTGGAATGGGGTGACGGCATTTTCGGCGTTGAAGCCGCCGCCCGTCACGCGTTCGGCGTCAGCGCAACCGCACTCAACACCGCTCAAGGAGCGCTGCTGGCGGTTGCCCTGCCCAATCCGCGCCAACGCGATGCGCGCCGCCCCGGCGTGCTTCATCGCCGCCTGGCGGCGCGGCTGATTGCAAGGCTGCAAAATGGCGGCGCCAATGTACAATGTGTGCGCCGCGCCCGATGATGCATGACAGGACAAGCCATCTCATGATCCCTCCCCGTCTTGATGAAAACGCCCGCCTTGAAGCGCTTGCCAGCCTGCCGGGATGGAGCCTTGTCGAGGGGCGCGAGGCCATTGAGCGCGACTTTCGCTTCGCCTGCTTCGCTGACGCCTTCGCCTTCATGACAAGGGTGGCCTTCATCGCCGAGGCGATGAACCATCATCCCGAATGGCGCAATGTCTACCGCGACGTCGAGGTAACGTTGTCAACGCACGATGCCGGCGGTCTGACCGCGCTTGATATCGAGTTGGCGCGGGCGATGGATCAGGCGGCACGAAAGCTTATCGTGGCGCCATCCTGAGTGCCCCGTCGAGGCGGATGGTGGTGCCGTTCAACATCGGGTTCTCGCAGATCGACTGGACAAGAGCGGCATATTCGGCGGGCTTGCCGAGCCGGGAGGGGAAGGGAACGCTGGCGCCGAGCGCCACCTGCACCTCAGGTGGCAGGGTGTCGAACATGGGCGTGTGGAAGAGGCCGGGCAGGATGGTCATCACCCGCACGCCATCGCGTGACAGGTCGCGGGCCATCGGCAAAGTAAGCGAGGCAACGCCACCCTTCGAGGCGGCGTAGGCGGCCTGGCCGATCTGGCCATCCTCGGCGGCGACCGAGGCCGTCATGACGATGACGCCGCGCTCGCCATCCTCGCCGCGCGGGGGCAATGCCACCATGCGGGCGGCGGCTTTGGAGGCGACATTGAAGGTGCCGATCAGGTTGATCGCGACGGTCCGGGTGAAGCTTGCCAGATCATGCGGCACGATGGCGCCGCTTTCCTTCCTGCGGTTGACGGTCTTCTGTCCGGTGGCGATACCGGCGCAATTGATGGCGATCCGCGCCTCGCCATGAGCCGCAGCGGCGGCGGCAAGGGCTGCCTCGACAGAGGCCTCGTCCGTCACATCACAACGGCAGAAGAGCCCGCCGATATCGCTGGCGACCATGCGCCCGCGCTCCTCGGCAAGATCGAACAGGGCAACGCGCGCGCCCGCCGCCGCCAGCCTTCTGGCGCTTGCCTCGCCCAATCCCGACGCGCCACCGGTGATGATGGCGGCTGTGTCCTGAAGCTCCATGTCGTCTTCTCCTGTTGTTCGCGCGACCCTAGCTTGCCCTGTGATCTCCCGGAAGGGGTGTCAGACAAGCGGCTCTGTCGCTGCCGCCGGCATGGCACGCAGGCGTCCGAGATCGGAGAGGGTGGCGGCCAGCGCCGACAGCGCAAACAGGGCGATCACCAGGACAAGGGCGGCGCCGGGGCCCAGGCGATCAGCAAGTGCTCCGCCCAGCAGGGCGCCAAGCGGGCGGACGCCATAAATCGCCAGCTGGATGGTGGCGTTGACGCGGCCAAGCAGGGGCGCAGGCGTCACCGACTGGCGCAGGCTCGTCTGGCATACCAGCCACAGCATGGGACAAAAGCCGACGAGGAAGTAACCCGCAGCGGCGGTATAAATGGCGGAATGCCCGGCCGAGATGAAGATCAACGTGGCGCCGGCCACCGAGGACAGCGGCCCGAGGATGAGAATGAAGCGGGGTTGAAAGCGGGTGACGATGGTGCCGGCGGTGAGCGCGCCCAGCAGAAGGCCGACGCCCTGCCCCGACAATGCCAGACCGATATCCTGCACGCTGAGTTGAGCGATATTCAAGGCAAAAGGCACAAAGACGGCGACGAGCGCGAAAAAGGCGGCGTTCCAGGCCAGAGCACAGCTGAGAATGCCGCGCAGTATCGGCTGATGCCACACGAACAAGAGCCCCTCGCGAATATCCTGAAGGGGGTGGCGGGGCGGTTGTGCGGATGGTGGCGGGTCTGGCATGGAGCTGAGCGCGATGATTGCCATGGCGGCGGCGGCAAGGGCGGCGATAAAGGCGGCGTTGGTGGACACATGCGCGATCAGCCAGGCTATGATGGTTGGCGCTGGCAGTGTGACAAGGGCACGAGCGAGCTCAAGCCGGCCATTGGCCTTTGCAAACGCGGTTGGCGGCAGCAGACGCGGCGTCAGGGTGGCAAGAGCAAGGACAAACAAAACGGTGCCGGTTGCCGAAATAAAAACGGCCAAACCGAGCAGATAGGGGCTTGCAAGCGTGAGAGCTAACAGCGCCAGGGTCAGCCCGGCAAGCGACAACCAGGGCGCCAACCGCGCCAGGCGGGACGGGCCGAGGCGGTCAACAACAATCCCGCCCGGCAATGAGACGATGAGCCAGGCCATGCCTTGCGCCGCCACGAGGGCGCCGATGAGGGCGGGCGAGGCGGAAAACAGGGTGACGGCTGCCAGCGGCAGAGCCACCAGCGCGATCTGATCGGCTGCGTGCATGCCGGCATTGGCGATCACCAGACGATTGAGCAGGGGAGGAAGCATGGCAAGACATCTCCGAATTCCCCGGAGAAATGCCACCAAGAGAACTCTATTGCGACCCGTTTCTTGCGCTGAAGCCGTCTTGGCTGCCTCACGCGTCGCGGTCGATCCCCCGGCTCGCGAGCTTGTGGCGCAGGCGCGCGAACGCCAGCCTGATGCGTGATTTAACCGTGCCAAGCGGCAGGCCGGTCGCGTCAGCGATCTGGCTGTGCGAGAGCCCGTCAAAGAAGGCCAGACGCAGCAGGTTGATCTGGTCGGGCGGCAAATCAGCCATCACCATGCGGACATGATCGGCGCGAGCAGCTTCGGCCAGAATGTCATCTGGCATGGGGGTGGCTGCGGGGTGCAGCATGAGATCGTTTTCATCGATCCGTCCCCGCCGTTCGCGGCGTGCGGCGTCGATGCGGCGATTGCGGGCGATACGGAAGAGCCAGGTTGACAACGAGGATTTCGAGGGATCGAAAAGACCCGGTTTCAACCACAGTGTCAGCATCACCTCCTGCGTGATTTCCTCCGCCGCCATCCGCTCAAGGCCAAGACGCAGAAGATAGCTGTTCAGGCGCGGGGCAAAGTAATCAAACAGTGACGCGAATGCGCTGCGGTCGCCATTGCGTGTCAGAGACATCATCCATCGGGAGATGTTGCGCGCCTGCGTCTGTTTGTCGTCATCAGCGATGGCCACATCCTATCCTGTTGGCTGGCAGACCTCACGAGGCCTCCTCCTAACACAGCCCGGCTGGTGGTTCGACATAACGACATTTACCAGCGCCTGGGAGAGAGGATGCCTCAAAATTGCCGCACGGGCTGGCCTGTAACCGGCGGCGTGCATCGACATCGCTTTACATCATATTAAGTGTTCATTCATCCTATTGCCGCTTAAAGCCTGTCGCATGCCTCGCTTCAACATGATCATCGCCATGAAAAATCCCGCAGCCCTGTTGTTCCTAGCCCTTGTCGTCCTGCCGCTTTCAGGCCGTGAGGCCTATGCGCAGGGCGCTGCGGCGCGCCCGGCGACAGGCACACCGACGCCGGTCGAGCTTGGCAAATTTTCCGCCTGGGCCGCCTATGCCGTTCAGGCGCCGCAGGGCCGCGAGTGCTATCTGGTCGGTTCGCCGCAAGCAAGCCTGCCCAAGGATATCCAGCCGGGGACGGCGCGGCGCAACGCCACCATGCTGTTCATCGCCCATCGCCCGGCACAGAATGTACGCAATGAACTGTTTGTGACGCTTGGCTATGCGATCAAGGACAAATCCAACACTGTCGTCGAGGTGATCGGCGCCGCCGGGACCAGACGCTTCATGATGTTCACCAAGGAACAGGGCGCGTGGCTACTCAATGCCGCCGAGGAGACCCAGTTTGTCGATCTGGTGCGTAAATCGCGGGAGCTCAAGGTGCATGGCATCTCGCAGCGCGGCACCATGACCGTTGATACCTACGCTCTTGCCGGTATTTCGGGTGCGCTTGATCGCATCTCCAAGGAATGCAAATAGCCGCAAGCAGCGTTGCAGCCGGCATGTCCGGCAATCGACGCGCGTCGATTTTTTGCTTATAGACAGCGGCGATGCGAGGGCCTCTCGGCGCCTCGCCCGCTTTCAGGCGTTGGCAGGATGCATGAGGATATGATCGTCAGCGTTGACATGGATGCATCGCCGGCCCGCCTGTCGGGCGCCGCGATCAAACCGTCGCTTGCCGGATGCGACCGCGACGGGCTGGCGGCGGCCTTGACATCGGTTGGCGTGCCGGCGCGCGCGCTGAAGATGCGGATCGAGCAGCTGTGGCACTGGATCTATCATCGCGGGGTCAGTGATTTTCTGGCCATGAGCAATGTCGCCAAGGATCTGCGTGTGGCGCTGGCAAATGCCTTTTCGCTGGCCCGCCCGCCGGTCGCGGTGCGCCAGGTGTCGGTCGATGGCACGCGCAAATGGCTGCTGCGCCTGCCGGGCCGTTTTGCCGGCGAGGTCGGCCATGACATCGAATGCGTCTATATTCCCGAAGAGGGGCGAGGCACGCTGTGCGTTTCCTCGCAGGTGGGTTGCACGCTCACCTGCTCGTTTTGCCATACCGGCACGCAGAAGCTGGTGCGCAATCTGACGGCGGCTGAAATCGTTACCCAGGTGATGGTCGCGCGCGATGATCTTCTCGACTGGCCCGGTCTTGTCGCTGGCGATGAGGCGATCGTACCGCGTGATGGCGGGCGCTATATCACCAATATCGTGTTCATGGGGATGGGCGAGCCGCTCTATAATCTCGACGCGGTCAGCGAGGCGATGGCGACCATCAGCGACGGAGAAGGTCTGTCGATCGGGCGGCGCCGGATCACGGTTTCAACCTCGGGCGTGGTGCCGATGATCCCGCGGCTTGGTGCGGACACCGGCGCCATGCTGGCAATCTCTCTGCACGCAACCACCGACGAGGTGCGCGACCGGCTGGTCCCGCTCAACCGCAAATATCCGATCGCAGAGCTGCTGGCGGCCTGCGCTGCCTATCCCGGCGCCAGCAATGCCCGGCGCATCACGTATGAGTATGTGATGCTCAAGGATGTCAATGACAGCCCTGAGGATGCGCGGCGCTTGCTGCGGCTTCTTGACGGCATGCCGGCAAAAATCAACCTCATCCCCTTCAATCCATGGCCCGGCACGCTGCATCAGTGTTCCGATTGGCCAACCATCGAGCGCTTCTCGGAAATCATATTCGCCGGCGGCTATGCCTCCCCCGTCCGCACGCCGCGCGGGCGCGATATTCTTGCGGCTTGTGGCCAATTGCGCTCAGAAACAGCGAAACTCAAGATTGCCGATCGGCATCAGCCGGTCAGCGCCACCAGCCTGTCGTGAGGGATTTGCCGTGATCCGCCACATCATCGCCATCCTGCTTGCCGGACTGATCGGACATGGTTTGTTGATAGGTGGCGTCCTGGGAGCGGGCGTGGGTGGAGCCTATGCGGCGTTCGCTGCAACCGCGATCCAGTTTGCGCTCGTCACGGCGGCTCTGGTGCAGGTCACCCCGGATGGGCTCACGCAAGCAGCACTTCTGGCGCTTGGACCGTTTTTTGCGCCGGTTCTGGCCGCAATCACCCTGTTGGCTGTCCTGGCGATCATCGCGCGCCGGCGTGACATCCTGTTCCACATATTCGTTGCAGCATTTTTGACCGGCCTGCCGCTTGCGTTGCGGTTTGGACAGGCCAATCCCGGCGGGCCGGCGGTTGACCGCGATGATCTTGTACTGGTCGGCGCGGCAGGCGCGGTGGCGGGCCTCGTTTACTGGCTGATTGCCGGCCGGCGGATTGCCCGTCAGGCAGCGATCAGGGGATAGGTTTCCTCAACGAGATAAGGTCCGCCGCCTACCGAGGCGCGCGAGGAAAACAGAACAAAGCGACCGATATCGAATGCTGGTAATGCCAAGGGGGAGTGCATGGCGATCCACTCGCTCACCTGCCATGGCCTGGTGTCACGCAGGCGGGCAAGCGTCACATGCGGGTTAAATTTGCGCGGTTCCGGCGCGAGGCCCAGGCGGCGCATCAGGCGTTCCTGTTCCGCCTGCAGTTCGCTCAGCTCGCTTGAGGGCGCAACCGCCGCATAAAGCGAATGCGGTTTCTCCTTACCGAACCAGTCAAGGCCGGTCAGGCGCAGAGAAAAGGCCCGGCGATGGATCGAGGTCAGGAGATCGGCGATATCATCGGCAAGATGCGGGTCGATGTCGCCGATGAAGCGCAGCGTGACATGGAAATCGCTGGGCTCGATCCAGCGCGCACCTGGCAGGCCGCCACGCATGATCGCCAGGCGCTGGGCGACAATTGAAGGGAATTCGAGCCCGGTGAACAGACGTGGCAAGATACCCTCCTGCAAACGAATCGCACAATTTTCTTTTAATCCACGCTTGCCGCCGGTGGAAGATGGCGGCGCGGCATCAGTTGCGTGTGAGCCTCAGGGCGGCAGCGCTCACAAAGGGTGCAAAAGCAAGGATAACGAGCGCCACCGCCGCAAGGAGCAATAAAGGCGCCCGCGCGCTGTTGCCTGTGCCGTCGGCCGAGGCTGCGGCGACGGCAAAGATCAGCAGTGGCAGGGCAAGCGGCAGGATGATGACGGCAAGCACAAGGCCGCCCCGGCGCAGCGACAAGGTCAGGGCGGCGCCGATGGAGCCAAGGCAGGTGAGAGCCGGCGTGCCGATGCACAGCGTCAGCAGAAGGCGCGGCAGATATTGCCAGTCGAGCCCGAGCAGGATGGCGAGCAGGGGGGTGATGAGGATGAGCGGCAGGCCGGTTGTGAGCCAATGCGCCAGGCATTTGACCATGACGACCGCCGTCAGAGGGGCTGGAGATGCCATCAGCAGGTCGAGCGTGCCGTCCTCCTCATCGGCGTGGAACAGGCGATCGAGGCCAAGCAGCGAGGCAAGAAGAACGCCGATCCACAGGATGGCTGGCGCCAGGCGCGACAGGAGTTTCTGATCAGGCCCGATAGCAAAGGGAATGATGCCGCACAAAACGAGAAAGAACAGGGCGCCCGTCAGCGATACGCCGCCGGAGCGGGCGGCGAGCAGAAGATCGCGACGAAACAGGGCAAGGAGGGCCGCAGTCATGGTGCGGCCAATGTGAGAGAAAGCGCGCCGGGGATGGCGAGCGCTTCGTGAGTGGTGGCAATCACCATGCCGCCTTCAGCGCGATGAGCGGCAATGATCGTCTCGAAACGGTGCAGGGACGATGAATCAAGCGTTGCGGTTGGCTCATCGAGAAGCCAGAGGGTGCGCCGGGCAAGCAGCAGGCGGGTCAGCGCCAGGCGGCGCTTCTGTCCAGCGGAAAGATAGCGCGCCGGGGTGTCATGCAGGGCGGCAAGGTCGAGGGCTGCCAGAGCCGCGGCGAGGCGCTCCTCGCTGTTGTCCGGGGCGCCGAGGAGTTGCGAGAAGAAGCGCAGGTGCTCGGCCACCGTCATCGCCGGCTTCACCGCATCGCTGTGGGCGACGTAATGGCTGGCGCGCGCCGACAGGCGTTCCTCGCCGATCAACGCCTTGCCGGATTGCGCTTCATCAAGGCCGGCAAGGATGCGCAGCAAAGATGATTTGCCAGCACCATTGGCGCCGCGCACCAGTAGCCCCTCGCCCTTGTCGAGGGCGAAGGAGAGGCCGGCGAAGACAGGGCGGCCGGCACGCACGCAGGCAAGTTCACTGACCTCAAGGCGCATGACGCACTCATGCGCGAGGCTGGCTGCGATGGCAATCCTTGGAAATCTTTTATACGTGCGTGCACCATCTTCCGCGTGTGTGTTTTCTGGAGTAATGCAGACGAGTTGATCAACGAGTTCGATCGGATTCTCTGGTGTCATTGGCGCAGTGCCAACCAACATGAAATCAGATCATTCGTCTGAACGTATCGTCTGCCTTACAGGGGGCAACCGGCGGCGCACCGCTCGGCCGAACGTCAGACCAGCCGGGGACGGATAAGATGAGCCAATCCATTGATTCCTATGAATGCCGCAAGACACTCAAGGTGGGCGGTAAAAGCTATGATTATTTCTCGCTGAAGGCTGCCGAAGCCAACGGCCTCAAGGGGATTTCCAAACTACCCTTCTCGATGAAGGTGATCCTGGAAAACCTGCTGCGCTGTGAAGACGGACGCAGTGTCACCAAGGCCGATATCGCCGGCGTGGCGCAATGGCTGAAGAATCGCGGCAAGGACGAAAAGGAAATCGCCTTCCGTCCGGCACGCGTGCTGATGCAGGATTTCACCGGTGTGCCGGCGGTCGTCGATCTTGCCGCCATGCGAGACGCGATGAAGGTCCTTGGCGGCTCGCCTGACAAGATCAATCCGCTGGTGCCGGTCGACCTGGTCATCGACCATTCGGTGGTGGTGGATCATTTCGGCACGCCGAAATCGCTTGGCCAGAATGTCGAGCGCGAATACGAGCAGAATGGCGAGCGCTACCGCTTTTTGAAGTGGGGCCAGTCTGCCTTCGACAATTTCCGCGTGGTGCCGCCGGGCACCGGCATCTGCCATCAGGTCAATCTTGAATATCTGGCGCAGACGGTATGGACGGCAAAGGCCAAAAAGACCGACAAGAAGGGCAAGACTTCGACCGTCGAGGTCGCTTATCCCGACACGCTGGTGGGTACTGACAGCCATACCACGATGATCAATGGCCTGGGGGTCCTTGGCTGGGGCGTTGGCGGCATCGAGGCGGAAGCGGCCATGCTTGGCCAGCCGCTCACCATGCTGCTGCCGGAAGTCATCGGTTTTCGCATGACCGGCAAACTGAAGGAAGGCGTGACCGCGACCGATCTTGTCCTCACCGTCACCCAGTCTCTGCGCAAGCATGGGGTTGTTGGCAAGTTTGTGGAATTCTTCGGTCCCGGCCTTGATGCCTTGTCACTGGCTGATCGTGCGACCATCGGTAATATGGCGCCGGAATATGGTGCGACCTGCGGTTTCTTCCCCGTGGATGGCGAGACGCTTGCCTATCTCGACGAGACGGGGCGCAAGACGGCGCGCATCGCGCTGGTTGAAAAATACTGCAAGGCGCAGGGCCTGTTCCGCACCAAGGGGATGGCGGACCCGGTCTTCACTGATACGCTGGAGCTTGATCTGTCGACGGTATTGCCCTCGCTTGCCGGGCCAAAGCGCCCGCAGGACCGCGTATTGTTGTCAGACACGAAAAAGGGCTTTCTCGCAGCGCTCGAAGGTGAATTCAAGAAAGCGGGCGAAGCCGCCACACGGTATCCGGTTCCCGGCACGACCTATGACCTCGGGCAGGGCGATGTGGTGATTGCCGCCATCACGTCTTGCACCAACACGTCGAACCCCTCGGTGCTGATGGCGGCAGGCCTGCTCGCCCGCAACGCCGTTGCCGCCGGTCTGAAGACCAAACCATGGGTCAAGACCTCGCTCGCGCCCGGTTCGCAGGTGGTTGCCGAATATCTGAAGAATTCCGGCCTGCAGAAGGATCTGAACAAGCTTGGGTTCAATCTGGTGGGCTTTGGCTGCACGACCTGCATTGGCAATTCGGGCCCCCTTGCCGAGCCGATCTCGAAGACCATCAGCGGCAAGGATCTGGTGGCTGCCGCCGTTCTCTCGGGCAATCGCAATTTCGAGGGACGTGTCAATCCGGATGTGCGGGCGAATTATCTCGCCTCGCCCCCGCTGGTCGTTGCCTATGCGCTGGCCGGCTCGCTCCAGGTTGATTTGACGACCGAGCCGCTTGGCACGGGCAAGGGCGGAAAGCCGGTCTATCTCAAGGATATCTGGCCCTCGAACAAGGAGATCACCGCGTTCATTCGCGCCAATGTCACCAAGAAGATCTTCAAGGCGAAATATGCCGATGTCTTCAAGGGCGATGCCAATTGGCGCAAGATCAAGACGCCGGCGGGCTCGACCTATGCCTGGGATGCGACATCGACCTATGTGGCCAAGCCACCTTACTTCACCGGCATGAGCGCCAAGCCGGTGCAGGTGACGGATGTGCTGGGCGCGCGCACACTCGGCATCTTCAAGGATTCGATCACGACCGATCACATCTCGCCGGCCGGGTCGATCAAGGCTGATTCGCCGGCGGGCAAATATCTGCAGTCGCGCCACGTCAAGCCGCTCGACTTCAACCAGTACGGGACGCGGCGCGGCAATCACGAGGTGATGATGCGCGGCACCTTCGCCAATATCCGCATCCGCAACCAGATGCTGGGGCCAAACGGGCGTGAGGGTGGCTTCACCATCCATTACCCGTCCAAGGAAGAGCTGCCGATTTACGATGCGGCGATGAAATACCGCACGGAAAAGACACCACTTGTTCTGTTTGCCGGCAAGGAATACGGCACCGGCTCGTCGCGTGACTGGGCGGCCAAGGGCACTAATCTGCTGGGTGTGCGCGCGGTCATCGCTGAATCCTTCGAGCGTATCCATCGCTCGAACCTCGTCGGCATGGGCGTGGTGCCGTTCACCTTCGAGCCCGGCACGTCTTGGCAGAGCCTCGGCTTGAAAGGCGATGAGCGCGTTACCATCCTTGGGCTGGCTGACATCAAGCCACGCCAGAAGATGATGGCCGAGATCACCATGGCCGATGGCGCGGTGAAGAAAGTATCGCTGTTATGTCGAATCGACACGCTGGATGAGCTGGATTACTTCAAGAATGCGGGGATTTTGCACTATGTCCTGCGTTCTCTCGCGGCTTAGGATCAGGGGCAGACATACGGCTCTCACCGTCAGTTGAATTCCTAGTGACGACAATTGCGCGTAGGGTCATGGCATCGCTTGCTGGAAACGATCCATGACCCTACGACGCTTTTTGCCGAACATGTTTGCTGCCCTTGCATTGGCCACGCCGGTTGCAGCGGCTGATCAGCCGCGCGCCGTGATTGAAATGTTCACCTCGCAAGGTTGCAATTCCTGTCCGCCGGCCGACCGCCTGGTGGGCGAGATGGTGAATGATCCGAGCATCATCGTGCTGTCCTACTCGGTCACTTACTGGGATTATCTGGGCTGGCGCGATACGCTGGCGCTGCCTGAAAACACGCAACGCCAGCGTGCCTATGCGCTGGGCCGGGGAGATCGGCAGGTCTATACTCCGCAGGCAGTGGTCGATGGCGTCTTCCACGCCGTTGGTTCCGACCGTCGCGATATCGAGGCGAAGGCCGTGCGTGCGCGCAATGGTCGTGGTGACGGCGCGCCTCTCAGCGTGCCTGTGACGGTGTCCAAGGATGGTTCGACGATGACAGTCAGCATCGGAACCGGCAGCGAGAAAGCGCCAGGCGATTGCCGGGTGAGTCTTGTCGAATTCGACAAAGAGCAGACGGTCGCCATCGGGCGCGGCGAAAATCGTGGCGAGACGATCACTTATCATAATGTCGTGCGCACCAGTCGTGAGATCGGGCGGTGGAACGGCGGCGCGTTGAAACTGCCAGTTGATGCAAAAACCGACGATCCCAACAAGGGTGTCGTGATTCTGGTTCAGCAGATGTCCAGCGGGTCGAACCCCGGCGTCATCATCGGGGCAACCCAGATCCGCTGATCAGCTGTCCGCGCGCTGCATTGAGCGCGCTTCCCAGCGCTCTGTTGCTTGCCTCAGGCTGACAAGCCCTTGTCGAACGGCAGCATGCGCACGCGCTTGCCGATGGCCGCTGCCACGGCGTTGGCAAGCGCCGGGCCGACAGGCGGCACGCCGGGCTCGCCGATGCCGCTGGGTGAGCGGGTCGAGGGCAGGATGTGCACCTCCACAATGGGCATTTCGTCGAAACGCAACACCTGATAGCTGTCGAAATTACCCTGGTCGACGATACCCTTGGTGAGGGTGATCTGCGAATGCAGGATGGCGCCAAGGCCAAAACCGACGCCGCCTTCGATCTGGGCACGGATGACGTCGGGATTGATTGCAATACCGCAATCGACGGCCGCAACCACGCGTTCAACCTTGATGTTGGCAGGGCCCGTGGCGGTGATTTCGATGACCATCCCCACCACCGTGCCGAACGATTTATGGACGGCAACACCGCGAAAGCGCCCCAGCGGCAGGGGTTCATCCCACTTCGCCTTGGCTGCGACCGCTTCAAGGACAGAGCGTTCGCGGGAATTGTTCGCCAGGTGCTTGAGGCGGAAGGCAACCGGGTCCTGGCCAGCGAGTACAGCCAGTTCGTCCATCGCGGTTTCAACCGCATAGGCGGTGTGCGTATGTCCGACCGAGCGCCACCACAAGACGGGAACACCGGCGCGCATATTGGTGACCTCGACCTGCAGATCGGGTACGGCGTAGGGCATGTCGGCGGCACCCTCAACCGAGGTCGGATCGATACCACCACTGACAAGGCTCGTCTCGAACGCCGTGCCGATGGCGATTGAC
Organism: Raskinella chloraquaticus (SeqCode); assembly: GCF_021731865.1. Classification (NCBI taxonomy): domain Bacteria; kingdom Pseudomonadati; phylum Pseudomonadota; class Alphaproteobacteria; order Hyphomicrobiales; family Phreatobacteraceae; genus Raskinella (SeqCode); species Raskinella chloraquaticus (SeqCode). Next base: position 29,553 of record NZ_JAKFWN010000029.1, on the reverse strand, counting down.
TGGCCAACGATGTGGTGATGCCAGGCGGAAATACGCCCGTCGGGACCAAGGCTGGCGCGAAGCTTGTGGACATAGAGCGGGCGGTAGCGACCGCCGCGCATATCGTCTTCTCTCGTCCACAGCAGCTTGACCGGCGCCGTCCAGCCGATTGCCTTGGCAATCTCGGTTGCCTCCGCGATCACATCGCCATCGGCAACGGCGCGCCGACCAAAGCCACCGCCCGTCGGCATGACGTTCATTTTGACACGATCAGGCGTCAGCCCGGCGATCTGGGCGGCGATCGCCTGATAGAAATCGGGCAGCTGATGGCCGCCCCAGATCTCAAGCGAATCGCCCTTGCGCTCAACGACCGCATCGAGCGGTTCCAGTGCCGCATGGGCGAGGTAGGGAAACTCGAATGATACATCAATGGCCTTGCTGGCACGCGCCAGTGCTCCTGCAACGTCACCGCGCTTGGCGGCGATTGTCCCCGGCACAGCCAGTGCCCGGCGATACGCCTCAACGAGTTCGTCACTGCCGCGCTGCTCCGCCCGGGTTTCGTCCCAGTCGATTTTCAGCGCTTCGCGCCCCTTGATGGCGGCATAGGTGTTGCGGGCAACAATGGCAACGCCGCGGGCGATGGTGATGACATCGACGACGCCCGCCACCTTGCGCGCGGCGGTGGCGTCAACGCTTTTCACCTTGCCGCCAAAACGCGGCGGGTGAGCGACCACCGCGTACAGCATGCCGGGACGGCGGATATCGATGGTGAAATTGAACGCGCCTGTGACCTTGTCGCGCCCGGCCACGCGCTGCGTGTTGTCAGCGCCGATCTGCGTCCACTCTGCGGGTGCCTTCAACGTCACCTCGGTGGGGACGGTGAGATTCGAGGCTGCTTCAGCCATCTCGCCAAAGGTCGCGCGCTTGCCGGAGGCGTGAACGAGGCTGCCGGCCTCCGTCGTCACCTCGGTTGCGGCAACCCCCCAGCTTTTGGCGGCAGCGGCGATCAGCATGGTGCGCGCAGTGGCACCGGCACGGCGGTAGCGCTCCCATGATGACGGCGTCGCGGATGAGCCGCCGGTCAGCTGAAAGGCGCCGCCGACCGTGACATTGCCGTAAAGGCGTGGATTGCCGGCGGCTCCCTCGACCTTGATGTCGGCCACTGGAACGCCGAGTTCCTCGGCCACGAGCGTGGCAATGCCGTGATAGATCCCCTGCCCCATATCCATATGAGCGCTGAGAACGGTGACGGTGTTGTTGCGATCAATGAACAGGTAGCCGGCGAAGGGCGATGGGGTGCGCTGCGGCTCGGCGTGGGCGCGCCCGCCAGCAAGCGATTCTGGCAAGGCAAAGCCCAGCGCCAGCCCGCTGCTGCCGCCGAGCGTTGCCATAAGGAAGCCGCGGCGGCTCGGAGGCGCGGCTCGCGAGGTGAGGAGGTGGAGCATCGTCAAATCTCCCTCAGGCGAGTGCCCTGGCGGCGTCGTGGATGGCGGTGCGGATACGGGCATAAGTGGCGCAGCGGCAGAGATTGCCAGCCATGGCGGCATCAATGTCAGCGTCGCTGGGTGTCTTGTTCTCGCTCAGCAAAGCCATTGCCGCCATCACCTGACCCGACTGGCAATAACCGCATTGCGGCACGGCAAGCTTGGTCCATGCCTCCTGGACGGCTGCTGCGACCGGGCCGGTGATGGCCTCGATGGTCGTCACCTCGGCGCTGCCGAGGCTCGACAGTGGCGTCTGGCAGGAGCGGGTAGGCACGCCGTCGACATGGACGGTGCAGGCGCCACACTGGGCGATGCCGCAGCCAAACTTCGTCCCCGTCAGGCCGATGAGATCGCGGATCGCCCATAGCAGCGGCATGCCAGGATCAGCATCGAGGGTTTGTTGCCGGCCGTTGAGCTTGATGGTGATCATGGGCAGCTCCGGTGATGCGCGGTGACAGGCTCGGGTGAAGTATTGATACGCCCACACTCCACCCGCTTCATGACATTTTTTCGACGCCGCGTCCTATGCCTGATTGAGATGACAGGCAGAGAGGCGACCGGGCGCGATCTCGCTCAGACGTGGGGCTTCCTCACGACAGCGTGCCATGACGTGCGGGCAGCGCGGATGGAAATGACAGCCGCGAGGCGGATTGAGCGGCGAGGGAATTTCACCCTCGATGGCGGCAAAGGCACGCTTGCGGTCCTCAAGGCGCGGCGCGCCGGCCAGAAGAGCAATCGTGTAGGGGTGATTGGGAGCGGCGAACAGAGCGCTGGTCGGCGCGCTTTCAACGACACGCCCGAGATACATCACCACCACGCGGTCAGCGATGAAGCGAACGATACCAAGATCATGGCTGATGAAGAGATAGGTCAGATCGCGCTTCTGGCGCAATTCATCGAAGAGATTGATGATCTGCGCACGGATCGACACATCGAGTGCTGCAACCGCCTCATCGGCGATGATGCATTGCGGGCGGACCGCAAGTGCCCGGGCGATACCGATACGCTGGCGCTGGCCACCGGAGAACTGGTGCGGATAGCGCTGCTTCATCGCCGGATCAAGCCCGACATCGCGCAGGATCGTGTCGATATAATCGCCGAGTTCGGCGCGCGTCACCTGGCCGTGGACAAGCGGGGCTTCGCCGATGATATCGGCGACCCGCATGCGCGGATTGAGGGATGATGCCGGGTCCTGAAAGACCATCTGCACGGCAAGCTTGACAGAGCGGCGCTCGGTCCCGGTCAGGCGATCGCGGTCCGCGCCCTGCCACAGGATACGGCCGCCGGAGGCTGGCATGATACCCGCCAGGATGCGGCCGAGCGTTGATTTGCCGCAGCCCGATTCACCCACAACGCCCAGAACCTCGCCGCGCATGACGGCGAGGCTGACGCCATCAAGCGCATGGACGGTTTCATTGCCAAGCGCAGCGCCGAGCCTGGCTGCCAGGCGTCCGGCGAAATCAAGCCGGCGCTCAAATCGCTTGTCGATGCGCTCAGCGGCAAGAAGCGGCGTTGCCTCCATCACATCACCTGCCGGGCTGGATCAGCCAGAGGATGCAGGCAGGCGAAGCGGCGATCACCTTCCTGCCTGTCGGCGATCATTGCGTTGCCACACTCCGGGCGCGCGAGCCCGCAGCGGGAGCGAAAGGCGCAGCCTTGCGGGCGATGGAGCAGGGAAGGTGCCATGCCTGGAATGCTGGCAAGCCTTCCGCCATGCGCGGCCCGCTCGGGAAGCGAGGCAAGCAATCCGGCGGTATAAGGATGGCGCGGGCGGGTGAGGAGGTCATCGACGGCGGCCTGCTCGACGATGCGACCGGCATACATGACGGCGATGCGGTCAGCGAGGCCGGCGACGACGCTGAGGTCGTGGGTGATCCACAGCAGCGCGGTATGGCTGCGCGCGACCAGACGCTGGACGACGGAGAGGATCTGCCCCTGAATGGTGACGTCGAGCGCGGTCGTCGGCTCGTCAGCAATGAGAAGATCAGGGGCGTTGATCAGAGCGATGGCGATGGCCACGCGCTGGCGCATCCCGCCCGACAGATGGTGGGGATAGGCGGCGAGCCTTTCCTCGGGCGAAGCGATGCCGACAGCGCCCAGCGCGTCGCGCGCGCGCGCCTCGGTTTCGCTTTTCGTCGCTTTGCTGTGGGCAGCGATCGCCTCGGTCATCTGCTCACCGATCCGCAGCACCGGATTGAGTGTCATCATCGGATCCTGGAAGACCATGGCGATGCGGTTGCCGCGCAGGCTGCGCAGGCGCTGCGCGTCGGCGCCAACCATATCCTCGCCCTTGAAGCGGATGGCGCCGGCGACAATGCGTCCCGGCTGGTCGACCAGCCCCATGATGGAGAAGCCGGTGACGCTTTTGCCCGACCCCGATTCGCCCACGAGCCCCAGCACCTCGCCCGGCGCGATGGAAAACGACACGCCGTCGACGGCTTTGGCGATCCCGTCGCGCGTGAAGAAGTGGGTCGATAGACCGGCGATGTCGAGTGTTGGCGTCATCGCTTCAATCTCGGGTTCAAGACGTCGCGCAGGCGGTCGCCCACAAGGTTGATGGAGACAATGGTGACGAGAAGGGCAATGCCGGGAAAGAACGAAATCCAGTAACGACCCGAGAGCATGTACTGGAAGCCGTTTGCAATCAGCACGCCAAGGGATGGTTCGGTCTGCGGCAGGCCGACGCCAAGGAAAGAGAGGGTGGCTTCGAGCGCAATCGCATGCGCTGTCTGCACGGTGCCAACGACGATCAGCGGGGCGAGGCAATTGGGCAAAATGTGGCGAAAGAGAATGCGGCCAGGCGACAGGTCGAGGCAAAGCGCCGCGTCAACATATTCCTTGCGCCGCTCCACCAGGGCGCTGGCGCGGACGGTTCGCGCATAATAGGCCCATTGCACAATGACGAGCGCCAGAATGATCTTGTCGACCCCCTTGCCAAGCACGGCGACGAGGATGAGTGCGACGAGCACGGCGGGCAGCGATAACTGCAGATCAACTATCCGCATGATCGTTGCTTCGACCCAGCCACCGACATAGGCCGCGACAAGGCCGAGCGAGGCGCCGGTGATCATCGCGATCACGCCGGAGAGGGCGCCGACGCTCAGCGAAATGCGCAGGCCGTAAAGGATGGCTGAGTAGAGATCGCGGCCTGTGCCGTCTGAACCCAGCACCAGGGTGAATCCTGCGGAAGCAAGGGTGCCTGGCGGCAGACGAGCATCGAGCACGTCAACCTGGGCCAGATCATAGGGGTTTTGCGGCGTGATGAAGGGTGCCAGCACCGCAACTCCCACGAGCGCTGCAAACACCATGAGGGCGCCGACGGCGATACGGTCTTCCAGCATTTCGGCGAGGAAGCGTTGCAAGGGCGTTTCAACGACAGGCGCGCTCATCACCGGGTTCCCGCTCATGACGCCTGGTCCTGCAGGCGCACGCGCGGATCGAGCAGGCAATAAAGAAGGTCGACGATGAGGTTGATGACGACAAAGAGGACAACGATCAGCATCACATAGGCAACGATGACCGGGCGGTCGACGCGCTGGATTGAATCAAGGAGCAATTTGCCCATGCCGGGCCAGGCGAAAATGCTCTCGGTGACGACGGAGAAGGCGACCAGTGAGCCAAATTCAAGTCCAATGACGGTGACAACCGGAATGAGAATATTGCGCAGCAGATGAACAAGGACGATGCGCGTCTCGCTCAATCCCTTGGCGCGGGCGAATTTGATGAAATCGAGCGGCAAAACCTCGCGCACGCCGGCGCGCGTAAGTCGAATGACCAGTGATACTTTCAGAAGCGCCAGATTGATGGCAGGCAAGAGGGCATGGCTCAACCCCTTCAGCGACAGAAGCGAGGTTTCGATCCCGAGGAAGGCGATGGTGGGCCCGCGCCCGGTCGAGGGGAGCCAGCCGAGAATGACGGCAAAGACCATGATCAGCATCAGCCCAACCCAGAAGGTGGGCAGGGAAAAGCCAAGGATGGAGGCAGCCATAATCGCCCGCGAACTGGCACGCTCGGGCCGCAATCCGGCATAAAGCCCCAGCGGCAGGCCGATGACCAGGGCCAGGAAGAGGGCAAAAAGTGCGAGTTCCATCGTGGCTGGCAGGCGCTCAAGAATGAGTTTCATCGCCGGCTGGCCATGAACAAAGGATCTACCGAGATCGCCTTGCAGCGCATTGCCCAGAAAGACCAAGAATTGTTCCCAGATGGGGCGGTCGAGGCCAAGCTGGCGGGCTACCTCGGCGATCTGGTCCTGGGTGAGGTCGGGGCTGACGAGAAGCCAGATGGGGTCTCCTACGACATGCACGCCGAAGAAGACGATGACGATCATCGCCAGCAGGACGATGAGCGACTGCAGCAGTCGGCGCAGGATGAACGCTGTCATGCCGGTCGTACCCCGACGCGCAGCTTGCTCACGGCGCCGGTTTTACCGATGTCGCGAGTGTATATTCGTCCGACCGGGCGACCAGCGTATAGCCCTTGCGGGCGGCCCAGGTGTTGAGCTGGTAATGAATAGGGATGAGGCCGACATCGTTCATCACCATATCGGTTGCCTCAGCCAGCAGGGCGGCGCGTTTCTTGTCGTCCACCGTGCGCAGAGCGCTGGCGAGGATCGCGTCGAATTCGGGGTTGGAATAACGCCCGCGATTGGCAGCGCCAGTGCCTTTCTCCCGATCAAAAGTGCCAAGCAGGGTGCGCAGCGAATCAGACGGCTCGCCCGTGCCGGCAGACCAGCCGACGAGGATGAAGGAAAATTCCGGGTTGCCATTATTGCCCGACGAGGCGCGGGAGAAGAAGGGCGCTGGCGGCAGGGTTTCAACGCTTGCCTCGATGCCGATGCGGGCAAACATCTGGGCCGCCGCCTCGATGATCTTGGTATCGTTGGTATAGCGCCCATTGGGGCCGTGCATCACCATTTTGAAACCGTTGGGGTAACCGGCCTCGCTCAACAGTTTTCGCGCTCCGGCAACATCGAGCGCCACCGGTTTCAGGTTTTTCGAGGTGCCGTGATAGCTGTCCGGCAGGAGCTGGCTGGCGGGAACAGCTTCGCCTTCCATCACCCGCTCGACCATGGCCGGACGGTTGATGGCTTTCGATAAAGCCTGGCGCACGCGCACATCGCGCAAGGGGTTCTTGATCTCGCTGCCGTCCTTGGCGCGGATAAACGGCGTCACATCGCGATACTGGTCGAGATGGAAATAGATGACGCGGTTCGACAGAGCGGAGGCGACGACCAGATTCTTGTCCGCCTTCAGGCGCTGCGCGTCGGTGGTGGGCACGGCCTCGATGACATCGGTATCGCCGGCCAGGAGAGCCGCGACGCGGGCTGGATTGGAGGAGATGGGTTTCAAGGTTACCCGTGCCCATTGCGGCTTGCCGCCCCAATAGCCGTCGAAGCGGTCAAGGACGACACGGTCGCCGGGAACGAAGGCATTGAAACGATAGGGTCCGGTGCCGATGGCTGCCTTGCCGGAATTGAAATCCTCGGTCGGCGCCCTGGCGGCTGCCTTCGAGATGATCATCACCTGCGCGATATTGTTGAGCATCAGCGGATCGGGTGTGGCGGTCTTGATGCGCAGCGTCAGATCGTCGATTTTCTCCAGCACCCGGCCTTTCACATAGGAGGTGAAAGGCGAAGGTGAGCGCGGCACGTTGGGCGCACGCTCGAACGAGGCGATCACGTCATCGGCGGAGAACGCACTGCCGTCATGGAATATGACACCGGGACGCAGCTTGAATTCCCAGGTGAGATCGTCGATGAGGCGCCAGCTCGCGGCAAGGCCGGGCGACAGGGCCTGGCGCTCATCCGAGAGGATCAGCGGCTCGAAAGCATGACGCATGATCTGATTATTGGGCGTCAGATTATGAAAATGCGGATCAAAGGATGACGGCTCCGATGATACAGCGATGCGCAATTCCTGCGCGGCCAAACGGTCGATGCCAAATCCGCTGGCCATCATCACCAGCATGACTGCGATGCCACGCCACCACGGCCTGCGGCCAAAATCAGAAAATGCGGTCATTCTCACGCTTTGCTCCTTGATGTCCGCGGCGCCATCCCTGAGCGGCGCCTGGCCGTCCTTTGACAGGTTATCTTCAAATGGACGAATTGCAATGTGCTGCCCAACGAGCGTGGTGAGGGCTATTTGTGATCGTATTTTAACTAAAGTATTTTTTTAATATTCATGAATGTATCAAATTTTACTGATTTAATTATTATATTATATACTTACAGTCATTAATGTTAATTTCCAGATTAAATTGTAATTATTATGGGTTATATTTAGATTTTGAGAATTGCAGCGTCCTCATCACAGGGTAATGGAGCAAATCATGACCCCGTCAGCGAATTCCGATATGGTTTTCCCTCACTGGAATGACAAGCATGGAGCGGTGTGGGGACATCAGCCCGTCAAGCTCGACCATGCGCTTCATCGCTTGCCCCTGTTTACGTTTGAGGCGCTGGCCGATCTCATCGACCATTATCCACGCGAGCATTACAGCCTCATCCACATGGGCGGGCGCGGCGGTCGCCGCTTCTGGCGCGAGGGCGATATTGCCGGCATGAAAGGCGCCGAGGTCATTGACTGGATCAGGAACGGGCGCATGTGGCTTAACCTGCGCAACGTCAATGCCGTTGATCGCCGCTATGGGGCTTTGCTCGATGCTGCCTATCAGGAAGTGGCGCTGAGGGCGCCCGGCGCGCCGATGTTTGACACCAAGATGGGCATTCTCATCTCCTCGCCGCTGGCGCAGGTCTATTATCACGCCGATCTTCCCGGCCAGGCGCTGTGGCAAATCCACGGCAAGAAGCGGCTTTATGTCTACCCGCGTTCAGCGCCATTCCTGCGTCCCGAAGACCTTGAAAACATCGCTCTCTTCGGCGTCGAGGTCGATATGCCCTATCACGACTGGTATGATGAATTTGCGCAGGTCTTCGATCTTGATGCCGGCGATATGGCCCATTGGCCGCTTAATGCGCCGCACCGGGTGGAAAACCTCGATTGCCTCAACGTCTCGGTGACGACAGAACACTGGACGCGCGACATTGTGCGCCGTCACAAGGTCAATGTCGCCAACGGGCTGCTGCGCACGGCAATCGGGCATACGCCAAGAAGCCGGGCGATCACCGGCCCGGGCTACTGGACCAAGGCTGCGATGCAGGCCGTGATGCGCCGCACCCGCTGGATCAGCCGGCAGAGGGCGCAACGTCGCGAGATTGCCTTCAGGCTCGATCCTCAGACGCGCGGTGGCATTATCGAGCTCGGCACACCGGCTGAATGAGCGACAGCGTGGCGGGCAAGGCATCAGGGGAGGGCAGAGGCGCTTTTACAGCCGCGCTGTATCATCGCTGGAGCGATGTCCCTGCCGCCTGGACAGCGCTGGCGCATGAAACCTCGGCAACGCCGTTCCAGAACCCTGTCTTTCTCGCCGCGTGGTATCAAAGTTTCTGCCACAACGATCCATGTCAGCCTGTCATCGTCGCGCTGGCGGGGGCCGATGGTACGCCGGCTCTGCTTTTTCCGCTGGTATCGTTGCGCGATCGCGGCCTCAGGGTCGTCTGCTTTGCCGATGCGGGCGTCAGTGACAACAATGCGCCTCTGCTTGGGCCGGCAGCACCGACATCGCCTGGCACGGCGCGGCGGGCAATCGAGGTTTTGCGCAAGGCCTTGCCGGGGCATGATCTGCTGCGCTTTGACAAGATACCGCAAAAGATCGGTTCGCGACCCAATCCGCTCGCCCTCCTTGCCGGTGTCACCGAAGGGCCTCTCAACGCCCATCCGCTGCACTTCGCCGACGATTTTAGCGACTATGTGCGCAGCCGTGCCAAGAAGTTTCGCAAGGAACAGGCGCGGGTGTGGCGCGTCTTTCAGCGCCTCGAGGGCGCGCGCTTCGACATCATCGCTGACCCGGTTGAAGCGCAGGAGCTGTTTGCAACGTTCGAACGGTTGCAAAGCGAGCGCATCCGCGGACTTGGGCAGGAGTACAGCCTCGATGAGCCGGAATATCGCGATTTCTATCGCCGCCTGCTGGCGGAGGGTATTCGTGCCGGAACGGTGGTTTTTGGTGCGCTGCGGTTAGGCAGTGAACTGATCGGCGGGCTCATTGGCATTGCCAACAAGCGATCACTTGTGTTCGTGCGGCTTGGTCATGCCGGTGATAAATGGGGTTTCTGTTCCCCCGGCCGGCTGGTGATCGAACGCGTGCTCGAATGGGCGCATGGTGCGGGGTACCGCGATATCGATTTTTCGGTGGGTGATTACGATTACAAGCGGGACTTCTGTATCGGCAGTGAGCGATTGCTGGAGTATGCCCGCGCTGGCTCGCTGAAAGGTGTCGCTGCGGCGGGCCTTCACTATGCCAAAGGCGTGGCGCGTGGCTCGCCACAGCTGCGAGCCCTGGTGGCGCGGTTGCGCGGTTCTGGCCGTAGCGCTGCCCCCCAAGCCCGCAGCCTTAAATCAGCGGCGCAGGGATAGCGGATTGTCGGTCAGCGCCGCGCGGTCCGGCTGATCGATGGCGGGAATATCATGGAAGGCGTTGAACAGGCCTTGCAGATCGCTTTTCACCAGATCCCTGACGATGAAGACGAGGCGCGTGCGGTGGTCATCATCAGGCCAGGCGGCGAGGCGCACCGGCGGGTGAAACACATGCTGCACGCCTTGCAGCAGGAAGGGTGCATCCGGATCATCGCTGGTGCTGATGATCCCTTTGACGCGCAGCAATTTCGGGCCATGGGCAGCGCGCAGCAGATCAAGGAACATGTCAAGCGCCGGCAGCGACATCGGCTTGTCGCTGGTGAGCGCGAAGGCGCGGATCGATATGTCATGGCGGTTGACGTCGAGAACGGCCCCGCTGCCATGGTCGTGGGGTGATGACAAGGCGTCATCGGCGAGCCAGGCGGCAACGTCCGGCAGCCGGCCGTCCGCACGCCACAGCCCCAGATCGAGGAGATTATCAGGGGTGGCCTCGCCGCCCGCCTGGTCGAGCAGGCGGGCTGTCGGCGCCAGGCCCTGCAGGCGTGTGCGCAGCGCCGCCATGTATTCGCTCTGAGCGCCGGCAAGATCGCTCTTGGTGATCACGATGCGGTCGGCGACCGCCACCTGCTTGACGCTTTCGGGATGAGCGTCAAGCGTTGCCATGCCGTTGACCGCGTCGACCACGGTGATGACGCCATCCAGCCGGTAGCGCAGGCGCAGATAGGGGTGCTGGAGGATGGTCTGCATCACCGGTGCCGGATCGGCAAGGCCGGTCGTTTCGATGATGAGGCGGGTGAAGGGGAAGGCAAGACGGCCATTGTCGAGCCGGCGCAGCAGATCTTCCATGGTTGCCATCAGATCGCCGCGCACCGTGCAGCACAGGCAGCCGGCGGACAGCTCGATCAATCCTTCGTCGGCGCGCTCGACCAGCAGGTGATCGATGCCGATCTCACCGAACTCATTGATGATGACGGCTGTATCACGCAGGTGCTCGGCCAGGAGCAGCCGGTTCAGCAACGTGGTTTTTCCAGCACCCAGAAAGCCGGTCAGAATGACAGCCGAGATAGGAGGCTTTGGCCCGCGCTTTTTTACCTGCTCGCTCATCATGACACCGTCGTCTGGCGCCAGCTTTCCAGCAAGGTGGCAGCAACAAGGGCCGTAAAAACGATGATACAGCCAAAGCCTTGCGTCAGGGTGAGGCGCTCATCGAGAACGACGGCAGCGGTGAGGATCGCTACCGCCGGCTCGGCGAGAAATATCAGGCCGGCGACTGCGGGAGATATATGGCTCAAAGCCAGCAGCTGCAGGACGTAGCCTGATATGTAGGAGCCGCAGATCACCGCAAAGATACCGGCAAAGGCCGGTGTTGCCGGCAGTGCGACCGGACCGCCGGTCAGCAGGACCACGAGCAGCGCCGCAGGCAAGATGATGACATGCACCCAGAACGCAGCGGATGCCGGCGTCAGGCTCGTCATCGCGCGGGCGCTGAAATAGAACATGGCGGTGGCACCAAGGCTCGCCAGGAGCGCCAGACCAAGGCCGCGAATGTCGAGTGCTGAAAATCCCGGCCCGACGACGAGCACGATGCCGAGGAAGGCAAAAGCGAAGATCGCAAGCCGCGAGACGTCAGGTGGCGTGCCCTCGATCAGCGGATTGAGAAGAAGGATCACCAGCGGATAGGTGTAGAACAGGATGGCGGCGACCGAGACGGGTATGAACGCCACTGATGACAGATAAGCAATCGAGGTGACGCCGGTTGCAAGCCCAAGGCCAAGCACCGGAGCGATGTCGGAGGAGCGAAGCTTGAGGCGTTGGCGCGCCAGCAGCGCGAACCCGCCTGTCAGCGCCAGCATGAGAAGCGCCCGCCACAGCACGGCATCACTGCCCGGGACGCCAAGCCGGCTCGCCAGCGTCGCGAAGGGTGCGTTCGAACCATAGGCAATGCCGGCAGCCAGCGCTGCGGCAAGCCCGACACCGGTTCGCTTCACCATGTCAGTTGGCAGCAGGTGCTGGTGTGGTGGTGGATGGTTTCTGCGCGGGCGACGATTTTTTTGTGTTGAGCGCACCCGGCGCCGCGTCATTCGTTGTGCTGGCGGCTCTGCCTCCGGCGACCAGCGAGGAACGTGCCGCAGGATTTGCAACCGTGCTGGCTGCCCGCTGCTTCGGCGCGCTGGAAATGGCGCCCGGGCGTGCCGGCTGCACCGGTACGAGGGCCACAGGCGCGCTGGGCGGTGGCGGCAGAACGGCGGGAGCAAGCGAGGCGGTGGAGGATTGTGCCCCCTCGCCTGTCGCGCGCCCGGCAGCATCAGGATCGGCAGGCGATGGGTTGCGCACATAAACGGCGGTTGTTGCCGTCGGCTGGCGGATATCGGCCGGCAGCAGCGCTGCTTGTGGCAAGGCAAGCCCGGCGCCAACAAGCGCGGTTCCGGCAACCGCAACCATCAGCGGGCGCTTGTCGTTTTTATCGACAACGGAGCGCGCCAGCACCACCGCTGTGACTTGCGGCGGCGGCGGGTTGACGAGAGGCGCTGTTTCACCGCTCGCACTCGACGCGGCAATCGCTGCCCCAACAGCGGCGGAATTCGCCTGAACGAGCGACAGAACCTGAGAGGGCGGGCCGGATTCGTCGGCCTCGGACGGGGCGCCGTGCTTGCCGCATACTTCATAGCGCATGTTGGGGGCGGAGGCGCGCGTGTCGGCTGGCCGCGAGAGCGCGTCGATTTTCAGGCGCTGTTCGTCATTGCCGGCGGGAGCAACCGTAAAAGAGCGCTCCAGCAGCAGGGCGGCCTTCTCGCCGCGCGCGCGTCCCGAATTCTCACCCAGAACGACAGCGATATGACGCCGCCCGCCCCGCGTCGCACTGCCGACGAGGTTGAAGCCGGAAGGGCAGGTGAAGCCGGTCTTGATGCCGTCGGCACCGGGGAAACGGCCGATCAGCACGTTGTAATTACGCATCGTCCATTCGCCATATTGCAGGGCTTGTGCCCGGAAGAGATGGCTGTACTCGGGAAAATCGCGGTAAAGCGCGCGCGCCAGCAGCGCCATATCGCGGGCCGAGGTGATCTGGCTGTCGTCATGCCAGCCATTGGGATTTCGCCAATGGCTGCCGGTCATGCCAATCCGCTGGCTCCATGCGTTCATTTCATCGGCGAATGCCGGCACCGAACCACTGATCCCCTCGGCAATGGTGACGGCGACGTCATTGGCAGATTTCACAAACAGGATGTAGAGCGCTGATTCAAGGGTGATGCGGGTGCCGGGAGCAAAGGCCATCTTCGAGGGCGGCTGCTTGGCCGCGAAGGGAGTGACCGCCAGCAGCGAATCCTTGGTGACGCGCCCGGTTTTAACGGCCTGGAGGGCGACATAGGTCGTCATCATCTTGGTGAGTGAGGCCGGATGCCAGGGTGTGAACGGGTTTACCGCCTCGATGACATTGCCGCTGGCATAATCAATGACGATGAAGGGACGGGCATTGCGCGCCGGGACCGGCGGCCCGACGGGCGCCTTGACCACGTGATGCGCGGCAGCCTTGGCGCGCTTCTTCGGTGCTTTTTTTCCTTTGGCGTCGGCTGGGACCACGAGGGCACCGATCATCAGCCCGGCGAGCAAAAGACTGAGGCTGATGCGAGCGATCGAAAAGGGCATTGATTGTTCCATCACTTGCAGATGACGCGTTGGCATATAAAAGGCAAGATCGGCGCGCAGGAAAAAAAGGGCAGGACCATGACGCTTCCTTGGCAAAGATCACCAGGGCGGGCCATTTTGGCGATTGCCATTTTGGCGATTGCGAGCTTGGATATGGCGAGGCGGGATGGCGTTTAAAGCTACACTCTTTTCCCCTTCTGTTGGCAATTGGACCAAAACAAGGCGTTCCGGGCAATTCATGGCAGAAGATGGTGTCGGCGCGGCTTTGGCGCGCGGTTTGCTCTCCATCGCCAGGACCGGCGTTGTGGCGGCGCTCTTTTCATGCTTTTCCGTCAATCCCGCCCTGTCGCAAGCTGATTTTCCCGGTAGCGGCGCCCTCAGTGGTCATGGCGGCGCGGTACGCTCCATGGCCGTTCTTGCCGATGGCCGGCGCCTGATCAGCGGCGGCTTCGACAGTGCCGTGATTGTGTGGAACCTCCATACCAACGTGGCACAGCGCGTTTTTCGCCATCACGACAGCACGGTCAATGCGCTTGCCGCGCTCGATGCAGAGTGTTTTGCCTCGGGCGGCGAAGACGGGCGCATCGCGCTGTGGTGTGGTGATGATGAGCAACCGTATCGTGTGCTGAGCGGGCACAGCGCCCCGATCTCCTCGCTCCTCTACCTGCGCGAGCGCCAATTGCTCGCCAGCGCCTCGTGGGACCGCAGCATCCGCTTGTGGCGCCTGAGCGATGGAACATCAGCCGGCGTCATCGCCGGGCATGATGGTCCGGTGACGGGGTTGGCGCATCTGGCAGACGGGGCGCTGGTCAGCACGAGTTATGACGGGCAGCTGCGCGTGACGCCAGCGCAAGGGTCGGGCCGGACGGTGCGTCTTGAGTCGCCTCTCAACGCCGTTGCGGTTGCCGGTGATGGCGTGATCGTCACCGCCGGGGCCGATGGCAAAGTGCGTTTGTTTGCTGCCGATCTGCAAGCGCTGGGCGAGCGTGATCTTGGCAATGGACCGCTCAACGCGTTGGCGGTGTCGCCCGATGGGACGGTGATCGCCGTTGCCGGTATCCGCACCCAGGTGACGCTGATAAGACGCCAGACATTGGAGGTCACGGGCGACATTCTCGGGCCGGGATTGCCGGTTTGGTCGCTTGCCTTTTCGCCTGATGGCAGCGAGCTTTTCTCAGGCGGCGTTGACCGGGCGGTGCGACGGTGGAACCCGCTGACCGCCAAACCCGCCGGCCGTGAGATTGCAAGCGCCGCGCCGCCGGAGCGCATTGCCGAAAACGAGGAAGGTGCCCGCGTTTTTCGCGCCTGCCGCGCCTGTCACGGGCTGATTGCGGGCGATAACAGCCGCGCCGGACCAAGCCTGCACGGCATCATGGGGCGTAAAATCGCCAGCGCGCCGGGGTATTCCTATTCGCAGGCGCTGAAACAGCGCGATATCGTGTGGAGCAAGGAGACGATCGCCAAGCTCTTTGAGGTTGGCCCTAACGCCTATCTGCCGGGGACCAAAATGCCCGAGCAGACGATCCCGGACCCGCAGGCGCGCCAGGCGCTCGTTGACTGGCTTGACAGGATCACCCGTTAGACGCGCCCATCTACACCTCGCCACGCCTGATACGCTCAAGCATATCGGCTTCGCGCTGGGCTGCCATCGCTGCCTCCTCGCGCTCGCGGATGTAATCTTCCGTCGTGCGCAGCTTCGGGCGCGCGGGCGCGCCGTAAGGGTCGATGGTTTCATTCATCGACGCCTCGATGCGGCAATCCTCGCACATGCGGATGAGGTCGAGGCGTTTGGCGTTGGCGCCCGCAAACATCCAGTGCTTGCCCTCCAGCTTGGCCAAGACGCGGTCAATCGAGCTCTTGGTACCGAAAGGTTTGCTGCAGGTGATGCAGCAGAAGGGCTCTTCTTCCTTCATGGTCAGGGGGCCGGCTTCAAAAGCGGTAAAATCCAGACGAGGCTGCAGGGTGATGACCTTTTCCGGGCAGGTCGCCTGACACAGGCCGCACTGCACACACAGGCTCTCGTCAAACCGCAATGCCGGGCGGTGCTCCAGGCTCGACAGGGCGCCCGTCGGGCAGGCGCTGACGCAGGAATGACACAATGTGCAGCCGGCCGCATCGACGTTGACGGCGCCAAAGACGCTGCCTGCGGGTAACGTCACGCGATCAACCGGGGCGGGGGCGGCGCGATGGAGCTCGCGCAAGGCGAGCTTGAGAATGTCGCGCTTGCCGCCCGAGGCAAGAAACTGCGCCGGCTTCAGGGCGGTGATTGCCTGCGGCGCCTTGGCGAGAGCGGCGAGCATGTAGTCGGGATCGTCAGCCTCAATCAGGCTGGCCGCATCAGGCCCGAAGCCAAGGGCAGCGAGCAGCATATTGGCTGTTAACAGCGTCTGTTCGAGCCCGGTCGTCGGATGCAGCGGACGCGCCTTGTCCAGCACATGGACACCGGCGGCACCATAGGCAAAGGCGGCAGCTATCGCCTCCAGGCCGATCTGGCCGATTTCATTGACCTGAAGCGGGATAACGGCAGCCGGCAGGCCATCGCCAAGACGTGCAGCGGCCTCGATCAGCTCCGCGCCATGTGCGCCATGGAGGAGGAGAACGGGTGCGCGGCCGCCAGCCTGATGATAGGCGATGAGGGCAGCCCGCAGGCGGGTGAGCAGAACATCGACGCCGGGCAGGGCATAGCCGGCCGCCCCTGTGGGGCAGGCGGCTGCACAGGCACCACACCCCCCGCACAGGAACGGATCGATCGCCACATGATTGCCGGCGGGCGCGATGGCGCCGGCCGGGCACAGATCAAGGCAGCGCGTGCAGCCGGTCACGCGCGAGCGGGAATGGGCGCACAGCTCGCTTTTGAACGTGACGTAGCGCGGCTTGTCGAAGGTGCCGATGAGATCGCTCGCCGCGAAGGCCAGACGCTCGATGGCCAGAGCGTCGCCGGGATCAGCGCGCAGATAACCCTCACGCAGATCAGCGGCCGGAAAGAGCGGGGTAGCGCCTGAGATGTCGATGATGATGTCGGCCCGCGAGATGGCTGCCTTGCTGCGGGACGAACCAAATTCGAGGCGCGCGCGCGACGATGCCTTGGGTTCGGCAAAGCCGTCGATGGTAAGTTCGAAAGCGCCGAAATGCCCGCTCACGCGGCTGATTTTTCCCTTGCGGATCGGAAACTCGTTCACCGTCGGCACCGGGATGTCGGCATTGCCGCTCATCAGGACTGTAATGTCGAGGCGGTCCTTCAGCCGGTCGGCAAGCGCAATCGCGGTCCCGTCGCGCCCGTAAATCAGCGCGATACCCTCGCTCTCGAAGCTCACATGGGGAAGTGGTGGATTAGCCACCGTGGCAGCGGCAATCAGGGCGGCTATCTTTGGCCCGGTGCCGGCAGCCTCCTTCGCCCAGCCAGCGGTCTCGCGCACGTTGACAAAGGAGAGCGTGGCGCCAAGACCCTCCTCGCTGGCGATGGCGCTGAAATGGGCGGCTTCCTGGGTGCACGCAATCGTCACGGAGCCGTTATTGGCAAAGGCCCGAAAACGATCGATTTCGCTGCGACAGAGATGATCGGCGGTCAGGATATCGCTCTTGCCGCAGCCAGCCGCAACCGCCTTGCCATCAAGCGGCATGGTCCGCTCGCAGGAGCAGAGGGCTATTTTTCGAGTTTTTTCTGTCACGGTTACGTCCCTACCCAAAGTGCTGCGACCAGACTGGCCGGCTTTTCCAGGCACTATAAGCGTTGGCTTGACAAAAGAGGCAAGCCTGTTGCGCAGCAAGGGTTGATTTGCCTTGCGACAGCGGGGCGGATTAGGGTCGATGCTAGCGGGAAAATCGTCCTGCCGAACATCGATCTGCCAGCGGAGGCCCATGACTGATACGCGCACCAAACGGTCAACCTCTCTGGCGCAGCCCGAACTGGCGCTGCCGCCGGGCTTCCATGCCAAGGGGTTGCGCGAGTTGAAAGACGCGTTTGCCGAGGCACAGCGTCTGGCGGCGAGCGAGGGCGGCGGGCTTGTGACGTATGTCCACCGCTTCGATACGGTCGAATTCGCCCTGGTCATTGAACCCGATGAGCCGCTGGCACAGGCGCGACGCGCCGTTTATGCGGCCATGAACGCGCTGGCTGATGCCATTGCGACACATTGTCCGCCCGAGCGTCCGCTGACCTTTGACTGGCCAGACACCATCCGTCTTGATGGCGGCATCATCGGCGGCGTTCGTCTGGGTGTACCGGATGGGACAAGCGAGGACGAGGTGCCAGCCTGGCTGACGCTGGGTGTGATGGTGCGGCTTTTCGTGCCGCTCTTTGCCGGGCAGGGTCATGAGCTTGACCAGCCGTTCACGGCAGGAACGAGCCTTGCAACCGAAGGGTTCGAGATGCTGGATGGCGGGACATTGATCGAGAGTTTTTGTCGCCATCTGCTCGTCTATGTCGATCAATGGCAGGAACAGGGATTTGCGCCGGTCGGGCGCCATTTTCTGGCACGCCTCAAGACGGCGACAGGCGCAGATCGCCTGGTGCGGCGCGGCATCGCCGCGAACGGCGATCTGGTGAGCGAGGCGGGAAAGCGTGGCAACGCGCCGCCACCGCGCTCGCTCGCAGACGCCTTGCGTGCTCCCGCCTGGCGTGATGAGACGAGCGGCGATCCGCTTTTGTGACAAAGGTCATGACATGACAATCAGGCTTCTCAGAACCTTGCGGCTCGACGTCTCCGACAGCTTCGTCTTCGAGGCGGCAGCAGCGCCGGGCGAGTGGGCGGTGCCGGGCGGTTTCATGTTCTGGAGCGAGGACATAGCCGCGCTGGCGGGAAAACGTCGGCAGGCGTTCCGTTCAGGCTTTCTCGGCCTCACCAGCTTCGGCTGGTCGACGCTGGCGATGGTGTGTGAAGCCAGCGATGAGGAACGCGAGGAGGCGGTGCGTTTGCTGGCGGGCTATTTGCGCCAGCATCATGGCGCCCCTGATGATCAGGCTGCGGAAGCGGCTGCGCGCGAGGAAGTAGCCTTCATGGAGAGCCTTGCCGATCATCCGCCCCAGACGGTCATCGCGCTGACCCGGCGGCTTGACGACAAGGGTGAGATTGGCGAGCAGTTTCGCACCCTCCACCGGGTGGATGCGGCCAAAGGGGATGGTCTGCCATGCAGCGCCGGCGCCTTCTTTGCAGTTGAGGCGCATGACGCGGTACCGGCTGGCGAGGATGCCGATTTTTCACGATTGATGACGTTAAGCACAGACGGGTCGTCCAGCCGATGAGCGATGATTTCTGGATGTCGAGCGGGCATCACCTGCTCGATCATGACGCGCATGGCTATCTCACGGTCAGCGATGAGTTTCTCAAAGCCTATCTGGCGCGCCCCGAGATCAAGCCGCCGGAGGATGCCTGCGCGGCGGAGCGTGACCTCTACGCCCGGCTGCTCGCCCATCCCCGACAAGACATCGTGGACGCCGACATAGCGGCGATCAGCGACCGCGACGGGCGTGAAAACTGGGCGGTCTTTCGCCGTTTTCGCAATCTTCTGCTGGCGCATTCCTCTCTTGAGGCCGCCTATCTCGCCCAGTTCCGCAGTAAAGATCCGCCGCTGCCCTGGCTCTTTGCCAATCAGCTGACGCACCTCATCCTGCGCAATGCCCTCGACGGCGTCGAGGATCCGCTAATTCTCAAGACAGCCGAGCTTTTTTTCCGCCGGCAGAAATTGTCGCGCCGCAACGACATGTTATTGCTGGCTGACGCTGATCTGGTCGAGGACCGGCAGGCGGCGCTGCACGCCTCGCCGCTTCTTGCCATGTTTCAGGATGGCGGGACGGGCGATCTTGATATCTTTGATGAAACCACGGCAGGCGACTACCGGCGGCGCAGCGATGCTTTCGATCTGGTGCTCGATTTTCGTGCCAAAGGGGCGGGGCGGGCGGCCTTTGCCCGTGTGATGGAAATCTGGGTCCGGCATCTTCTGGGCATTTCGGTCAAGGTTGAGCCCCTGGAGAGTGTCGCCAATGTGCGCTTCGCGTGGTTTGTCGGCCTTGACCAGGAAGCAACCCGCATCGGCAACGCGCTGTGGGACGGACAAGAGCCCGCCCATCACGGTCGCGAGCGCATTCTGGCGCTTTACCGGATGATTTTTGTCGAGCCGCATGTCATGCTGGAGCGCGTTGCCGGCGAGGCGGTCTATCTGATCCTGGCGGTTGATGGCGACCAGATCGTGCATATGAAACCGCAGAATCTGATCACCGGTCTGCCGCTCAAGGCAGATTGAGCGGCACTAGCGGTTTGACCGGGGAACAGCGATTGATGATCGAGATGGAAATGACGCTGGGGCTGGTGGTTGAGCGGCGACGCTCCAGCCATCCCTGGAGCGTGGCGGCGGGGCAGGAATTCTCGTGGTTGCCGGTGCAGGTGCTCGGCGAACCGCCGGCAACTGCGTCTTGGACGGCGCTTGATGGCAATGACGAGCTGATGCGGTTTTATGCCGGACAAGTGATGTTGTCTGTCTACTCGACCGATACTGCCAATTATCGCGACAATCTCGCCAGTGGCCTGCCCAAGCTGTGGGTGGCGATGCTGAGAAGCGATGGCGATCCTGCGCTCGACATTGTGGCGATCAGCGCCGATCCGGCCGAGGGCGAGGCGTGGACCGAAGCAGGACGCTATCTCGTCGAGACCCTTGATATGAGCGATGAGATTGCCGCTGAGCTGGCGCGCTTCATCGCCGACCATCACGTCGAGCGCCCGATCATCAAGCGCAAGCGCGACCGCGCCCCGCCGGATGTGCGCTGGCGTGCCGAGCCGACGGTGGCGGAGCGGGCCGCGGTTGATGATCCAGGCGCGGGAGGATCATGATGGCGGGCGGCGGCGATGATCACGACAAGGAAGGCGGCGAAGGGTTTCTGAGCCGCTGGTCACGCGTCAAGGCGCGCCCTGAACGCGATGCCGATATCGCGGTGGCGCCGTTGCCGATCAACGCCATGGATGCGGCCGCCATTCCACCGCAAGCGTTCGAGGACGGCGCTGCGGACCTGCCGCGGCTGGAGGATATTCTGCCGGAAGGATCGATTGCCCAGTTCCTGCGCAAGGGCATTCCCCAGGCGTTGACGACGGCTGCCCTGCGCCAGGCGTGGACGCAGGACCCGCGCATCCGCGATTTCATCGAAGTGGCGGAGAACCAGTATGATTTCAATAATCCGACGAGCATTTACGGGTTTGGCGAATTGCCGGCGGATACCGATATTGCCGCGCTTGTGAGGCAGGCAACCGGGTTCGGTTACCATGAGCCCGACAAAAGCCCAGACGAGGGTGAGGCTATCGCCGGGAACGAGCGGCTCGCCCAGGACAGCACGCGGCTGTCGCAGCCATTGAGCGTCGCCGATGATGGGGGGCAGACGGCGCCTGACAGTGTTGCTGCAGCGCCCCTTCCGGCGAGCGAAATGGTTATGGAACAGGCGGTCGCAGGCGCGGTTCAGCCAGACGCGCCATCCCCGCCGGTTCGCCCGCGCCGCCATGGCGGGGCGCTCCCTGTCTAGACGCAAAACAGATGCGCGGGATGCGGTCAGTCGTCGCAGTCATAAGCACTTGTTATGACCAGAAACCGTGCTATGTTGGCGCAACTTAGAACAATTAAAAAGCAAACAAAACCGGACACAAATGAGCGCTGAAAAGACGCAAGTCCGCCTGGGTGAGGAACGTGATCAAGGCTTGCTTCTGGCGATTGAAGGCGCTGGAAGCATTGGCAAATTGGCGCGTGGCCTTGGCATATCCCAACCGGCGGTTTCGGCGTGGACGCGTATTCCCGCCGACCGGGTTGTGGCGGTAGAAACCTTCACCGGAATCTCCCGTCATCTCCTGCGGCCCGATCTTTATGGCGAGGCTGCCTTAACGTCAGCTGTTGACCCCATCGATGCCGTGCGGGCGCAGGCCTATCTGCTGTTGGCTCGCCTGCTGCTGCAGGCGCCTGATCAGAGGCTCTTGAACGAGCTTGCGCGCCTCAAGGGTGATGCGACGCCTCTCGGCCTGGCGATGATCGGCCTGGCGCGTTCTGCCGCCTCTGGCGCCGTCGAGGCGATCGAGCGTGAGTTTTTCACGGTTTTCATCGGCGTTGGCCGGGGTGAGGCGGTGCCGTACGGCTCCTATTATCAAACCGGCTTCCTCAATGAGCGGCCGCTGGCACGGGTGCGCGAAGATCTGACGCGGTTTGGTGTCGAGAGACGGGCGGATGCGTTCGAGCCGGAAGATCATCTCGGCTCGTTGTTTGAGGTGATGGCGGGGTTGATCGTTGGCGAATTCACCGCTGACGCGACGGCGGCCGACCGCTTCTTCAAGCGCCATATCGAGCGCTGGGCCCTGCGCTTTTTTGACGATCTCGCGGCGACGCCGGGTGCTGACTTCTATCGGGCGGTCGCGGCTGTGGGACAGGTGTTTCTTTCGATTGAGAGTGAAGCCATGACATTGCCGGCAGCGATGCCGGAGCGCGTGGCTGTCTAGGGACAACGGGTTTGGCGCGAGCCGGATCGGGCAAGGGAGGAATATGATGAGCATGACCAAGGAAGAGACGAGGCCTGACCGCCGCAGTTTTCTGAAAGCGCTCAGCGTTGGTGCCGCCGGGGCAAGCGCCGTTGCCGGCCTTGCCACGCCGGTCGAGGCGGTGGCTGCGGAGAGCGCCAGCGACAAGCGCAAGAAGCGCTATCGCGAGACGGATCATGTCAAGGCCTTCTATCGTACCAATCGCTACTGAGCAGAATTCGGGAGAAGAACATGTTGATCAAAAGGCTTTCCGGATCATCGCGCGGCAGCAGGGGGCGGGGCGCTCCTGTGGTTGCAACCCAGGCCAGCGCGGTCCTTGACCGACGTTCATTCCTCGCGCGCTCCGGCCTGGCTGCGGGCGGGCTTGCCGGGTTGTCGGCGCTGGGCTTCACCTCCATGCGCAAGGCGCAGGCGGCGGCCGGCTTTGACGCCAAGGCGCCTGTCAAGCTCGTCAAGAATATCTGCACCCATTGCTCTGTCGGCTGCACGGTCACGGCGGAAGTGCAAAACGGCGTCTGGGTTGGCCAGGAGCCGGCATGGGATTCGCCGATCAACCGCGGCACGCATTGCGCCAAGGGCGCCGCCATCCGCGAGATCGTTCATGGTGACCGGCGTCTCAAATATCCGCTGAAACTCGTCAATGGCGAATATCAGCGCATCAGCTGGGAGCAGGCACTGAGCGAAATTTCCGCCAAGATGATGGAAATCCGCGCAAAGTCCGGCCCTGAATCGGTGTGGTGGCTGGGATCGGCGAAGTTCTCGAATGAGGGCGCCTATCTCTTCCGCAAGATGGGGGCGTTCTGGGGAACCAATTCGGTCGACCATCAGGCGCGCATCTGTCACTCGACCACGGTCGCGGGAGTGGCGAACACCTGGGGCTACGGAGCGCAGACCAATTCCTACAATGATATCCGCAACGCCAAGACCGCCATCATCATGGGCGGCAATCCGGCGGAAGCGCATCCGGTGTCGCTGCAGCACGTGCTGACCGGCAAGGAGCTCAACCGCGCCAATCTGATCGTCATCGATCCGCGGCTGACGCGCACCGCCGCGCATGCGACCGAATATGTCCGCATCCGGTCGGGTACCGATATTCCGGTCATCTACGGCATGCTGTGGCACATCTTCGAGAATGGCTGGGAAGACAAAAAGTTCATCGAACAGCGCGTTTACGCGATGGATGATGTGCGTGCCGAGGTAAAGAAATGGGACCCCAAGACGGTTGAGGATGTCACCGGCGTGCCCGGCGAGCAGCTCAAGCGGGTTGCTGAATTGTTTGCCAAGGAGCGCCCCTCGACCCTCATCTGGTGCATGGGCGCCACCCAGCACACGGTTGGCACCGCCAATGTGCGCGCCTACTGCATCCTGCTGCTGGCCACCGGCAATGTCGGCGCGCCGGGGACAGGCGCCAATATTTTCCGCGGCCACACCAATGTGCAGGGTGCCACCGATCTTGGCGTCGATGTCGTCACCCTGCCGCTTTATTACGGCCTCGATGATAATGCGTGGAAGCATTGGGCGCGGGTGTGGGACGTCGACTTCAACTGGCTCGACAGCCGCTTCGACAAGAAGCCTGGTCCCAACAACACGACCATCAATTTCCGTACCGTGCCCGGCATCCCGTCGACGCGCTGGTTTGATGCCGTGTCGCTGCCGAAGGATCAGGTCGATCAGAACGACAATCTGAAGGCGGCGATCGTCTTCGGCCATGGCGGCAACACGGTGCCGCGCATCCCGGAAATGACCAAGGGGCTGGCAGCGCTCGACCTGCTGGTGGTGGCCGATCCGCATCCTACCAATTTCGTCTCGCTTGGCGGGCGCAAGAACGGCACCTATCTCCTGCCCATCTCGACCCAGCTTGAGTGTTCGGGATCGCGCACTGCCTCCAATCGCTCAATCCAGTGGGGCGAGAAGATCGTTGAGCCGATCTTCGAGAGCGCCAATGATTACTGGGTGATCTACAAGCTTGCCGAAAAGCTCGGCTTTGCCGACAAGATGTTCAAGAACATCAAGATGGTCAAAGGCAAGTTCGGCGATGAGCCGGAGGCCGAATCCATTCTTCGCGAAATCAATCGCGGTGGCTGGTCGACGGGCTATTGCGGCCAGTCGCCCGAACGTATCAAGGCGCATATGGCCAATCAGGGCAAGTTCGATGTCCGGACCTTGCGCTCGCCAAGCGATGGATCGGAAATCAGCGGTGATTATTACGGCCTGCCCTGGCCGTGCTGGGGAACGCCGGAGATGAAACATCCCGGAACGCCGATCCTCTACAACACCAATCTTCATGTGAAGGATGGCGGCGGTGCCTTCCGTGCCCGTTTCGGCGTCGAGCGCGTCGTCAAGGTCAAGGTCCAGGAGAACGGCGCCGAGGTGGAGAAGGAGCGCAAGGACAATCTGCTGGCCGAGGGCTCGTATTCGCTGGGGTCGGATTTGAAGGATGGCTATCCCGAGTTCACGCTGGCGGTCCTGCAAAAGCTTGGCTGGGACAGCGAGCTCACGGCTGAAGAGCGGGCGATCATCGAGAAAAGCGGCCCGTCATGGTCGACCGACCTGTCAGGTGGCATCCAGCGTGTGGCGATCGCCCATGGCTGCGTGCCCTTCGGCAATGCCAAGGCGCGCGCCAATGCGTGGAACCTGCCTGACCCGGTGCCTGTCCATCGCGAGCCGATCTACACGCCTCGCGTCGATCTCGTCGCCAAATATCCGACACGGCCTGACTTCAAGAGCTTCCGTGTGCCCAATATCGGCTTCAGCGTCCAGAAGGCTGCCGTCGACAAGGGGATTGCCAAGGAGTTCCCGATGATCCTGTCATCCGGCCGTCTCGTTGAATATGAAGGTGGTGGCGAGGAGACGCGGTCGAACAAATGGCTGGCCGAGTTGCAGCAGGACATGTTCGTCGAGATCAACCCGCGGGACGCCGCCGAACGCGGTATTGCCGAGGGTCAGTTCGTCTGGGTCTACGGGCCTGAGAGCAGCTCGAAAATCAGGGTCAAGGCCCTGGTGACCGAGCGGGTCGGCAAGGGTGTGGCGTGGATGCCGTTCCATTTCGGTGGCTGGTATCAGGGCGCCGACCAGCGCGGCAATTATCCGAAAGGAACCGACCCGATCGTTCTTGGCGAATCGGTCAATACCGTCACCACCTATGGCTTTGATCCGGTGACGGCGATGCATGAAGGCAAGGTTACGCTTTGCCAGATCAAGGCAGCCTGAGGGAGGGGACGTCCATGGCTCGAATGAAATTCCTGTGTGACGCCGACCGCTGCATCGAGTGCAACGCCTGCGTGACGGCCTGTAAAAACGAAAACGACGTGCCGTGGGGCATCAACCGGCGCCGCGTCGTCACCATCAATGACGGCAAGCCGGGCGAGCGTTCGGTCTCGATGGCCTGCATGCATTGCACGGATGCGCCGTGCGCTGCCGTGTGCCCTGTCGATTGCTTCTATACGACCGAGGATGCGGTCGTGTTGCACTCCAAGGAACTGTGCATCGGCTGTGGCTACTGCTTCTACGCCTGCCCCTTCGGTGCGCCGCAATATCCCAAGGTCGGGAATTTCGGCTCGCGGGGCAAGATGGACAAGTGCACCTATTGCGCCGGCGGCCCGGAGGATGATCTGTCGGCTGCCGAGCAGGCGGCCTATGGCTCGAACCGTCTGGCGGAAGGCAAATTGCCGCTGTGTGCCGAGATGTGCTCGACCAAGGCGCTGCTGGCCGGTGATCACGAGATGATCAGCGAGATCTACAAGGAGCGGGTTTCCAAACGCGGCTATGGCTCTGGCGCGTGGGGCTGGAAAACGGCCTACAAGGAAACCATCAACGTCTGAACCGGGCGCGGCGTGGGTGCGACCCGCGCCGCAGATCACGGGTGAAGTCAATTCGGGGGAGGCAGAATATGGTGGCGTTTCAACGCAGCTGGGGTTTGGCCGCAGCGCTGGCTATCGCACTGGTTATTGTCGTTTCGGGCGATGCTCTGGCGCAGAGCGGCCAGCCGACATCGGTCAATCCTACCGCAAGCTCCGTCAAGGAAGGACAATTGCTGGACGCTTTGAAACCGCCCGGCAGCGGACCTTCGGCTGTCACAGGCAGGGTGTCGATTCCGGATACGAAATCATCCGTGCTTATCCAGCCGGCCGGCCGGGACTGGCGGCAGATCCGTCAGGAAACGCTGCCATTCTATGGCGCCATCGCCATCCTTGGCATGTTGGCTGCACTCGTCATTTTCTACCTCATCCGCGGGCGCATCGCCATCGATGGCGGGCCGTCGGGCCGCACCATTCTGCGCTTTGCCTCAGCCGACCGGTTTGCCCACTGGCTGACCGCGTCCACCTTTATCCTGCTCGCCCTGTCGGGGTTGAACCTGACCTTCGGGCGCAAGCTGTTGCTGCCGCTCATCGGCCCCGAGGCTTTCACGGCCCTGTCACAGGCCGGGAAGTTCGTTCACAATTATGGCAGCTTCGCCTTTGCGCTCGGCGTTGTTCTCATGATCCTGCTGTGGCTCAAGGACAATATCCCAAGCGGGGCTGATCTTGCGTGGTTTTCCAAGGGTGGCGGCCTCATCGGCAGTGACCATCCGCCGGCCGGTCGCTTCAATGGCGGGCAGAAGGTTATCTTCTGGGTGGTGGTCATTGGCGGGGTGGCCCTGTCGATCACTGGCTATTCCCTGATGTTCCCCTTTGTCTTTACCGATATCGCCGGCCTGCAGGAGGCCAATATGCTGCACGGTCTGATCGCCGTTGGCATGGTCGCGGTGATCCTTGCCCACATCTATATCGGCTCGGTCGGCATGGAGGGGGCGTTCGATGCCATGGGCAAGGGTGAGGTTGATCTCAACTGGGCCAAGCAGCACCATGCGCTGTGGGTTGAAAAGACCGAAATGAAGGGCAAAGGCGCAGCGACGCCGGCCGAATAGAGCAAGAGACAACGTCAAGGAATGATCAGAATGAAAATGTTTGTGTCCGCTGTTGTCGCGATGCTCCTTATCATCGGTGGGGCAGTTGTCGTTCTTGAAGGCTATCAAAAGACGGTTGATGCGGCCTTTGTCGGATCGGGTGCCAGACCGGATCCGGAAGTCTCGCTGCGCGGGGGCAAGGGCTGACGCGCTCCCTCTGATATCGCCATCTGTTGCGGGCGGTCGACCTCCCAAGGTCGACCGTCTTGCGTTTTACAGGCACACCGCCCCGCTATGCTGATCACCCCTGCCCGCTTGCGCTCCCTTCTGTCCGGTGTCCTGGCACCGGGCGGACATGTGGCGCTCGCCGCACTTATTGCCAATGATGATTTCCGGATCGACGGCGAACGGGTGACGCTGACGGTCCGGATTGATGGCAAGGACGCTGATGCCTGGGAGCCGGTCCGCCGCGAAGCGCAGGAGCGGCTGGCGAGCGTCAGCGGCATTACCAGCGCGCTCGTGGTGTTGACGGCCGAGCGTAAAGGTCAAGGCGCCGTTGCGACCGAGGCCGCCTCAGGTTTTGCGGCACTTGCCGGTATCAGGCATATCGTTGCTGTTGCGTCGGGCAAGGGCGGCGTCGGCAAATCGACAACGACGTGCAATCTGGCGCTGGCGCTGGCCGGGATGGGCCTCAAGGTGGGCGTGCTCGACGCTGATATCTATGGCCCCTCGATGCCGCGCCTCTTTGCGCTGAAGGGCCAGCCAACCGTCAAGTCAGGGCGTGTCCTCAACCCGCTTGAAGCGTATGGCTGCAAGGTCATGTCCATCGGGTTTGTCGTTGACAGCGAGACGGCCATGATATGGCGCGGGCCGATGGTGGCGTCTGCGATCACCCAGATGCTGCGTGACATCGATTGGGGGGCGCTGGACATTCTGCTGATCGACATGCCGCCGGGAACGGGCGACGCGCAACTGACCCTGTCGCAGCAGGGCCGGCTTGCCGGGGCGGTCATTGTCTCGACGCCGCAGGATCTGGCGCTGATCGACGCCCGCCGCGGGGTCGCCATGTTCCGCGATGTCGGCGTGCCGGTGCTCGGGCTGGTTGAAAATATGAGCTATTTTCTCTGCGATGCCTGCGGCAAGCGCCACGATATCTTTGCCCATGGCGGGGCGCGCCGCGAGGCTGAGCGGCTGGCTATCCCGTTCCTCGGCGAGGTACCGCTTGATATGGAGGTCAGGCGGCGCTCCGATGATGGCATGCCGGTGATGATCGCCGCACCCGACAGCGTGCCGGCTGAGGCCTACCGGCTGATTGCCA
The DNA here is from genome assembly GCF_021731865.1 of Raskinella chloraquaticus (SeqCode). Classification (NCBI taxonomy): domain Bacteria; kingdom Pseudomonadati; phylum Pseudomonadota; class Alphaproteobacteria; order Hyphomicrobiales; family Phreatobacteraceae; genus Raskinella (SeqCode); species Raskinella chloraquaticus (SeqCode). The sequence goes on along the minus strand of NZ_JAKFWN010000029.1, from coordinate 1,267 downwards.
CCGGTTTGCGCGAGCGGCTGCAGGGTCTTCAGCCGGCGGCAATATAGGCGGTTTTGACGGTCGTATAGAATTCGCGGGCATAAGCGCCCTGCTCACGCGGCCCGTAGCTTGATCCCTTTCTGCCGCCAAAGGGCACGTGATAGTCGACGCCCGCGGTCGGCAGATTGACCATCACCATGCCGGCCTCCACGTTGCGCCGGAAATGGCTGGCGTATTTGAGGCTGGTGGTGCAGATGCCTGCTGACAACCCGAAGTCGGTGTCGTTGGCGACATGAAGCGCCTCATCATAGGTTTTCACGCGAATGACATTGGCGATGGGGCCAAATACCTCCTCGCGTGAGATCCGCATGGCGTTGGTGGTCTCGGTGAAGAGGGCTGGCTGGAGATAGAAGCCGGGCGTCTGCCGGTTGAGACGCTCGCCTCCCCATATCAGGCGGGCGCCTTCGTCACGGGCGATGCGGATATAATGCTCATCCTGCTCCAGTTGCTTTTGATCAACCACCGGGCCGATATGGGTGCCAGCCTTCAAGGCGTCATCAACGATGAGGCCCTTCATGCGCTCGACCAGTGCTGCCACGAATGCGTCGTGAACAGTATCTGTCACGATGAGGCGTGAGGACGCCGTGCAACGCTGGCCGGTTGAAAAGAAAGCGCCATTGACGGCGCAGTCAACCGCCACTTTCAGATCGGCGTCATCAAGAACGACCAGGGGATTCTTGCCGCCCATTTCGAGTTGTACTTTTTTCATCGGCGTTGAGGCAACGCAGGCCGCTGCCACCAGCCGCCCGGTCGCAACCGATCCGGTAAACGATATGGCCGCGATATCTGGATGAGCCAACATCGCCGCGCCCACGACCGACCCTTTGCCCATGACCAGGTTGAGGACGCCCTTCGGCAGTCCGGCGCGTTGCAGAATATCGACCAGCGCCCAGGCGGAATGCGGCACCAGATCAGCGGGTTTGATGACGACCGTGTTACCATAGGCCAGCGCTGGCGCCAGCTTCCAGGCCGGGATGGCGATCGGGAAATTCCACGGTGTGATCAGACCCACAACGCCCACCGGTTCGCGCGTCACCTCAATGCCGACGCCGGGGCGGACCGAGCCCATCATCTCGCCGTTCAAACGCAATGTTTCGCCGGCAAAGAACGACAAGACCTGACCGGCACGGCCAGCCTCGCCCACGCCCTCGGCCAAGGTCTTGCCTTCTTCGCGGCTGAGAATGCGCCCAAGCTCTTCCTTGCGCGCCAACACCTCGTCGGCCGCACG
>NZ_JAKFWN010000028.1:0-113781 GCF_021731865.1 Raskinella chloraquaticus (SeqCode) | reverse complement strand
AGCGCCCCGAACTGTCGAGGCCACATGGCGAAAGGCTGGTGATCTCCTCGACCTCTTCGCCCCGAACGAATGCGCAAACTATCTCAGAAACTCAGGATATGCTTCCGTCTGAAAACAGCATGCTCTAGGTCGGGCGCGGTGTAGCCAAGGAATAGCCGTCGCGCAACTGAATCACGCGTCTGTCAGCCGGCGCGAGCCAGACGGCGTTGCGATGTCAACAGGATCACGAGGGCTATCACAGCCAATCCCAGCATCGGCACAAGGGCTGACAGAACGGCGTGCCAGCCACCATAATTCTGCAGAATGCCCGACGCCAGCGACGCAAGAGAAACCAGCCCAAACACCAGAAAATCGTTTAATCCCTGCACTTTACCGCGCTCAGCTGGATGATGGCAATCGGCGACGAGGGCGGTTGCCGACACATAGGCGAGGTTCCAGCCAAGTCCGAGCAGCACGAGCGCTGCCCAGAAATGGGCGACAGAATACCCCGCATACCCGACAACCACGCACAGGCCGAGCAAGACCAGGCCCGCGCTCATCACTTTGATCTTGCCATAGCGGGCGATGAGCGATCCGGTGAAGAAGCTCGGCGCATACATGGCCACCACATGCCACTGAATTCCAAGCGTCGAATCGGTGATCGAATAGCCGCATTGCACCACCATGGCGACGGGAGCCGCCGTCATCACCAGGTTCATTGCCGCGTAGGACAGCATGCCGATAGCAACCGCGACCACAAATCGCGGCTGGCGGATGATCTCGCTCAACGGGCGGGATATCGTGGCCTCACGACTGCTTGTATCCATCTTCGGCCAGCGCGTCAGTGCGATGAAACCCATCGACAGAAGGATCACCAGCGTTGAACCGATGTAAGGCCCGACATAGGTGAGACCCGGCAGCGCATCCTTAGCGTTGATGACGATCTGCGGGCCGATAAAGGCTGCTGCCAGCCCGCCGGCCAGAACCCATGAAATTGCCTTGGGGCGAAAGGCCGGCGTTGCCGTGTCAGCCGCAGCAAAACGGAAAAACTGCGTCCATGACAGATATGAGCCGGCCAAAAAAGTTCCAAGGCAAAACAACCAGAACGAACTGGCAATCACGCCAGCAGCCGCGACAAGCCCGCCGGTCATGCCGATGACGCCACCCAGCAGGAAGCCTGGCTTGCGGCCGATGCGGGCCATCAGCAGGGAGGCTGGAATGGCGGTGGCGAGCGAGCCAACGACAAAGGCGGTGATCGGAAGTGTTGTCAGCTCACGGCTGGGCGCCAGCTGGCTGCCCAGAATGCCGCCCAGCGCGAAATTAATCGTCGAATTGGCACCACCGAGCGCCAGTGCCAGCGACAGACAGCGGGCGTTGTGACGGGCAAGCTTGTCGGGGTCACCATCTTGCAGCAGTGCGGCAGTGCTCATGACGTCAAACCCCGGAATGAAAACGGCAAGGAACATGCTGATAGCCCGATGAGGGGCTTTGCGGTCAAGTGCCTCGATCAGAAATGGCTGAAACTCGTGGTTGCGAACGACATAACGTCGCCCTCGTGGACAAATTGCGGGAGCGCGTTGCCTGCGACGATAGAGCCGATTTCGCTGACGGCAACATTCGCTGCGCGCGCTTCTGCCATGAGGGTGCTGCATCGATCCGGGGCGACGGTGAAGAGGATTTCGTAGTCATCACCGCCGCTCAATGCCAGTTCAAGCATATCGGTACCGGTGCCACACAGCGTGTGCGCGGCCGCCGACAACGGCACATGAGCGACATCGATCATTGCACTGACGCCGCTGGCGCGACAGAGCTTGGCGCAATCGCCTGCCAATCCGTCGGAAACATCCATCGCCGCGCTCGCCTGGGCCTGAAGCACGCGGGCAAGCGCGTGTCGCGGCTCAGGAAGAAGATAGCGCTGCAACAGGTGAGCCCGATGATCCGCCGCCAAATTCTCGAAGCGCTCGGGCTGAAGCCGCAGCCGGCAGCCTAACGCCGCATCGCCAATCGTGCCGGTGACGAAGACGCGGTCGCCCGCTTGCGCGCCTTTGCGACGGACCATTTTCCCAGCCGGTACAAGGCCTAGCGCAGTGATCGACAGCATCAGCGGCCCGGCTGCACGGGTTGTGTCCCCGCCAAGGAGGGCAATATCAAAGTGCTTCTGATCGAGATCGAGACCTTTGACGAAATCAGCAAGCCAATCCTCGCTCCACTCATCGGGAAGCGCCAGGGTCAACAGATAGGCGCGTGGGCGGGCGCCTTTGGCGGCAAGGTCCGAAAGATTGGTGCGCAACGCCTTGCGGGCGATGAGATCAGGCGGATCATCGGCAAAAAAATGCACACCGGCGACCAGCGCGTCCATCGTGATCACCAGCTCGTGTCCGGAAGGAACGGCCAGGCAGGCGGCATCATCGGTCAGATTGAAGGCGGCGGGATCGCTTGCCAGCGGCGCCAGGTGGCGGGCGATGAGGGTGTCTTCATCGGGGCGCGCAAGCATCAGGCGGAGCGCGGGGCAGCGCCGGAGAAATCCTCCGCCCTTTCCCGCCGGCCCAACGTGTCGAGGATGGCGTTGACGATGCGCGGCTCTTCACCGTTGGCAAAAAAAGCGCTGGCGATATCGACGTATTCGACGATGGCGGCGCGGGCCGGCACATCGCGGCGGTAATAAATCTCATAAGCGCCGCAACGCAGGATCTGACGTAATGTCGAGTCGATCCGCGCCAGCGGCCAACCCTCTTTCAAAACACCGTCAATGGCCGGATCAAGTGCTATCTGTTCGCGCACGACACCACCGGCGATATCGCGAAAAAAAGCGACATCCGCATCGCGGTAGACATCGCCATCGACTTCCTTGCCCAGTCGAAAAGCTTCGAATTCGCTCAACGTCGCAAAGAGGTCGGCGCCGGAAATATCCATCTGGTAAAGCGCCTGCACCGCAGCAAGGCGAGCGGCAGAACGCTTGTTGCCTGGTTTGGGCGGCCTGTTGTTTGCAGATACCATCAGTGGTCGTTACCGGCTGGCGGCGTCGGGCGCAAGGCATTGCCGAGCCGCCGCAGCATGTCGGGATCAAATCCGCCCGTCGCCGCATGGCTGGTGACGAGCGCCGGCTGGAGGCTCCATTTGCGCTGGAGTGCGATCATCGCCAGACAGGCCGATGCCGCGCCGCCGCCCTTGTCCATGTCGCTTTGGCGCGCGCGCGCCAGTGCCTGTTCCTCGCTCTCAACCGTCAGAATGCCGTTACCGACCGCCAGACCTTCGCCCGTTGCCAGATCCATCACCGCACGGTTCGATTCATTGGCAACGACGTCATAATGCGTCGTCTCGCCGCGAATGACGGTACCAAGAACGACGAAACCATCATAGGGACGAAAGCCATTGACCTCGCGCGCCGCCCGCACCGCAAGGGCAATGACGGCAGGAATTTCCAGCGCTCCGGGAACGGTCACGACGTCGATATCGGCGTTCGCCTGCGCCAGCCTGGCGCGGGCACCCGCCAGCAATTCGTCGGCGATATGCTGGTAGAAGCGAGCCTCGATGATGAGGACACGCGGTGGCGGGCCAGGAACATGCGCCGTAGCGACTGTCGGTGTTACCTGCATCGACGTTACGTCCTCTCTCCCGCCCCAGCCTGCCTGCCGGCCAGCAGGCGCGCCGCATAGCGCGCCATCAGGTCAACCTCAAGGTTTACCTCATGGCCTGGTTGCGTAGCCCCCCAGGTGGTGACACCAAGCGAATGGGGGATCAGCATGATGTCGAAAAGGTTTCCCTCGGCACGATTGACGGTCAGCGACGTACCATCAAGTGCCACCGAACCCTTCTCGGCAATAAATTTCGCCAATTCCGCCGGTGCCTCAAGGGTAAAGCGGGCGCAATCGTCCTCGTCAAGTCGTGTGAGGATCCGCGCCAGCCCGTCGACATGGCCGGTGACGATATGGCCACCAAGCTCGTCGCCCAGTCTGAGCGAACGTTCGAGATTAATCTGCGTGCCGACTTGCCATTGTCCCGCTGTCGAGCGGGTCAACGTTTCGGTTGACACATCGACATCAAACCACGGTGGCGTCCCTGAAGGCGCGATAGCGATGGCCGTCAGGCAGACACCCGAACAGGCAATCGAGGCGCCGATCGCCAGCCCGTCGACGCTGGTTTTCGGCGTGATACGCAGGCGTTTGGCACCGCCGCGATCAGCGATGGCTGCAATCGTTCCTAGATCAGTGATGATGCCGGTGAACATGGGCTATCTCCTGCGGCGATAATAGGTGGCGCTATCGCCGGCGAACAGCTCTTCCTCATTCCGCTCGAAGCGTTGCCCGGCGATGATGTCATCAAGCGGCCCTGGCGCCAGCGCGGCAATGCCCGTATCGCCGATCACGCGCTGCCCGCGCAGCAAAATGATTGTGTCGACGAGATCACGGGCCAAGAGCGCTCTGGCGAAGGTCAACCCGCCCTCGACAAAGAGGGTCGTCAAGCCAAGCTTGCCGAGTTCACGCAAGGCGATATCGAGGTTGATGCACCCGGCACTGAGCCAGGGTGGCGGTATAGGTTGGATATGGACGCCCAGTGCCGCCAGCGCATCCGCCTTCGCCTGTTCGGCATCGAGGCTCGTCACGACGTGAAGCGGACGGATACGGGCTTCAGCAACCAGACGCGCGCCAAGCGGCAGCCGCAGCCGGCTATCAAAGACGATGGGCATGGGCGAGCGCGAAGCAAGGCCCGGCAAGCGGACATCGAGCAACGGATCATCGCTGAGCACGGTGCCGATCCCGACAACGATGCCGTCTGACTGGCTGCGCCGGCGATGAACGACGGAATTCATCACTTCATTTGTAATGGCGATCCGTTGACCGGATATCCCCAACTTGCCGTCAGCCGACAGCGCCAGCTTCAGCGTGACGTGAGGCCGGCCAAAGCGCAGGCGCGCCAGATGACCTTCATGAACAATCACCGCCTGGGCACGCATCACGTCTCGGGTGATCGTGATGCCGGCTGCTTCCATGCGCGAAAAGCCGCCGCCAGCGGTGCGCGGATCAGGATCTTCGAGAGCGCAGACGACGCGCGATATACCCGCGTCGATCAAAGCCTGCGAACAGGGTGCGGCGCGGCCGATGTGGGAGCAAGGTTCAAGTGTCACATAGGCGGTTGCCCCGCGCGCCGCGGCACCTGCTTGAGCGAGCGCGTTTGCCTCCGCATGGGGGCGGCCGCCGGGTGAGGTCACGCCCTGCCCGACGATCAGCGGACCATCCGGACCTGCGCGGGCGATGAGGCAGCCAACCGACGGGTTCGGGCGTGCCAGCCCAAGCCCGCGACGCGCCAGCCGCAGCGCTGCCGCCATCAGGCGATGATCATCATCGGCGGCTTCACTCAAGCCGCTTTTTTGACGCCCCCGGGCGCGGCGTCTCCTCGGCTTGCAATTCATCGAGCACGGTCTCGAAGTCCTTCGCTTCCCGGAAATTGCGATAGACCGAGGCAAAGCGCACATAGGCCACCTGGTCGAGAACGCGCAGGCCCTCCATGATCAGTTCGCCGATGGAATTCGAGTTGATATCGACATCTCCTGAGCTTTCCAGCTGGCGGACGATGCCGCTCACCATGCGCTCGATGCGCTCATCTTCAACGGGGCGCTTGCGCAGCGCCACACGCACGGAGCGGTCAAGCTTGTCGCGATCAAACGGCACCCGGCGTCCCGACCGTTTGACGACGGTGAGTTCACGCAATTGCACACGCTCGAAAGTGGTGAACCTGCCGCCGCAACCAGGGCAACTGCGACGACGCCTTATGGCGGCGTTATCATCGGTCGGCCGCGAATCCTTGACCTGCGTGTCCTGACTTGCACAGTACGGGCAACGCATCATGAGCCTCAGTAAATAGGGAAACGGTCGGTCAGGGCGATAACGCGCTTGCGAATAGCTGCTTCAACAAGCGGCGCCTGGCCATCGCTGGACTGGGCCACGGCATTCAGGACTTCGGCAATAAGATCCCCCACCTGATGGAATTCGGCGATGCCAAAGCCGCGCGTGGTCGCGGCCGGCGTGCCAAGGCGGATGCCTGATGTGATCATCGGCTTTTCCGTATCGTGGGGAATAGCGTTCTTGTTGCAGGTGATAAAGGAGCGCACCAGCGCCTGCTCGGAGATGTTACCCTTGAGGCCCTTCGGGCGCAGATCAACCAGCATAAGGTGGTTATCAGTGCCGCCGGACGCAATCTCAAAGCCGTGACCTCGCAGACGCTCAGCAAGGGCTTTGGCGTTGGCGATCACGTGCCGGCTGTAGGATTTGAACTCAGGCCGCAATGCTTCACCAAAGGCTACCGCCTTGGCGGCAATCACATGCATCAGCGGGCCGCCCTGAAGCCCGGGGAAGACGGCTGAATTGATTTTCTTGGCCAGCCCCTCGTCATTGGTGAGGATCATGCCACCGCGCGGACCGCGCAATGTCTTGTGGGTCGTGGTGGTCGCCACATGGGCATGAGGGAACGGACTTGGATGCTCGCCTGCTGCCACCAAACCAGCGAAATGGGCCATATCGACCATGAAAAGCGCGCCGACTGCATCGGCAATCTGGCGAAAGCGTGCAAAATCCCAATGGCGCGAATAGGCCGAACCACCGGCGATGATGAGCTTGGGTTTGGCCTGATGAGCGATCTTCTCGACCTCATCCATGTCGATGATCTGGTCGCTCTTGCGCACGGTGTAGGGCACGGGCACGAACCATTTGCCCGACAGATTGACCGGCGAACCATGAGTCAGATGGCCACCGGCTGCCAGATCAAGACCCATAAACGTGTCACCCGGCTTGAGGAGCGCCAGAAACACCGCCTGATTGGCCTGTGCGCCCGAATGCGGCTGCACATTGGCAAAACCGCAGGAAAACAGCTCTTTTGCCCGATCTATCGCCAGTTGTTCAGCGATATCAACATGCTGGCAGCCCGCATAATAGCGCCGTCCCGGATAGCCCTCGGCGTACTTGTTGGTCATCACCGAGCCCTGCGCTTCCAGAACGGCGCGCGAGACGATGTTTTCCGAGGCGATCAGCTCGATTTCATGACGCTGGCGACCGAGTTCCGCTTTTACAGCAGCAGCGATGGCAGGATCGCGCGCCTCAAGGGAGGCTGAAAAGAAATCAGGAGAGCGGACAGAGCCGTCCGCCGCGCTGCTGGTAGCCATGAAAAGAGCCTCGGTATGATCTAGCGTTGAGGAAGCTGGAGCGTTCACCAGCCAAAAGACTCGCCTCGACTAGCCGAGAACGCCACCTGGGCGCAACCCGTCATCAGGAAACAGCGCAATCACTGCACGCGCGCGGCCCGCTTTTCACCCGGCACAAAGGCTTGCGGCCCGACTGAATCATAAGGCGTCGCAGGCAGCGCAAGATTGCCGACAAGCTGCTGTTCGTCACGCTTGTAGACATCGTCACGGAAATGGATGACGCCGTCCGCGTTCGCCCACGCCGTGATGTAGACCCAATAAACCGGGACCGGGCGCGTCAGCTTGGCGTCAATGCGCTCATCGGTACGGATCGCCTGGTCGATGCGCACGCGCTGCCATTCAGGATTATCCGACAACAACCACGTCACCAGTTCGCGAACATTCTGAACGCGGGCGCAGCCCGAGGAATGGAAGCGCGCATCACCACCAAACAGCGATTTTTGCGGCGTGTCGTGCATGTAGACAGCTTCGGTATTGGGCATGCCAAGTCGCACATTGCCCAGAGAATTAATGCTGCCCGGATCCTGGCGGAAGCGGAAATTCACCGCTTCTTCGGTGCTCCAGTTGATGAATTGCGGCGACAGCTCGTTATTTGTCTGGTCAAAAATACGAATTTTGTTCTTGGCGAGATATTCCGGGTCCTTCTGCATCTTGGGGATAAGATCGCGACGGACAATGGAGGCCGGCACCGTCCAGAAGGGGTTGAAATTGATCTCGACGATACGAACCGCAAGTATCGGCGAGGGGCGGTCGATCTGGCCGACGACCGTACTGTGACGCTGAATAACCGCCCCGCCCTGCACTGCTTCGAGTTCGGCGGCAGGAATGTTCATCGCCACATATCGCTCGCCAAGCGGCACAGCCATGGTGCGCAGGCGCCCGAGATTGAGCGACAATTGGCTCAGCCTGCGCTCGGCCGGAACGTTCAGCGCGTGATAGGTCGGTGCACGAACAACCCCGTCCGGGGCGATCCCGTGGCGATACTGGAAGCGCTTGACGGCTGCTTCGACAAAACTGTCGAAAATTTCCTGCCGCCCGGTCGTTTGTTCAAGATCGCCGGAGGCTACCAGCCGACGGCGCAGCGCCAGCACGTTTTGGCTTGCCACACCCACGCGTAGCGCCGGCCCTTCCGGCACAGTCGGCCAGCCGCCGCGCGCGACGATATCATTGTAGCGCTGGATCGCGCGCTCGACATTGGCAACAGAGGCTGTTCCCAGAAGCGGGCTCTGGCGCGCCTCCGGCAGGCCTGCTTGCGGGGTCGATATATCAAAGCGTTCCCGCCACTCGGTGCCGGGAATTGTTGTGTTTGACACGAAACTCTGGGCTTTTGCGCTGCCACCAAGCATGGCCATGCCGGCAAGCAGGGTCGAAAAATTCCGGCGCGTCAGCCGCCTTCCGCTCGATTTCCAGTTCGATGTCGTCACAATTCTTTCCTTGATCCGCTCGCCTCTGACTGCCGATCCGGTTGATCAGATTGCAATCGATCAGGCAACAGCAATGTGATTCACGTCGGCAACCATGATTGGAGTGGCAGAGTGACGGTCAAATCGGTCAAAGCTGTGACGCGCGGCCACAAAAACGAAAAGAGCGGCCTCGCGCGCCGCCCTTCCCTGTCATCGTTCTCTTCTTCTTATTATGTCGTCATCACATGCGGTAGCGGATCTGGTCGATCCAAAAACGTTCCAGACGCTGGAGCGCTGCCGATAAACGATCGAATTCTTCCTGCGAAATGCCAGCCACCGCTTCGAGCGAATGCGTCTGGCGATCATAAAGCTTGTCGACAACGGCGCGGATTTCCTGGCCCTTGGGGGTCAGCTTGATGCGCACGGTGCGGCGGTCGACGCGGCTCTTCTGATGCAGGATATAGCCAAGATCGACCAGTTTCTTGAGATTATAGGAAACGTTCGACCCCAGATAATAGCCGCGCGTCTTCAATTCGCCAGCCGTCAGTTCAGCGTCCCCCATATGGAACAGGATCAGCGCCTGGGTGGCGTTGACATCGGAGCGACCGATGCGGTCGAACTCGTCCTTGATGACGTCAAGCAGGCCGCGATGGGCGCGCTCGACCATGGCCAGCGCGTCCAGATAGTGACGCTTGATTTCGCCGGCAGGCTTTGAAGTCTCGGTGGTCTTCGCCAGATTGCTCTTGTTGATCATTTTGCTCGTCTCACGCTTGCCCGGATTTTCCGGTGCATTCCCTGTATGAAACCAACATAGTCGCAATCTGTAGAATTCGACTTAAAACTCTAGATGAATACTTCATAACCTCGCACGCGGTTAACAGTTAACCTGCGCAGGTCGATATTTACTTTCGATTGACTCTAAGGTCGCCGACCAGCGCGGCGCCGATCAACGGCTTTTCGAGCAAGGTCTTGCACTCTCGCTGCCCAGCCGCTAACGCCTGTGCATGGAACAGTTGACGCAAGTCCTTGTGCATTTTGTGCGTGATAACCAGCACTGGGGACCGCCACTCGTCGGATTACTGGCGTTTTGCGAAAGTTTGGCTGTGATCTCCCTTTTTGTGCCGGCGACCTCGATTCTTCTGGGTATTGGCATTTTGGCAGCAGCGAGCAATATCGACCTGGTCCCGGTTATCCTGGGAGGAGGTATTGGAGCTGCCCTTGGCGACTGGCTATCGTACTGGTTCGGGTACCGCTATGGCAGTGAAGTCAAGAACATGGGGCCATTCGTTAAGCGCCAGGCCATCCTGGAGCGAGGCGAAGCCTTCTTCCGGCGGTGGGGCGCCGGTGGCGTGTTCATCGGCCGCTTCTTCGGGCCTTTGCGGGCGATTGTGCCATTGCTGGCCGGCATGAGCCGCATGCCGTTCTGGGCGTTCCAGACCGCCAACTGGACATCTGCCTGGATCTGGTCGGCCTTGCTGCTTGGCGGTCCGTCGCTGGGCTTCTCGATCTGGCGCTAGAGCCGTCACAACATCAGCTTGAAGGCCTCATGCGAACGGGCAAACCCCAGGCGCTCATAAAAGCGGTGGGCGGCCAGCCGCTTCTTGTTGGAGGATAACTCCATCATGCCAGCCCCGCGCCGGCGGGCCTCATCCAGCGCATGGCGCACCATCTGCTCACCGATGCCCTGGCTGCGGTTTTCCGCCAGCACATGAACACTCTCGAGCTTGGCGCGCAGCAGACCATGATTGACAAGGCCGGGGATGAAGGTGAGCTGGAAGGTGCCGACGATCTTGCGATCAACGAGAGCAACAAAGAGCGCGTTGTCGCTGCTTGCGGCAATACGATCGAAGACCTGCTCATAGACCGCCATGTCGGCGAGCCCGCGATATTCGGCGTGGCCGCCCACATCATCAGCCGCGAAAATCGCCAGTATGCCCGGCAAGTCAGCGCTTTCGGCGGGACGGATGGTCGCGTGCACTGTCATGCTCCGCTCATATCCCCAGCTTCGCCTTGAGGATATCGTTCACAGTCTGCGGATTGGCCTTGCCGCCGGTCTGTTTCATCACCTGGCCAACGAACCAGCCCAGCATGGTGGGCTTGGCTTTTGCCTGTTCGACCTTGTCGGGGCTGGCTGCGATCACCTGATCGATGGCTGCCTCAATCGCCCCGGTATCGGTCACCTGCCTGAGGGCGCGCGTCTCGACCACCTCACGTGGATCGGCGCTCTTCTCCTCATTGATGAGGATTGCCAGCACATCCTTGGCGATCTTGCCGGAAATCACGCCTTCGGCGATGAGATCGACGAGGCTGGCGATCTGCGCCGGCGTGATATGGGTGGCGGACACCGACACATTCTGGCTGTTGGCGAAAGCTGCCACATCGCCATTGATCCAGTTTGCGACCTGCTTGGCGTCGCGCTTTTTATCGCCGGATGTGACGGCGGCCTCGAAATAGTCGGCCGTTTCCTTTTCTGCCGTCAGCACGCTCGCATCATAGGGGGTAAGGCCGTAATCAGCGATGAAGCGCGCCTTCTTGGCGTCCGGCAATTCCGGCAGAGCGGCGCGGATATTTTCCACATAAGCATCGTCGAATTCGAGCGGCAGCAGGTCAGGGTCCGGGAAATAGCGGTAATCATGCGCTTCTTCCTTGGAGCGCATGGAGCGCGTCTCGCCTTTGCCCGCATCATAAAGGCGGGTTTCCTGGTCGATCTTGCCGCCATCTTCGAGAATGCCGATCTGGCGGCGCGCCTCATACTCGATCGCCTGCCCAACGAAGCGGATGGAATTGACGTTCTTGATCTCGCAGCGTGTGCCAAGCTTGGGGTCGCCCTTGCGGCGGACCGAGACATTCACGTCAGCGCGCATGGAGCCCTTTTCCATGTCGCCGTCGCAAGTGCCGAGATAGCGCAAAATGGTGCGCATCTTGGTGAGATAGGCCTTCGCCTGTTCGGTGGAGCGGATATCGGGGCGCGAGACGATCTCCATGAGCGCAATGCCTGAGCGGTTGAGATCGACAAACGACATGGTGGGGTGCTGGTCATGCAGCGATTTGCCGGCATCCTGCTCCAGATGCAGGCGCTCGATACCGATCTTGACGCTCTCGCCGTCGGCAAGATCAAGGCTCACCTCGCCTTCGCCGACGATCGGGCTCTTGTACTGGCTGATCTGATAGCCCTGCGGCAAATCGGGGTAGAAATAATTCTTGCGGTCAAACACCGAGCGGTTGTTGATCGCTGCCTTCAGGCCAAGCCCGGTGCGGATGGCCTGGCGTACGCACTCCTCGTTGATCACCGGCAGCATGCCCGGCATGGCCGCATCCACCAGGCTGACATTGGCATTGGGCTCGGCACCAAAGACGGTGGAAGCGCCGGAAAACAGCTTCGACCTGGAGGTGACCTGGGCATGGACTTCCATGCCGACCACCAGTTCCCAATCGCCGGTGGCGCCTTTGATGATCTGGTTCATGGGACTGCCCTCATACCTCACCCTCCGCCTCTTCGAGATCCTCGAAGAGGTCATAGGAGATGGCGGCCTTTTCGGCGTTGATCTTGGCTTCAATCGAGATGTGGCTCAGCTGCATCGCGTCATAGATCTTGCGCGCCTTGTCGAGATCATCGCCAAAGCCCGCTTCCTCGGCATCATAGTAATAGGCGATGCCGGTCCAGGCCATGATCTCCTGGCCCATGGAGCGGCCGCCACATTGCTTTTCGAAGTAATCGAGCTGGGCGTCAGAGATGGCGGTGGCGAAATCGACGAGGCTCGATTTCTCGAATCCCTTCAACAGCTCACGCCATTTGCTGAAAGCAGCACGGTAATAGTCGCCGACCGGCTGGTTCTCGCGCAGGGCCTCGATCGTGTTCATCATGGCGTCCACCATGCCGGCGGGGTGAAGCGACCGGCGGCGCGCTCGATGACGTCGCCGCAGCGAAACAGCGTTTCCTCGGCAAAGGGTCTGCCAATGAGCTGGAGGGCAAGCGGCAACCCCTTTGCGTCAAGCCCGGCCGGGATGGCGATGCCCGGCAGGCCAGCCATGTTGACGGTCACGGTGAAGATGTCGTTGAGATACATTTCAACCGGATCAGCCGATCCCTTTTCGCCAATGCCGAAGGCAGATGACGGGGTGGCGGGCGTCAGCACGGCATCCACCCCGGCGGCGAACGCCAGATCGAAATCGCGCTTGATGAGGGTGCGGATCTTCTGTGCCTTCACGTAATAGGCATCATAATAGCCAGCCGACAGCACATAGGTGCCGATCATGATGCGCCGGCGTACTTCCTTGCCGAAGCCCCTGGCGCGGGTTTTCTCGTACATGCCGGTGATGTCACCGCCCTGCTCGCGCAAGCCATAGCGCACGCCGTCATAGCGCGCGAGGTTGGAGGATGCCTCGGCTGGCGCGACAATATAATAGGCCGGCAGGGCGTACTTGGTGTGGGGCAGCGAGATGTCGACGATCTTTGCGCCCGCCTCCTTCAGCCAGGCAATGCCCTGCTGCCAAAGCGCCTCGATCTCGGGCGCCATGCCGTCGAGCCGGTATTCCTTGGGGATGCCGATGGTGAGCCCCCTCACCTCGCCGCTCAGTGCCTTTTCGTAATCCGGCACTGGCGTATCGACAGCGGTTGAATCGCGCTCATCATTGCCTGCCATCGAGCGCAGCATGATGGCCGCATCGCGCACATCGCGGGCAATCGGGCCCGCCTGATCAAGGGAAGATGCAAAGGCAACGATGCCCCAGCGCGAACAACGGCCGTAGGTGGGCTTGATGCCAACCGTGCCGGTGAAGGCCGCGGGCTGGCGGATCGAGCCGCCGGTATCGGTTGCGGTTGCTCCCGCACAGAGCCGTGCCGCCACTGCCGCCGCCGATCCGCCTGACGAGCCGCCAGGCACGAGGGCGGTCCCTTCGAGCGTGCCGGCGTTCGTGCCGACGTTCGATCCCGTGCGTCGCCACGGATTGACCACCGGCCCGAAGGCAGAAGTCTCGTTTGATGAGCCCATGGCGAATTCATCACAATTGAGCTTGCCCAGCATGACTGCGCCATCGCGCCAGAGCTGGCTGGTGACGGTCGATTCATAAGGGGGAATGAAACCGCCCAGAATGTTTGAACATGCGGTCGAGCGCACGCCTTCAGTACAGAAGAGGTCCTTGATGCCAAGCGGAATACCCTCAAGCGGGCGGGCATTGCCTGATGCCAGCCGCCGGTCGCTCTCAGCGGCCATGGCAAGCGCTTTCTCCGGCGTCTCGATCACATAGGCGTTGAGCACACGCGCCTTTTCGATCGCCGCGAGATAGGCGCTGGTGAGTTCGTGTGCGGTGAATGATTTTGCCGCCAGGCCTTCGCGCGCTTCGGCGATGGTCAGTGCGGTCAGATCGTTTGCCCCACTCATTCGACCACCTTGGGCACCAGAAAGAAATGATCATCGCTTGCCGGCGCGTTGGCGGTGATCTTGCCCGCCTCACCGCCTGCCGTCACAACATCCCTGCGCTTCTTCAGCGCCATCGGAATGACCGACGTCATCGGTTCGATGCCTGTGACATCAACCTCATTCAACTGCTCAACAAAGGCCAGCATGGCGTTCAATTCGCTTTGCAGATGCGGCACTTCGTCATCGCTGAGTGCGATGCGCGACAGGCGCGCGACACGCTTCACAGTATTAGAATCAACCGACATGGCTTTCCACTTCTCAAAATGAACGGCCTGATAGCATCAGCCCTTGCGCCAGCGCAATCAACCACCGCCGTCAGGCGCGACATTGCCTCTAGCGGGTGACGAGGCGAAAACGCTTCAGTTCGCGAGGCGACAGGACGCGGATCGTCGTCGGTTCGACGGAATGGGCAAGGGCGACCAGCTGCGGATTGGCGCCCATGAAGCGCAAATAGGTGCGCTCAAGATCACCGATCCGGTTGATATCCCACCCGCCGGGCTTCTTCCTGTCGAACAAGGGAATTCCAAAGAAGGTTTCCTCGATCAGGGTTGGACGGTGAACACCAAGGCGACTGGTCTGCGGCACCATGCGCTTCACCCCGCCCATGAATGTGAACACGCAAGCCGAATAGCAGATGCCGTTCACCGGATGCGCGTCACCCCATTGTTCGCGCTCTTTCTTCGCGGTGCGCCCCTGCGTCAGCAGCCCATGAGCCTCCAGCGTCTGCGCATTCACAAAGCGCCCGACATAAACAATCATGCCGAGGCGGCGGAACTCGATACCAAGGCGCATGCTGGCAGCCAGATCCCCGCCCGGCGAATGCAGCAGCACAGCGCGGCGGGCGCCTGGCTCATTGCCTTCGCGTTCGACAAACCGGCGGAACTCCGCTGGCGTATCATGCGAAATGGCGCCGACAGCCTCAAGCACCCTGGGGCATGGCACGCGCCCGCACCGCCCGTCGGCGCCCAACGACACCCAGCGAAATTCCATATCTGCTGCCCGCGCCCGATCAAGCGTGACGCCGGCAAGGGCGATGATGGTGGCGAGCACAAGGCGCAGCCTGCCCGGTAGTCGTCGGCTCTGGTCTGGAACACGCAGGCGCATCTCGTATAAATCCTCTCCCTTTGAGGAAGTGCGATGGTGGGCGGTGAGGGGATCGAACCCCCGACATCTTCGGTGTAAACGAAGCGCTCTACCGCTGAGCTAACCGCCCGTTGATTTACGATTAGGGCGCGACAAAGAAACACGCAAGCGCTGTTGGCGCCTACTCGCTCCTCGGATCAAGCGCATCGCGCAAGCCGTCGCCCAGAAAATTGAGCGCAAACAAAGTGGACACAAGAAAAAGTGCTGGAAATACCAACAACCAGGTCGCGCCTTCAATATTGCGTGCACCCTCGGCAATCAGCACACCCCAACTTGTCATTGGCTCCTGCACGCCAAGGCCGAGGAAGGAAAGGAAGCTTTCGCCGAGGATCACTTTGGGCACCAGAAGCGTCATGTAGACGATGATGACACCGAAGGTGTTAGGGATGATATGCTGCGCAATCACGCCTGCAGGCCTGACCCCGAGCGCGTTTGCGGCGATAACGAATTCCCGTCTTTTCAGGGACAAAGTCTGTCCGCGGACGATCCGTGCCATGTCGAGCCATTCAATGGCACCGACCGCCAAAAACATCAGCACGACATTTCGCCCCAGAACGACAACGAGCATGATGACAAAGAAGATGAACGGCAACGCATAAAGAATATCGACGATGCGCATCATCACACCATCCACCAGACCGCCGGCATAGCCAGCAATGGCGCCGTAGGCGACGCCAATCAGCAGGGCTACCGCCGTTGCCAGACACCCGATCAGGAGACTGACCCGCCCGGCGATCAGCGTGCGCGCCAAAAGATCGCGACCATTGCCGTCGGTTCCAAAGAAGAAATAGCGCTTGATGATCGGCACGCTGACGGAAAGGCGTCTGCCGCCATCGCTGAGTTCGATCGCCTCGGCGGCAGCAAAAAGATCGGAGCGCTCGAAGAGGGCTGTCAGGCGCCGGTCGATCGCTCGCTCGGCGGTGAGGGTGACCTCCACTCGCTCGCCGGATACCCATACACGCTCGACCTTGGTGCGCATGCGTGCAGCGATACGGTCGATAGCCGGCCCGATCTGATCGGGGCGCGGATAGGCCGTCAGGCTTGGCGGGGTGCGGACATAATCGGTGAAGACGCGCGTGAAGTCATGTGGCTGGAGGGCTGGACCGATAATTGCTGCAAGCGTCATGACACAGAGAAAGACGAGGCTTGCCATGGCCGCCTTGTGGCGCTTGAGGCGCGCCCAGGCGCGCTGGCGCGGCGAGCCGGGCTGCTTGTGGGCTGGCGAGGCTGCGGGAGAATGTCCGCTCATGATTCCTGCACCCGTGGATCAAGAAGAGCGTAGAGAATGTCGACGATAAGATTGAAGACCAGCACGAAAACCGCAATCAGCACAACGGTCCCCATCACCAGCGTGTAGTCGCGGTTGAGCGCTGCATCGACGAAATAGCGACCAATACCCGGCAGTCCGAAGACCGTTTCGACCACCAGCGAGCCTGTCAGCAGGGACGCTGCCGCCGGTCCCAGATAGGAGACGACAGGCAGCAGCGCACCGCGCAGCGCGTGAAGGGCAACGCCAGTCTGCGACAGACCATAGGCACGCAGGGTACGAATGTGGTTGGCGCGCAGTGCCTCGATCATGGATGCGCGCGTGAGGCGCGCTACAACCGCGATCTGCGGGAGCGCAAGCACGATCACCGGCATGATGAGGTTGCGGATGTTACCATTGTCAAAGCCAGCGACCGGCAGCCAGTGAAGCGTCAGCGCCAGCAGGATTTGCAGCAGCGGACCGATGACGAAATTGGGGATCGTCAAGCCAAGCGTTGCGCCGACCATCACCGCGTGATCCATGGTGCGGTTCTGGCGCAGCGCCGCGAGTGTGCCCAACACCACGCCAAGACCAAACGACAGGACCAAGGCCAGCGTGCCGAGCAGGATCGATACCGGCAGGCCGTGGCCAAGCAATTCGGCAACGGTAAAATCGCGCACGGAAAAGGATGGCCCGAAATCACCGCGCAGGAGCGATGCCAGGTAGTTGCCATATTGAACGATCAGAGGCTGGTCGAGCTGGTAGATGCGCCGCAGATTAGCGAGTACCTGCGGATCAAGCGGTCGCTCAAGGTCAAACGGCCCGCCAGGCGCCAGGCGGATCAGAAAGAATGACAGGGTGACGACGACAAACAGCGTCGGCACGCACGCGGCCAGGCGACGGGTTACATAACCGATCATCGGCTGGGACACCTGCCCTGACGATCAATTCCGGATCGACATGAAGCGCGTGGCGTTGGCGCCGCGCAAATTCGGCGTGAAGCCCGAGAGCTTTGGCGAGATCAGGATGCGGTTTGTATAAAACAGCAAGGGCGCAACGGGCGCCTCGGCAAGCAGCAGGGTCTCGGCCTCGCGCAGAATACCAGCACGCGCCGCGAGGTTAAGTTCACGTGCCGCTGATTTCATCAACGCGTCGTATTTTGCATGTGCCCAGCTCGGGTAATTGAGCCCGCCATTGCCGCCCTCGAACAGGAACAGAAAATTCTGCGGATCGTTGTAGTCGGCGATCCAGCCGGCGCGGGCGATGTCATAGGCGCCCTTTTCGCGCAGAAAGGCAAAATGAGTTTTCGCGTCCGTCGAGATGAAGCTGGTGTCAACGCCGATGCGCTTCCAGTCGCCCGCCAGTGCGACCGCAGTCGCCTTGTTGTTATCCGTCACATTGTAGCGCAGTTCGACCTTGAGCGGGTTTGAGGGGCCAAAGCCTGCCTCGGCTAGCAGTTTCCTCGCCGTTTCCTCGCGCTCGATCACCGACTGATCCTGCCAGGCAACGGCGCCGGGATTGCCATAATTGGCCGTGCCGGGTGGCACGAAGGAATAAGCGGGCACCAGCGTTCCTGCCCAGATTTCTTCCGACAGCACCTCGCGGTCGACCGCCATGGCAAGGGCAGTGCGCACCCGCTTGTCGTCGAAGGGCGGCTTCTTTGTATTGAAGGCGATGTAGTAGGTGCCAAGCAGCGGCGCGACATTGACCTGACTGCCAAGCTGCGTGCGCAGCGCCTTCAGCTGATCGGCTGGAATGTCATTCATCGACAGAATTTCACCAGCGATGAAGCGCCTCACGCCCGCAGCCGTGTCCTTGATCGGGATGTAGTTGACCTGGTCGATCCTGACATTGGCCGCGTCGTGAAAATGTGGGTTCTTGACGAGGGTGATCAACGTGTTGGGCAGGTTTTCCTTCAGCATATAGGCGCCGTTGGAAACGAGATTGCCCGCTTTGATGAAATCAGCGCCAAGTGCGCTCACGCTTGCTTCGTTCACCGGGCTTGGTGTCTGGTGGGTCAGGAGTTCAAGAAAATAGGGTGTGGCGTTTTCAAGCGTGATCTCCAGCGTACGATCATCAACTGCCTTGACGCCCAACGTCTCGACCGGTGCCTTGCCGGTGTTGATGCGCTCTGCCCCGGCGATGGGATAGATGATGCTGGCATATTTGGCGCCGGTTTTCGGATCAACGATGCGGCGGAAGGAAAAGACGAAGTCTTTCGCCGTGACCGCCGCGCCGTTCGACCATTTGCCGCTGGCGCGCAGCTTGAAGGTGTAGACCTTGCCATCGGCTGAAACCGTCCAGCTTTCGGCGGCACCTGGTACGACCCTGCCCTGTCCGTTATGGATGACGAGACCTTCATAAAGGTCGCGGACGAGGTTTGCTTCCGCCACTGTCGATGTCTTGTGAGGGTCGAGCGTCTCAGGGTCCGCATCATTGCCGCGATGATAGATGGTCTGGGCAAGAGCCGCCCCGCTGGTCACACCACCCAATACAAGAACGAACAGCAGAGATTTACACCGATCAATAAGGGCCATGGCTCACCTGTCCAGCACGATCAGGTGATCGAAGCACGAAGACATGGCAGGCGTCAAAGCGACATCTGCCAGGTCGCCCAGGGTCAGACCGCGCCAATGTCCGACGCTAGCGGGCGAGCTGCAGAAATCGCGTGGCGTTGGCGGCACGCAGATTGGGAATGAACCCGCTCAGGCGGGCTGACACAAGGTAGCGCCCTGTATAATGGGCGATCGGCGTCAATGGTGCCTCATCGAGCATCATATCTTCCGCCTGCCGCAGAAGCATAAAACGCCTGTCGGCATCGCGTTCACTCCGCGCTGCCTGCAGCAGGCGATCGAAGGGAGGAAAAGACCAGCGCGTCGTGTTAAGGCCACTGCCGCTTTCGAGCAGGAAAAGGAAGTTCTGCGGATCGTTGTAATCGGCGATCCAGCCGGCCCGGGCCACGTCGTAATCGCCCTTGTCACGGAGATAGGCGAAATGCGTGCGTGAATCGGTTGCGACGAAACGGGTGGTGACACCGACCTGTTTCCACATGTCAGCGACCGCCACCGCCATCGCCTTGTTGTTGTCGCTGGCATTGTAGCGCAATTCGACACTCAAAGGACGAGAGGCGGTAAATCCGGCCTCCGCCAGGAGCGCCTTCGCCCTGTCCTCGCGCTCGATGATCGACAGCGCCTGCCATGACGGATTGGCAGTTGTGGTGGCGGTTCCGGCAGTTCCCGGTGGAACGAAGCGCGCGGCGGCAATGATCGAACCGCTGGCGATGTCGTCAGCCAGCACGTCGCGATCAATGGCGATGGAGAGCGCCTGGCGCACACGCTTGTCGTTATAAGGTGGCTTGGTGGTATCAAAGCCGAAATAGATGGTGCCTTGCAGGGGGGCGATCATCAGCTGCTCGCCGTAGGCAAGGCGCAACGCCTTGATCTGGTCGCTTGGCACATCGGGCAGAAAATCGAGTTCACCGGCACGAAAGCGCCGCACACCGGCGGCGAGGTCCTTGACGAGGATATAATCGACAACATCGATGCTGATGGAAGCGGCGTCATGGAAGCGGATATTCTTCGTCAGGCGGATATGCGAGCCCGGTAGGTTCTCGGCAAGCACATAGGCGCCATTGCTCACCAGTTTTCCCGGTGCAGCGAAGGCAGCGCCGTGGGCAGCGAGGCTCGCGCGATGAACGGGGAGCGTTGTTTGATGGGCGAGCAAGTCAAGAAAATAGGGTGTCGGCGTTTCAAGGGTGATGATCAGCGTATGGTGATCTGGCGCGGCTATACCGAGCGTTTCGGGCGGCTTCGTGCCGGCACTGATCGCCTCGGCATTGCGCACGGGGTAGATGACATTGGCGTATTCAGCACCGATTGAGGGGTCGACGAGGCGACGCAGTGCGACAACGAAATCCTCCGCCGTGACCGGATCACCGTTTGACCATTGCCCATCATGCCTCAGCTTGAAGGTATAGGTCAGCGCATCGGCTGACACCGCCCAGCTTTCAGCGGCACCCGGCGCCAATTCGCCTGCCCGGTCCTGGATCAGCAGACCTTCGAAGAGATCGCGAAGGATATGGGCTTCAGCGAGCGTGGAGCTGCGCTGCGGATCGAGCGTTTCAGGTTCGGCGTCATTGCCACGATTGAAATGAACAGCGGCGCCCGCCGGCCTTGCCGGGAGCGCCGCTGTCATCAAATTTACCACGACAAACAGGGCGGGCGCGAACCATGCAAAGCAGAGCCGCGCCCTCGTCATCAATGGGCGACGAACATCGTCGAATTGTCATCATCAGCGGTCTTGGCGCCGCCGGCGATCACTTCACCCTCCTCCCAGGTCGTAGGTTCGGGCAGACGAACGAGGGCGTGCTTCAGCACCTCATCCATGCGCTTGACCGCGATGATGGTAAGGCCGTTCTTCACGTTGTCGGGGATTTCGGCGAGGTCCTTGACGTTGTCGTCAGGGATAAGAACCGTCTTCAACCCGCCGCGCAACGCCGCCAGAAGCTTTTCCTTCAGGCCGCCGATCGGCAGCACGCGACCGCGCAGCGTGACCTCGCCGGTCATCGCCACGTCGCGCCTGACCGGAATGCCCGTCATCACCGAGACGATGGTGGTCGCCATGGCGATGCCAGCGGACGGACCATCCTTCGGTGTGGCGCCCTCGGGGACATGGACGTGGACATCACGACGATCAAAGAGCGGTGGCTTGATACCAAAATCAATCGCCCGCGAGCGGACATAGGAGGCCGCTGCCGAAATCGATTCCTTCATCACCTCCTTGAGATTGCCGGTGACGGTCATTCTGCCTTTGCCAGGCATCATGACTGCTTCAATCGTCAGCAACTCGCCGCCCACTTCCGTCCACGCCAGCCCTGTGACAACGCCGACCTGATCTTCATCCTCAGCCGCACCGAAGCGGAATTTCGGAACACCCAGATAGGACTCAAGCCCGTCCCTGGTGACCTTGACGCTCTTGCGCTTGCCCTTGGAGGCGACCAGCTCCGTCACGCCCTTGCGGCACAGCCGGGCGATTTCGCGCTCAAGATTGCGTACTCCGGCTTCGCGCGTATAGCGGCGGATGACTTCCAGCAGCGCGTCGTCCTCAACCGACCATTCCTTGTCGCCAAGACCGTGGGCGGTGAGCTGATGAGGAATGAGATGGCGCCGGGCGATCTCGACCTTTTCATCCTCGGTGTAGCCGGCGATACGGATGATCTCCATGCGGTCGAGCAGCGCTGGCGGGATGTTCAACGTATTGGCGGTGGTGATGAACATCACATTCGACAAATCGTAATCAACCTCAAGATAATGATCGGCGAAGGTCGAGTTCTGTTCGGGATCGAGCACCTCGAGCAAGGCGGACGACGGATCGCCGCGGAAATCCATGCCCATCTTGTCGATCTCATCGAGCAGGAAGAGCGGGTTGGTCTTCTTTGCCTTCTTCATCGACTGGATGATCTTGCCAGGCATCGAGCCAATATAAGTGCGGCGATGCCCGCGGATTTCCGCCTCATCGCGCACGCCACCCAGCGATACGCGGACGAATTCGCGCCCGGTCGCCTTGGCGATCGATTTGCCAAGCGAGGTCTTGCCGACGCCTGGCGGGCCGACGAGGCAGAGGATCGGACCTTTCAGCTTGTTCGAGCGGCTCTGGACGGCGAGATACTCGACGATGCGCTCCTTGACCTTCTCAAGCCCGTAATGATCGTGCTCCAGCACGTTCTGGGCTGCGCTCAACTCCTTGTTGACGCGTGCCTTGCCGCCCCACGGGATCGACAGCATCCAGTCGAGATAATTGCGCACGACGGTTGCTTCCGCCGACATCGGCGACATCTGGCGCAACTTTTTCAGTTCGGCAATCGCCTTTTCGCGCGCTTCCTTGGACAGCTTGACGGTGCGGATCTTCTCTTCGATCTCGGCCAGATCGTCCTTACCATCCTCATCGCCAAGTTCGCGCTGGATCGCCTTCATCTGCTCATTGAGATAATACTCGCGCTGCGTCTTCTCCATCTGGCGCTTGACGCGGCTGCGGATCTTTTTTTCCACCTGGAGGACCGAGATTTCGCCTTCCATAATACCAAGAATGCGCTCTAGGCGTGCCTGAACGGTCGGCAGTTCCAGCAGTTCCTGCTTCTCCGGGATTTTTACGGCAAGGTGCGCTGACACCGTGTCAGCAAGCTTGTCCGGCTCACTGATCTGCGTCACGGCAGCGACGATTTCAGCCGACAATTTCTTGTTGAGCTTCACATAGTTTTCGAACTCGGCAACGACCGAGCGCATGGTCGCGTCGACGGCCACCTTGTCACTCTTCCCATCGTCGATGAGATCGGCCCGTGCCTCGTAGAATTCCTGGCGCGGATTATAACTGACGACGCGCGCACGCGCCGTTCCCTCGACCAGAACCTTGACGGTATTGTCAGGCAGTTTCAGCAACTGCAGCACATTGGCGAGCGTGCCAACCTCATAGATAGCATCGTGCGCTGGATCATCATCGCCGGCATTGCGCTGGGTCACCAGCATAATCGGGCGATCGGTACGCATGGTTTCCTCAAGCGCACGGATTGATTTCTCGCGCCCGACAAACAGAGGTACAACCATGTGTGGAAACACCACGATGTCACGCAGCGGCAGGACGGCGTAAACGTCCGATTTCTGGATCGTCGGGGGTGTCTTGTTCTTGTCGCTCATTGTTCAATTCCTTTCCGCGCGTCGTCGCGTCGGCAGTCCCACAGCCCGGTTTCGAGGACGTCGTCACTGACGACACCGGGTGCTCGTGTTCGAGGGCAACGAATCTTTGAAGACCAGCTTACGCTTCCACAGACCTGACTGCCAGAGAGGCTGCCATCGTCTGTCTTGTTGAGGGCTAGGTGGTTACGGCCTTGTAAATTGTCAAGAATGCAATGCTGGCCGGTCAACATCACGAGCGCAAGGTAACATCATGGCAAAAACAGAATTCACGGGTTTATGCCGTAGCTGCGCACACAGGGCACATATGAACCGGCCCAGTAACCGCCATTTTGCGACGCGCACAGGCTTCGGATGTCCGCTGCCTCACTGGCGCCCCGCTGTTCGGCGCGGTGCTGCTGCAATACCGGGCTGCTGTTGACGCGGCGCAGAAAACCCTGAGCACTGGGAAGCAGCTGCGCGCAGCGGCGCGCATAAGGGCTGCCTTCGTTGATGCAGTCACGCAAATTACTGATGAGAGATTCCGAATTGTACTGACATTCGTCCTTATCAATCGCCGAGCGGGAGGCGGCGCATTGCTGGCGCGTGTAGGCGTATTGCCGCTCGGGATTCCATTGCGCTGCCGCCGGGTCTATCGACAGCTGCAGACAAGCCGCGACGACCACCACAAACACCGCCAGGTACCGCATCGCGAGCCCTCTATCCAGTTATCCCTTACCTTGGGGAATAGAATAGAAGGGGGCTGCTTTACAAGCCCTGTTTGCTTCAGGCGGTTGCGCCTTTTTCCTCGGGACGGTCGCTGTAAATATAGAGCGGACGTCCCTTCCCTTCGACAACCTCTCCCGACAGCACAACTTCCGAGACACCTTCAAGGCCGGGAAGATCGTACATTGTCTCCAGCAATATGCCTTCCATGATGGAGCGAAGTCCGCGCGCGCCAGTCTTGCGGTCGATCGCCTTGCGGGCGATGGCGCGCAGAGCGTCATCCTTCACGCTGAGATCGACCTGTTCCATCTCAAAAAGACGCTGATACTGCTTGACGAGGGCATTTTTCGGCTCGGTCAGGATTTTGATCAGCGCATCCTCGTCGAGATCGCCAAGGGTCGCGATGACCGGCAAACGGCCGATGAATTCAGGAATAAGGCCAAACCGCAACAAATCCTCGGGTTCGACCATGCGGAACAGTTCGCCGGTGCGACGATCCTCGGGAGCTGCGACGTTGGCGGCAAAACCGATCGAGGTCGAGCGCGAACGCTGCGAAATGATCTTTTCGAGGCCGGCAAACGCACCGCCACAGATGAAAAGGATGTTGGTCGTATCGACCTGCAGGAATTCCTGCTGCGGATGCTTGCGCCCGCCCTGCGGCGGCACCGAAGCAACCGTCCCTTCCATGATCTTCAGCAAGGCCTGCTGCACGCCCTCGCCCGAGACGTCGCGGGTGATCGAGGGATTGTCGGATTTGCGGCTGATCTTGTCGACCTCGTCAATATAAACGATCCCGCGCTGCGCCCGCTCGACGTTGTAATCGGCGGCCTGCAACAACTTCAGAATGATGCTCTCGACGTCTTCACCAACGTAACCAGCTTCCGTCAGCGTGGTCGCATCCGCCATGGTGAAGGGCACGTCAAGGATGCGCGCCAGCGTCTGGGCGAGCAGCGTCTTGCCCGAACCGGTCGGACCGACCAGCAGGATGTTCGACTTCGACAATTCTACTTCATTGTTCTTTGCTGCATGATTGAGGCGCTTGTAATGATTGTGAACGGCCACCGACAGCACCCGTTTGGCATGCTCCTGGCCGATGACGTAATCATCCAGCACCTTGCAGATCTCGCGGGGTGTCGGTATCCCGTCGCGCGATTTGACGAGCGAGGATTTGTTTTCCTCGCGAATGATGTCCATGCACAGTTCGACGCACTCATCGCAGATGAACACCGTCGGCCCGGCGATGAGTTTACGCACCTCATGCTGGCTTTTGCCGCAGAACGAGCAGTAAAGCGTGTTCTTTGAATCACCGGTTGCCTTGCTCATGCCCGTCAAGCTCCTGTTCTATCCTCC
Organism: Raskinella chloraquaticus (SeqCode); assembly: GCF_021731865.1. NCBI lineage: Bacteria > Pseudomonadati > Pseudomonadota > Alphaproteobacteria > Hyphomicrobiales > Phreatobacteraceae > Raskinella (SeqCode) > Raskinella chloraquaticus (SeqCode). The sequence continues at coordinate 88,654 of NZ_JAKFWN010000028.1, read as the reverse complement.
GGCTGCGCTGTGACAGACGCATTCCCAGAGGTGAATTACCGAGTTGGCATCCTAGACCCGAACGCCAATCTGACCATGGTAACCGATCGAAGATCAAGAAGGCTTTAATTCGATCAGACAGATTTCATAGCTCACACGATCACGTTCGCATGAGCGTCACATTGTCGCCAATCAGGGCTTTGCGCTCTCTTCCGGGCGTTTTTCCATGACCTGATCGATAATGCCCCAGCTCTTGGCGCCCTCGGCGGTCATGAAATTATCACGCTCAAGCGCCGTCTCGACTTCCTTGAGATTGCGCCCGCAATGGCGGACATAGATCTCGTTCAGGCGCAATTTCAGGCTCTCCACCTCCTTGGCGTGAATGAGGATATCGGTCACCTGACCCTGGTAGCCGCCCGAAGGTTGATGAACCATGATGCGCGCATTAGGTAGCGCAAAGCGCTGATCCTTGGCGCCGGCTGCCAGAAGAAGCGAGCCCATCGAGGCCGCCTGACCGACACATAATGTCTGCACGGCGGGGCGTATGAACTGCATCGTGTCATAGATCGCCAGCCCCGAGGTGACCACGCCGCCGGGTGAATTAATGTACATGGCGATCTCTTTCTTGGGGTTTTCAGCCTCAAGAAACAGCAGCTGGGCGACCACCAGCGAGGCCATCCCGTCCTCGACCGGTCCGGTGAGGAAGATGATGCGCTCTTTCAGCAGCCGTGAATAGATATCATAGGCGCGTTCGCCGCGTGCGGTGCTCTCGACCACCATGGGCACGAGATAACTACCATATGTTTCAACAGGATCGCGCATGTTTCCTCGCCTAAAGAATCGGGATGTTTCCGGCCTCGCGCCGGAAATGTCCGCCGATATTGAGAGTGGGCTCGATCAGAGCCCGACTCATTCGCAGATGGGTATTATGCCGCCGTTGTGTAAGAGGCTGCAAACATTCTTGCGCAACGAGGCTAACGGCCAGCAGTCGTGAGGGCCGTTATTCGGCCTTCTTGCGGGTGCGCTTGGGTTTGGGTGCCTCGGCCTCAGCCTCGGTGCCGGGCTCACCTTCCTCAGGCGCGAAAAGAGCCGCACGCTCAATCTTGTTCTCGCTCACCTTGGCAAGTTCGAGGATATAATCGACAGCCTTCTCTTCGAAGATCGGAGCGCGCAATTCCGCCAGGGCTTCCGGGGTCTTGCGATAGAATTCGATCACTTCGCGCTCCTGACCGGGAAACTGGCGGGCGCGCTCGAAAAGGGCGCGGTTGATCTCTTCATCCAGCACCTTGATCTGGTTGCGCTCGCCAATTTCAGCCAGCAAAAGGCCGAGACGCACGCGGCGCTCGGCAATCTTGCGATAATCGGCCTTGGCCTCTTCCTCGTTCGTGCCCTCGTCGGCGAAACTGCGGCCGGCGCGCTCCATATCGGCGGTGAGATTGCGCCAGATGGCGTCCACTTCCTGATTGACCAAGGTTGGCGGCAGATCGAATTTATATTCACCATCAAGGACATCGAGAAGGCGACGCTTGAGGCGACGGCGCGACTGGGCGCCGTCCTCGCGGGCGATCTGATCGCGCACCGCCTCTTTCAGCTTGTCGATCCCTTCAAGCCCCAGCGTCTTGGCGAAATCATCATCCAGCTTGAGATCGCCAGGGGCAGCCACTTCGGTGACCGTGACGGCAAAGCTTGCCTCCTTGCCGGCCAGATGGGCGGCCTGATACTCGGCCGGAAACGTCACCTTCACGGTACGCTCATCACCGCTTTTGGCGCCGATCATCTGGTCTTCAAAACCGGGAATGAAGCTCTTTGAACCCAGAACCAGAGAAATACCTTGCGACGTGCCTCCCTCGAAGGCTTCGCCGTCGATGGTGCCGACGAAATCAATGGTCAGACGGTCCCCATCCTTTGCCGTCTCTCCTGCATCGCGGGCAACAAACGGCCGATTCTGGTCGGCAATGCGCTGGACAGCCTCATCGATGTCCTTGTCGCTGACCTCCGTCACGTCGCGCACCAGCGAAATCGACTTGAAATCCATCAATTCGATGGTCGGCAGGATTTCCATCGCCATCGTATAGGACAAATCGCCGCGCCCTTCGATGACTGCGGTGAGTTCATCCTGATCCTCGGGGAAATTGAGCTTTGGTTCGCTTGCCAGCTTCAGCTTGTGGTCAACCGTGATCGTCCGGGTGGCTTCGCCCACCGCGTCATTGACGACTTCAGCCATCGCCGACTTGCCGTAGACACGCTTCAGGTGCGCCAGCGGCACCTTGCCGGGGCGGAAACCGGGGATGTTGGCGCGCGCACGCATCTCTTCCAGGCGCGCCGACAGCTTGCTGCCCAGATCGCCAGCGGTGACGACGACCTTGAATTCACGCTTCAGGCCATCGTTCAGCGTTTCGGTAACTTGCATGGAATTCGTCCTCGGATAATGCGCGCAAAACCCAACGTCGCCATTTTTCAAGCGCGGCGGCGCGGATACGCTTCAAGATCGCGCGGTGCTACAGGAGTGAGCGAGGTTTTTCAAGGCGGCTGCATCCGCCAAAAGAATGTTAGGTGGTGCGGGCGGAGGGACTCGAACCCCCACGACTTGCGCCGCTGGAACCTAAATCCAGTGCGTCTACCAGTTCCGCCACGCCCGCGCGGGGTGCTGTATATCATGGGTCATGGGGAGCCGCGCGTGGAAAATCGATCTTATACCCACGACTTTCCCCAATGGTGACTTAACGTCGATCAGTCATCAGCAACACCGTCTGCAGCACGAGAAAACCGGCAGCCATGGTCAAAAAACCAGCTGCCTGTGCATCATGCCCTGCATAATGGTCAATCGTTGCATAAAATGCGACGAGAACCGCAAGGCCAAAGCCAAGGACGGTTTTCGACATGAGACACCTCCGTTTCAAAACGGGACATCGCCGGGGCGTGATATTGCCCCAGGCCATGACTAAGCCAGATGCATGCCAGATGGGCACGACATCGGGTGTCAACCGCCGCGAGGTCATTGGAGGCGGGCTGATGCTCGCGCTCCTTGCCATGGACCGCGCGCATGGCGAGCCGGGCTACCCGCCGGCGCTGCGCCCTTCACCCCAGACGCTGACCATCGAGCAAGCCCGCGTCCAGTTATTGCCAGCGCCGGCGCTTGCGAGCGAGTTGCTGTCGATAAACGGGCCTGCCGGCGATCAGGCTTTGAGATTGCGGGCCGGCAGCGAAGACCGTGTGATCTTCAAAAACACCCTCGATCATCCGGTGTCGGTGGTGGCGCGCGGCTTTCGCGGCGACGGGTTTGCAAGCAGTGGCGAGACCATCGCGCCCATGAGCGAGCGCATGTTTGTGGTGCGCCCTCATCGCGGCGGCTCATGCCTTCTGGTGCCATCGCCGCTCGAAGCACAACTCAGCGAGCGCGGCATGGCGAGCCTGCTGATCGTCGAGGACAGGGAACAGACCGCCGCTGACAATGATGTCGGCGTTCTGCTCAAGGATTTTCGCCTGTCGCCCAATGGCTCGATTGTGCCCGCGACCGGGCCACGGCTCGGTAATGCGCTTGCGGTCAATGGCCGATTGGAACGGTTTGATGTGCCGATCCGCCGCCATGAAAGGCTGCGCCTGCGGCTTGCCAATGCGTCGACCGTCCGCATTCTCGTGCTCGAGATGCGCGGGTTCGTGCCGCGCATCGTCGCGCTCGACGGGGCGCCGTGCGAGGTTTTCGAACCGGCTGGCAATAAAATCGTCCTGCCGCCCGGCGGGCGGGTCGATCTGCTGGTTGAGATCAACGCCAGACCGGACGCTCCACTCGCCATCTCGACGCGGCTAGGACCGATTGATGTGGACCTGATCGGCCTGCCTTTTGTCGGCGATCACCCGTTGCGACAGGGCTTGCCTGAACCCTTCATCGCCCTGCCGGAGGTGAAGGCACCGCGGCTTGATCTGGCAAAAGCCCTGCGCGTCACCGTGTCGCCCGGGGGGCGGCATTGGCTTGGAGAGGCACAAGCCAGCGCCCTCGCAGCCCCGTTGTTTTCTGCCGCCCTCGGCCGCACGATCGTCCTGATCGTCGACAATTTGCGCCCCGCCCCTGCCGTGCTCCATTGCGACAGCCAGCATCTGCGCCCGCTCGATGGCCTTGATGATGGCGTCAAGCCCTGGGTCCTCGACACCATCCTTCTGGAGCCTGGCGAGCGCCTGCTTTTGGCCTTCGTTGCTGAACGCCCGGGACTTCACCGTCTCTACTGGCGCGATCTGGCAGCGCCGTTTCGCGGATTTGCCAGCAGCTTTTCAATTACGGCGTAGAAAATAAATCTTATATTATAATTTTATATATTTAATTATCACATCAATTAAAAACATGTTCTATATATAGTATTATTCGACACAAATATAATTACATACAAAATAAAAATTTGTCTATTTTATACAATCGACAGCAACATATTATGAATACACTATGTCATGCCCAACCCATCTATTTATTACATTTTTGTTCAAGGAGTCGCATATCGATGTTATCAACATTCCAACTTCATCCACAGCCCAAATCAGCCCTCACCCTCGCGGCATTGCTGCTGAGTGTCGCACTGCCGACGCCCGCCAGCGCCCAAGCAAGCCCCGCCACACCACAGCAGACGTCGCGCATTTGCGCGGCACTGCAATCAAGTCTGCCTGCATCCGTTTATCAATCGATATGTGGTGCAAATCCAACCTATTCGATCGGATTGTTGCCGAAGTCCGGTTCTACCGCCTCAACACCCACGCGCCCTCCGGGTGAACCGCAAGGGGCTGCGCCGGCTGTTCCGACTTATCCGCAGGAATGTCTGGCCGCCACCAATGCTCACCGGGTTGACGAATTCGGCGCCTTTGTCGCGCAGGACACGCGGCCTGCAGTGATTGCCGCCAACGCGGCTACGGTGAACAGCGCCATTGAAACCTTGGGCGCCAAGGGCGGAGGAACGATCTGCCTCCCCGAGGGCCGCTATACGCTCGGCTTCAAAACAGGATTCCCCTCCAACGCCAATGTGACGGCTGCTATCGTCATTGCCCGCGACAACATCACGCTGTGGGGCGCAGGCCCGGGCCGTACGGTCCTGCTGACGCCGCCGGAATATCAAGTTGTCAACGGCAAGGTACTGCGCGGGCGCGGCATTCACGTGCAGGGCACGAACAAAGCAACCGCGCCGCGCGTCAACATCACGCTGAAGCGTTTCGAACTCGACGGCCAGGCGGGATGGACGGGTAAATATTATTTCCCTGCGGACACCGGAACGGGCGATGGCTGGGACATCACCCACAAAGGCATCGTGCCGTCGCAGGACACGCAGGTCGACAATGTCGTGCTCGAGGATATTTATGTTCATCGCTATCGCGGCGAGGTCATTTATGTCGGCGGTCTCGGCATGAAGCGGCTGCATCTCAACCGCGTTAAATCAGAAGACACCAACGCCTCGACCTATAATGTGACGGCCGATGCCATCGTCGAAAATTCGGAATTCGGCCTCAGCCGCTTCTGGATCGAAATCGGCACGGCCTTCCAAGGCAAGTCCGGAACCTTCCGTAATAATATCTTCCACAGCGCCCGCGGAGGTCAGGGTATCGCGCTTGCGCAGGGTGACGGCCTTGAACAGCCCTACACCTTCATCAATAACCGCTTCTCCGATTGCGTCGGCGTCTTCGGCTTTTATGGTGGCGTCGGCGGCCCCATCCGCATCACCAACAACACCGCCAGCAATTGCCCGACGGGTAGTTTTGTCCAATTCGGAACGGCTCCCAATACCGTGGTTGCCGGGCTGAGGATCAACAAGAATATCGTTGTTCAGGACAATTCTGTCTCCGGTTTCCGTCAGTTTGTAACGCTTGGCGGTCAGGTGGACAATTTGCTCGTACAGACTAACACTTTCCGCAGCGCAGATCTGGCGACCTCTAGCAGCGTTGTCTATGGTGCGGCAGGTGATTACAAGGCAATCAAGATTGCCAACAATCAGTTCTATGAAACACGCCCTCCATCGTTAAATGCCTTGAATTTTGTCGGCACGCGCCCCCTGTTCTCAGGCAACAGCTACAATATCCTGTCTGGGCCCACCTACTCGAATGTGGTCGCCAACGGTACCGTCGTGACACCGGTCTATGAACTTTTTCGGGTCCACGCTGGGAGTTCACTCGTGACAGCTACCCTCAACACCAGCCAGTATAGCGACGGCCAGGTCATCAAGGTGAGCGGCGGGTCGCCTACGGCAAAGGTCGTGTTCGCGACCGGTAGCCAGAATGGTTACGCTGTGCCGGCAACTCGCACCTTCACCGGCACGCAGACGATGGAGCTTCGTTATAATTCGGCCGCCAAGATCTGGAACGAAATATCGTTCTCGGAAACCGGCGTCACGGCGGCTCGCTAGACGCGCCCATCAGAGCAGATTGCGATTACCCTGAATCGCAATCTGCTCTTATCTTATTGTTTTCGCATGCTGTTACAGAAAATCCAGTTTCTACGTTTTTACAGCATGCTCCAAACCATGCGACGAGACGGGCTCCTGACACCGGTAGCCCGTCTTTTGCGTCGCAGGCGACAGGCTAACGGTCGATCAGAACCTGTCGTTATGACCGACGATCCCCGCGCATCTGTCACAGCCCTGCGACGCGTGCTATCGGACAAAACATCTGTATAATTTTTGTGCAAATTGCCCTTTTTTTAGGCAATTATTGCCGGACACAACAAATATCGATCCGTTTACCGGCCGATCATCCGATATTTCCTCGCCATTTTTCGTCTGGCAACTGGCACGCCCCCTGCTAGGGTGACCGCGGAATGAGGCGTTTGAAGCGGGCGCCGCTCATAAGACATTGTGGTTTAAAAGGCCGGGGAAAGCTCAGGACAATTTTCATGAAAAAAATCGAGGCGATCATCAAGCCCTTCAAGCTCGACGAGGTGAAGGAAGCGCTGCAGGAGGTAGGGCTTCAAGGCATCACAGTCACTGAAGCCAAGGGTTTTGGCCGCCAGAAGGGCCATACAGAGCTTTATCGTGGCGCGGAATACGTGGTCGATTTTCTGCCGAAGGTGAAGATTGAGGTGGTTCTGCGGGATGATCAGGTCGAATCATCGATCGAGGCTATCCGCAAGGCGGCCCAGACAGGGCGCATCGGCGATGGCAAGATTTTCGTGTCGACCATAGAAGAGGTTGTGCGCATCCGTACCGGAGAGACTGGCGAAGACGCGATTTGAGGGTTTAGAGCGTGGACTAAGGATGTTCACCGCCATCCGGGCCGACATCCACCGCGCGCTGTTTGCAGAAGGTTCCGCAACCGGAGCCATGAAAAGGGGAAAACTATGAAGACTGCAAAAGATGTCCTGAAGCTGATCAAGGACAAGGATGTGAAATATGTCGATTTCCGCTTCACCGACTATCGCGGCAAGTGGCAGCATCTGACGTATGACGTGACAATGGTTGACGAGGACATGTTTGCGGAAGGCATCATGTTCGACGGTTCGTCGATTGCCGGTTGGAAGGCGATCAATGAATCCGACATGATGTTGATGCCAGACCCCTCCAGCACCACGGTTGATCCCTTCTTTGCCCAGACAACGATCTCGGTGGTCTGCGACATTCTCGACCCGATCTCGGGCGAGCATTACAATCGCGATCCGCGCTCGATTGCCAAGAAGGCGGAAGCCTACGTCAAACAGCTCAAGATCGGCGACACCATCATGTTCGGCCCGGAAGCCGAATTCTTCATCTTCGACGATGTGAAATACGCCGCCGACCCCTACAATACCGGCTTTCGCGTCGACAGCATGGAATTGCCGACCAATACGGATGCCGAATATGAGTCGGGCAATCTTGGTCACCACATCGCCACCAAGGGCGGTTATTTCCCGGTCCCGCCGCTCGACAGTTGCCAGGATATCCGCTCGGAAATGCTCGCTGCCATGGCGCAGATGGGCGTAACGGTTGAAAAGCACCATCACGAAGTGGCTTCCGCCCAGCACGAGCTTGGCATGAAGTTCAACACGCTGGTGACCATGGCCGATCAGCTGCAGATCTATAAGTACTGCATCCACAACGTCGCCCAGGCCTATGGCAAAACAGCGACTTTCATGCCCAAGCCGGTTTATGGCGATAACGGGTCAGGCATGCACTGCCACCAGTCGATCTGGAAGGATGGCAAACCGCTGTTTGCCGGCGACAAATATGCCGGCCTGTCAGAAGCCTGCCTGTTCTACATCGGCGGCGTCATCAAGCATGCCAAGGCAATCAACGCCTTCACCAACCCGACGACCAATTCCTACAAGCGTCTGGTTCCGGGTTTCGAGGCCCCCGTGCTGCTCGCCTATTCGGCGCGCAACCGCTCGGCCTCCTGCCGTATTCCGTGGACGAATTCGCCCAAGGCCAAGCGCGTGGAAGTGCGCTTCCCCGATCCGGCCGCCAACCCCTATCTCGGTTTTGCGGCGCTGCTGATGGCCGGCATTGACGGCATCGTCAACAAGATCCATCCGGGCGAAGCCATGGACAAGGATCTCTATGATCTGCCGCCGCGCGAGTTGAAGAAGATCCCGACGGTGTGCGGGAGCTTGCGCGAGGCCCTCGTCTCGCTCGACAAGGACCGCAAATTCCTCACCGCTGGCGGCGTCTTCTCCGATGACATGATCGACAGCTATATCGACCTCAAGATGGGCGAAGTGATCCGCTTCGAGCACACGCCGCATCCGGTCGAATACGCGATGTATTATTCCTGCTGAGCGCGTTTGTCAGATACCGGAAAAGGCGGCTTCGGCCGCCTTTTTTGTTGAATTGACAAGGTAATGCCACACTCACTGACGATAAACCTGCCATCACGGGCTGCACGGAGGGTGGCTGCGATCCTTGTCCCGGCAACGTCCTGTGAAGACCAGCGCACAGATGACCATAACATGCGATTATCATCGCAGTGATTCGGGACGACGCCCCGGCCCTCCAGGAGACCTGCCCGATGGCACGCGACAATTCGGCAAAAGTGCCGGATCTCTTTGCCAGCATTGAGCGAACCGCGCCCGCCGCGAAGCCGGCGCGTGTGGTGGCGCCGGCGAGTGACGGCACCTATAACGCTTCCGCCATCGAGGTCCTTGAAGGTCTGGAGCCGGTGCGCCGCCGCCCCGGCATGTATATCGGCGGCACCGATGAAAAGGCACTCCACCATCTCTTCGCCGAGGTCATCGACAACGCCATGGACGAGGCGATTGCCGGTCATGCGAGTTTCATTGAAGTGGAGATGAGCGCTGACGGCGTGCTGGCGGTGAGCGATAACGGGCGCGGTATTCCGGTTGATCCGCATCCGCGCTTTCCGCAGAAATCGGCGCTGGAAGTGATCATGTGCACGCTGCACGCCGGCGGCAAATTCGGCTCGGGTGCCTATGAGACATCAGGCGGCCTTCACGGCGTTGGCGTATCGGTCGTCAATGCGCTTTCCGAAATGCTGGAAGTCGAAGTGGCGCGCGGGCAGATGCTCTACCGCCAGACGTTTTCGCGCGGGCTGCCGACGAGCGAGCTACAGACGCTTGGCAAGGTCACCAACCGGCGCGGCACCAAAGTGCGCTTTATCCCGGACGCTGACATCTTCACCAAGGGTGCGCGCTTTGATCCGGCCCGTGTCTTTCGCATGGCGCGCGCCAAGGCCTATCTCTTTGCCGGCGTTGAAATCCGCTGGCGCTGCGATGCGGCGCTCGCCGAGAAAGACAAGGTTCCGACCGAGGACACTTTCAAGTTTCCCGGCGGGCTTGGCGACTACCTGCAAAGCCGGCTTGATACCAGCCTGCAGGTGGTGCCGGCGCTCTTTGCCGGGCGCAGCGAGAAGCGCAGCGGCCATGGCGCGGTCGAGTGGGCGGCGGCCTTCGTCGTCGACGAGGCGCAATGCTCATCCTACTGCAACACCATCCCGACGCCTGAGGGTGGCACCCATGAGGCGGGCCTGAGGCTGGCGCTGCTCAAGGGCTTCAAGGCCTATGGCGATCTGGCGGGCAACAAGAAGATCGCCCAGGTGACGTCGGATGATTTGGGTGTTGCCCTGCAGGCAATGGTCTCGGTCTTTGTGCGCGAACCGGAATTCGTTGGCCAGACCAAGGACCGGCTGGCAACGATCGAGGCTGGACGGATTGTCGAGAATGCGGTGCGCGATGCCTTCGACCATTGGCTGGCGGATGACCCGGCACGCGCCAACCGCGTCGTCGATTTTCTCATCGACAGGGCCGAGGATCGCCTGCGCCGGCGCGCAGAAAAGGAAACGCTGCGCAAGACGGCCACCAAGAAGCTGCGCCTGCCGGGCAAGCTTGCCGATTGCGCCCAGGCGGGTCTGGCCGGGTCAGAACTATTCATCGTCGAAGGTGATTCCGCCGGCGGTTCAGCCAAACAGGCGCGCAATCGCGCCACGCAAGCCGTGCTGCCGCTGCGCGGCAAAATCCTCAACGTTGCCGCTGCCGGCAAGGACAAGGTACGCGACAACCAGCAGCTCTCCGACCTGTTGATGGCGCTGGGGGTGGGCACGGGCCATGCCTACCGCGAGGAGGATCTGCGCTACGAGAAAATCATCATCATGACGGATGCCGACGTGGACGGCGCCCACATCGCCTCATTGCTCATCACCTTCTTCTGGCGCCAGATGCCGAAGATCATCGAGGGGGGGCGCGTTTTTCTTGCCGTCCCTCCCCTCTATCGCCTCAGCCAGGGCGGCAAATCGGCCTATGCGCGTGATGATGCGCACAAGGATGATTTGCTGCGCACCATGTTTTCCGGCCGCGGGCAGGTCGATATCTCGCGCTTCAAGGGCCTTGGCGAAATGATGCCGGCGCAGTTGAAGGAGACAACCATGGATCCGGGCAAGCGGATGCTGCTCAAGGTGATGGTGGCGCGCGAGGATGTCGAATTGGCCGAGGCGGCTGTCGAGCGGCTGATGGGCAACAAGGCTGAATCGCGCTTCACCTTCATCAGCGAACGGGCGCCCTATGCGAGCGGGCTGATCGATATCTAGACCTCATGGAAGCGACCACAGCCGGAGGTTCAGCAGTCCGCACGACCACGTGCAGCGCCGGCAACCCGGAAATGATATACATTATAGACAATCGCGGCGCCTGCGCGTCCGCCTGTTGGCATAATGAACTCCGGGTTATTCTCCGGGGAACCATGTTTTTGAACCAGGATGCAATCCTTTGGTTGTATCATCAGGTTACAAGAACAGAAGGGGGCATGAATGGCCCGTATCCTCGTGCTGGTTATCGCCCTGGCTGCAACATTGGCGATTACGGTTGATTTTTCTTGGCTTCACAGGGGCGCTGCCCCCAATGCCGATGAAATCCGGCTGGCTTTCGACCGTGGACTGGCTGCTGCACCTGACGGGCAGATCCAGACCGTCATCACCCAGCTCGATCCGTCGCGTTGCGTGGCGCGCAGTTCGCCGATTTATTCAGGCGGGGTCTATCGCTGCCGCGTGCGGCTGGAAACGTCGCTCTCCACTGGCGAGCGGCATGGCGCCGATGCCTCGCTCACCATCGCGCCCTTTGAGCGGGAATGGACGGTTATTTCGCTCAGCACGCTTAAGGAATGAGCGCGTCGGAAAGCCCTTCAAACCCACCAACCAGCCAATAGCCGCGTTACCGTTTCCGGTTTTTCGAGCGTGGAGAGATGACCGCAATCAGGGATGATTTCAAGCCGCGCGCCGATAATTCCATGAGCGATCTCTTCGGCTTGCGCCAAGGGTGTTGCGCTATCCTCGGCACCGACAATAACCAGCGTTGGAACGGCGATCGCTGGCAGGATCGGCAACGCTGACTGCCGTGTAGCAATTGCCATCAACTGGCGGACGAACGCATCGGCTCCGGTCTCGGCCATCATGTCAAAATAAATCTGCCGCAGATGGTGGTCTTCATGGCGTGCGGGATGGACGTAACCTGGATAAAGCGCGGCTGCCGCGCTCATCAGCTCTCCTTGTCCGACACGCGCAGCAAGCTTGCGGCGGGTTTCCTTGCGCTCTGTGCTGTCTGCAACCGCGTTGGTATCGAGGAGCGCCAGGCGGTTCACCCGCTCGGGCGCCAGGCGCATGATCTCGAATGAGATATATCCGCCCATCGACAGGCCAGCGAGCGCAAAGCGAGGGGGCGCATGATCGAGAAAGCGCCGGGCAATCTCGCGCATACTGCTATCAGCGCGATGATCGAGAACCATCACTTCGCCATGCGGTTTCAGTGCCAGAAGTTGCGGTTCAAACAGTCTTGAGGTGCATCCGAGGCCCGGCACAAGAACCAGCGGTGAATGGGCCACGATCAATATCCTTTTTGGGTTTTTTATCGCCGGGCGGCGCGCAGAAAGATTGACTTTGCACGCCCTGTCTCTATGTTACTAGAGAGCGTTTGGACTAATTCAAGCGGTCATTTCGTCGCGAAAGCCTGACGTTGCTTCGCGAACACTCTGTCCAAGAAAAGTAGCTTCATGTCATTTTCCGACCTCGGCTTGTCCGAAAAGGTCCTGACCGCAGTAAGTGCTGCCGGTTATAGCGAACCAACCCCCATCCAGTCCGAGGCCATTCCTCACATTCTACAGCGGCGCGACCTGATCGGCATCGCCCAGACCGGTACCGGCAAGACGGCAGCCTTCACCTTGCCGATGCTGACGCTGCTGGAAAGCGGGCGGGCGCGGGCGCGCATGCCGCGAACACTCATCCTTGAGCCAACGCGCGAACTGGCGGCGCAGGTTGAGGAAAACTTCTCCCGCTATGGCACCAACCACAAACTCAATCTGGCGCTCATCATCGGCGGCGTGTCGTTTGGTGATCAGGATACCAAGATCAATCGGGGCGTCGACGTCTTGATCGCCACACCCGGACGTCTGCTTGATCATATCGAGCGCGGCAAGCTGCTGCTGACAGGCATCGAGATCCTGGTGATCGATGAAGCGGATCGCATGCTAGACATGGGGTTCATTCCCGATATCGAGCGCATCTGCAAGCTGGTGCCGTTCACCCGGCAGACGCTGTTCTTCTCCGCCACCATGCCGCCCGAGATCAAGCGGCTTACCGAAAATTTCCTGTCAAATCCGGTACGTGTCGAAGTGGCGCGCCCGGCATCAGCTGCCGCCACCATCACGCAAAGGCTGATTGCCACGGGCGGCGAGGCGCATGAAAAGCGCGAAGCGCTGCGCCAGCAGATCGCGCAGGCAAGCGGGCTGAAGAACGCTATCGTCTTCTGCAATCGCAAGCGCGATGTTGCCGTTGTCTTCCGCTCCCTGCTCAAGCATGGCCTCAATGTCGGTTCGCTCCATGGCGACATGGACCAGTCCTCGCGCACGCAAACACTCGACAAGTTCCGCTCAGGCGAGATTACTCTGCTCGTTGCCTCCGATGTGGCGGCCCGCGGCCTCGACATTCCAGATGTGAGCCATGTTTTCAATTACGACGTGCCGCATCATGCCGAGGACTATGTGCACCGCATCGGGCGAACAGGACGGGCAGGACGAGCCGGCCATGCGGCCATGCTCGTGACATCAGCTGACAGCAAGACACTCGCCACTATAGAACAGCTCATCGGTACCAAGATCTAGTGGGAAGGCAGCTCAACTCCACCCGCCAGCGAGAATGAGCCGGCAACGCGCAGCCGGCAACGTCGCGGCTACAGCGAGGATCGTCATGGCGAGGCATCGCAAGGTCGCGGCGAGCGCAGTGGCAGATCCGCCAAGCGACGTGACAAAGGACACGACAGCACTGGCGACAAGGTGAGCCGGCCCAAAGATGCCGCCTCCGAGCGCCCGGCAGATGCCGGCGTGGCGCCGCGTCGCGAGCGGCCCGACGAGCGCCCCGCTCGCCAATCCGCGCCGGCAGTGACGAAGGAACGGCCGGCACAACGACCAAGGCGCTCGGACACCAATGAGGTTCACAACGAACCGCGAGGCCTTGGCGATCATGTTCCAGCGTTTTTGCTGCGGGCTGTGCGGCCACGCTAGCGGGGTCACGCTGCATTTTGCGATCAGATTACGCAAAATTGCGTGGCCAGAGGCCGTACTGCTGGAAACATTAAGAAAAAATTAGGCTTGCGAAATCTAAAGTCATCAACCTGCACGCTCGGTGTCGCGTTGATAAGCTTTGGAGCCATGTTTTGGACCAGAAAGATGACTTCCTCCGCACGATTGGCTACGGCGAAGCAGCAATCGGGCATCTCAAGGCGCATATAACGCCCGCCTATCCGCGCAATTACGAGATTTGGTACACCTATGCTGCTGGCTATAATCAGTCTCTCAACAAGGCATTGAATGCGCTGTTGCGCAATTCCGAGATGATCTCGGCTGAAGATACCGCACGGATCTACGAGGAGTTTCTGGCCCCGCACCGGTTCGGTGATCGGGTCGAGCGGATCGGCGGCAAGCTGTCAGGCGAGCTGCGCGATGTCGTCAACGCCATCGATACGGCGCGCAAGGATGCCATCGCCTACAGCGAAACCCTCGAAGGGGCCTCGGGCGATCTGGCGCGTTCGGCCAAGGATGAGGATGCGCTGCAGCGCATCGTCGAGACGCTGGTGAGCGAAACGAAGGATATGGCGACGCGCAATGTCGATCTTGAGGAAAAGCTCCGCGATTCCAAGCGCCAGATCGAAGAGCTGCGCGTTTCGCTTGAAACCATCCGCAATGAAACATTGACCGACCCGCTGACCGGCCTTGCCAATCGCCGCTGTCTTGATCAGTCGCTGGAGCGCTGCATCATCGACGCGCAGTCGAACAACATGCCGTTGTCGCTACTGATTTCCGACATAGATCATTTCAAGAAGTTCAACGACGTCTATGGGCATCAGACCGGCGATCAGGTCCTGCGTCTGGTTGCCACTGCCGTCAAGCAGAACGTCAAGGGACAGGATATCGCGGCGCGCTTTGGCGGCGAGGAATTCTGCATCCTGCTGCCGCGCACCGATCTTCCAGCCGCTCTGAGGGTGGCGGAACATGTCCGCCAAAGCGTCATGGGCAAGGAACTCATCAAGCGCTCAACGGGCGAGCGTCTGGGCCGGATCACGATTTCGATTGGCTGCGCCGTGCTACGTCCAGGCGACACGTCCGATATGATCATCGACCGTGCCGATCAGGCGATGTATCTGGCGAAAAGGCAGGGGCGTAATCGCGTCTGTACTGAACTCGATGTTGCTCAGCAAGAAGGCTCACAGGTCGCCTGATTGCCGGTGACGTGTTGGCAGGTTCAATCGCTCACCGCCTCTGCCGCCGGTGTGATCGCAACGGATTCACCGCAACCGCAGGCACTGGTCTGATTGGGGTTTTCAAAGACAAATCCCGACGTCAGCTTGTCACTGCGAAAATCCATGGTCGTTCCCAGCAGAAACAAAACGGCTTTGCTGTCGATGAGAACCCGCACACCCTTGTCCTCGATGATCTCGTCATGGGGTTCCGCCTTCTCGGCATAATCCATCGTGTAGGACATGCCGGCGCAGCCGCCATTTTTGACACCCACGCGCACGCCATAAAGCGGGCGCTCGGAGCGCGCCATGATATGGCGTACGCGCTCGGCTGCGGTCTCCGTCAACGTCACCACGGACATACGCGGGCGGCGGCGCGGGGGTAGCGAAGATGCGGATGTCTCAGCGGTCATATCGTTTCACCTTCTGCCCGCGATCGATCAAACATCATTGAACGGGCGTCGCGATTGTCGAGAGTACATGGGCACTACTAAAACATATTCAAGGCAACCCGTGCCTCGTCTGACATGCGCGAAGGATCCCATGGCGGATCGAAGACCATCTGGACCTTGACGCCGGAAACACCGGGAACCGTCGATACGGCATTTTCCACCCAGCCCGGCATCTCGCCAGCAACCGGACAGGCGGGAGCGGTCAACGTCATGTCGATGTCGACAAAGCGATCATCGTTGATATCGACGCGGTAGATCAGTCCCAGCTCGTAAATATCGCAGGGAATTTCCGGGTCATAAACGGTCTTGAGGGCTGCGACGATGTCGTCGGTCAGGCGATCGATATCGCTGCCCGATGGTGAGACCGCCGTTGTCGCAGGTGTTATCGTATCCTGGCTCATTCGACCCTCATGCGAAAAAATCCTGCGCCTTGCGCAAGGCCGCGACCAGTTTATCGACCTCGGCCGGCGTATTATAGAGTGCAAAGGACGCACGGCAGGTGGAGGTGACGCCAAAACGCTTCAGCAGCGGCATGGCGCAATGCGTGCCAGCTCTTACCGCCACACCCTCACGGTCGATGACGGTTGCCACATCATGGGCGTGGGCCCCGGTCATTTCAAAGGCGATGATCGCCCCCTTGCCCGGCGCAGTGCCGATCATCCGCAGCGAATTGATTTCGCTCAGCCGCTGGTGCGCGTAGGCGCTGAGCGCCCGTTCGTGAGCGGCGATCGTCTCGCGCCCGACGCCCATCATGAATTCGACCGCAGCCCCCAGACCGATCGCTTGCACGATCGGCGGCGTTCCGGCCTCGAAGCGATGCGGCGGATCATTATAGGTCACGCCCTCCATCGTCACCGTTTCGATCATCTCGCCGCCACCATTGAAGGGCGGCATGACGGCCAGATGCTCCTTCTTGCCGTAGAGCACGCCAATACCAGTTGGCCCGTACACTTTGTGGCCGGTGAAGATGTAGAAATCGGCATTGAGATCCTGCACGTCGACATCGAGATGGACGGCCCCCTGGCTGCCATCAACAACGACCGGAATGCCACGCGCGTGGGCAGCGGCAATCATCTCTTTCAAGGGCGTTATCGTCCCCAGCACATTCGACATGTGAGTGATCGCAACCAGCCTGGTTCGCGGCGTCAGCGCGGCCTCGAACGCAGCCAGTGTCAGCGAGCCATCATCGGCGACCGGCACCCAAACGAGATTGGCGCCACGCCGTTCGCGATGGAAATGCCAGGGCACGATATTGGAATGATGTTCCATGATCGACAGGACGATGTCATCGCCCTCACCGATCCGCAGCCCGCCGAAGGACTGGGCGACAAGATTGATTGCCTCGGTCGCCGAGCGCGTGAAGATTACCTGATCAACGGATGGCGCGTTGAGGAAACGGCGAACACTCTCGCGCGCCTGTTCAAAGGCGTCGGTCGCCGCATTTGCAAGATAATGCAGGCCGCGATGGACGTTGGCGTATTCATGCTCATAGGCATGGCGCATGCGGTCAAGGACAACGCGCGGCTTCTGGGCAGAGGCGGCATTGTCGAGATAGACGAGCGGCTTGCCGTAGACGCTCGTTCCCAGGATCGGAAACTCACTGCGCATTGCCTCAACGTCATAAGTCATGACTTGTTCCTGTCCGCGAGCGTCTGGTCGAGCCATGCGCCAACCCGCTCGGTCAGCATGTCGCGCAGGGCATCATCACTGACCGCTTCCAGCGCCTCGCCGACAAAGGCTTTGACCAGCAGCGCCTTGGCATCGGCTTCCGACAGGCCGCGCGAGCGCAGATAGAAAGCAAGATCCTCGTCGATCTGCCCGGCCGTCGCGCCATGGGCGCACTGAACGTCATCGGCGAAGATTTCAAGCTCCGGCTTTGCGCTGAACTCGGCCTCATCTCCCAGCATGAGGCCACGGGCACTCATCCGTCCGTCGGTTTTCTGGGCATCAGGGCGGACGATGATCTTGCCCTGAAAAACGCCGTGAGCATTGCCGCCCAGGACATATTTGAACGTCTCGCGGCTGTTGCAGCCGGCAGCCGCATGATCAACCTGAAGCGTCGTGTCGAGATGCTGGCGATGACGCGCAAGCACCGCGCCATTGAGCGCGAGGTTCGCTCCCTCGCCGGTCAGCCGGACCGAGAGGGCGCGCCGCTGGAAGGCTGTCCCTTCATCAAGCGCGAAGGTCTCGTAGTAGGACCCCTGCCCAAGCTCGACAAAGCCATGCGACAGCGCAAGCGCTGCATCGCCCTCCTTCTGCACCGTCACATGTGTCAGGCGCGCATGGGCGCCGACGATGATCTCGCTTGCCGCATGCGACTGATAGGCCGCGCCATCGGGACCGACATGGCTCTCGACGATGGTGCATTGCGCGCCCTCGCCTACCAGAATGAGAAGGCGCGGGAAGACCGAGGCCTGCGCACCGGCAAAGCGGAAATCAAGATGGATCGGCGCCTCGATCTTCGCATGAGGGGCTATGCGCAGCACAGCTCCCCCTTGGGTGAAAGCCGTGTTGAGCGCCAGTGCGCTGTCGCGATTTCCAGCCGTCAGCCGACCGAAATGGGCTTCGACATACGCGTCTCCGCGCTCAAAGGCCTGCGTGAGATCACGAAAATAGATATCGGCCGGCAACTGTCCTTCACTCAGCGACGGGACATAGCGGCCATTGACAAAGGCAAGGCGGGCAAGCGGCGAGATATCAATGCCGGGCCGACCGCTTTTAGCCGCCGCGATATCACCTGCACCCGGCAGGCCAGCTGGTTCAGGAAAACTTTTCAGCGCGGCGCGCAGATCGGAAAATTTCCACGCTTCGCTGCGTCGCGTCGGCAGTCCGTCCTGAACGACGAGGTCGAGGGCGGCGGCGCGCTCGCGCGGATAGGCCGCAAGTTCCTTGCGGCGTGCTGAGAAGGCTTGAAGGATGGCCTCTTCGCCGGCGGTATGCCGGATACGCGGTTCCATGCTCATGACGTTCCGGCTTACGCCGCCTCCCCATACCCGGCATAGCCGCTGGCTTCGAGTTCGCGCGCCAGATTGGCATCGCCCGAGCGCACGACCTTGCCCTTGGTCAGGACATGGACGCGATCGGGCACGATATAGTCGAGAAGGCGCTGGTAATGGGTGATGACGAGGATCGAGCGCTTGGGCGAGCGCAGCGCGTTCACCCCTTCGGAGACGATGCGCAGCGCGTCGATATCAAGGCCGGAATCAGTCTCGTCGAGGACCGCGAGCTTTGGCTGGAGGAGCGCCATCTGCAAAATTTCCATGCGCTTCTTCTCGCCGCCCGAAAAGCCGACGTTGAGGCCGCGCTTCAGCATCTCATCGGAGATCTGCAGCGATTTCGACACCTCCCTCACCTGCTTGAGGAAGACGCCAGCGGCAATCTCATCCTCGCCGCGCGCCTTGCGGTGGGCATTCACCGCCGCCTTGAGGAAGGTCATGGTCGAGACGCCGGGAATTTCCAGCGGATATTGGAAGGCGAGAAACAGCCCGGCGGTAGCGCGCTGATCAGGCTCCAGCTCAAGAATCGACTGGCCGTCGACGAGGATATCGCCATCGGTGACCTCGTAATCCTCGCGGCCCGCCAGAACATAGGACAGCGTCGATTTGCCCGATCCGTTCGGACCCATGATGGCATGCACCTCGCCATCGGGCACGACAAGATCAACGCCATTGAGGATCTGCTTATCCTCGATGCGGGCATGGAGATTGCGAATTTCTAGCATAATCAGGAATCCTTTTTGGCGGGTTGGCCTTCACCATCCCAGTAATCGACAGCGCCGTCGTGACGGCCGATGAAGCGGAAAGGGGCAGTCATAGGCGAACCGTCGGGAGCGCCTGAGATGACGGCAAATTTGTTTGAATCAGGATATTCCACGATCTCGGGTTGTTCACGCCGATTGGTCGAGAGCCCGAGATAACGCAGTTCGCTGTCGCCCGTATTGATGATTTGATGTGGCTCGCCCGCTGATCCAGCCGGCGCAGCCAGCACATCGCCGGGCTTCACTGAAAAGGTCTGCGCGCCGAAGCGATACTCGCCCTTTCCTTCAAGAATAAAGAACATCTCATGGGTCGCGTGATGATGATGAAACGGAAAAGCCCGCTTGCCGGGTGGCACGATGGTGAGCATGCAGCCAAGCCCGGTCGAGCCAATCAACGGCGCGATACGGCCGAGCTTGGCCTCGAAAATCTCTCCCTGACGCAACTCAAAGAGCGGCACGTCATCAAGGTTGATCACGGGCGATGACGCCTGGCCGTTCTCGTTCATCGTCCGCCTCCGCCCATCGCCGCTACTTCCTCAGCCTTCAGCAGGCCGCGCCAAAAAGCGCCATCGCCATGTGTGAATTCGACCATCGCCATCGGCGTATCACCGGCTTCAATCGATACCACGCGTCCCTCATCGCCTGCCGCGAGATCACATGGCACGGGCGCGCCGCCAAGCGCAGCCGCATAGCCCGCAAACAGACGTTCCATCTCAATATCGGCCACGAGGCGAACCCGCATATCCGCAACCAACTCCGCCCCGTTAGCGTCCCGCATAGCGAGCATCACCCGACACTCCCCTGAAGGTTAATTGGGGGCCTCATTTTACAAAAGACCCGATTGCCGGACGCCAGAGCGCCGCGATGGGCGAGGTTTCGCCAGAAAAGAATGTGGATTTTTACCATGATGTTGTTCCTTCTGACGGTTCAAGGCCGCAGAGTCGAGAATGCGTTGAGAACTCCGCGACGGTCACTCGACCAAATCAAGCCTTTTCTCGATACGTTCAAGGCGCGCTTTTAATGCCGCAATATCTGTGTGGTCGTGCTCCTGGAGCGTCACGATACCGGAGACATGATGACGGAGCGCTGTCATCTCGGAGCGCACGGTGCGCATGTCATCCGCAAGTCGCGTCATGTCACCGCGAATGGCCCTTAGATGCTCAAGCAGGAGGTGTTCGACCTTGTCGTTCATGTTGCCGTGACCTGTTCAGATTGCGCTATCGTTCCCTGATGAAACACCATTTGCCACCCGGTTTGATTTTTTTGCCAAATTGAGCTTCGCAGGGCACCCGTAATCGGATTGCCGGCTTCCGACCGATAGGTCACCAGCGCCACATTATCCGATAGCACATCGCATTTGAACGCTTTGACATCAATTTGCTTGTGATCAACATCTTCAAGCAGAGCCGAAATGACTTGCTCGCGGTTATAAACGCGCCCCGATTTGCCAAACTCCCGGAACCCTGGCGCAAGCAGCCTGTTAAGCTCAAACGCTGACTTTCTGACAGATGGCGTATGGAGCGCGATCTCGCGAGCCCGCAGCAATTCGCTTAACTCACTCACCCGACACTCCCTTCAAGGCTGACCGCAATGAGCTTCTGCGCCTCCACCATGAATTCCATCGGCAGGTGTTGCAGCACATCCTTGACGAAGCCGTTGACGATCAACGCAATGGCATCCTCCTTGGTAAGGCCGCGCTGCATGGCGTAGAACACCTGGTCATCCGATACTTTCGAGGTCGTCGCCTCATGCTCGAACTGGGCGGAGGAGTTCTTTGCCTCGATATAGGGCACGGTGTGGGCGCCGCAGCGGTCGCCGATGAGGAGGCTGTCGCAATTGGTGAAGTTGCGGGCGTTGCGGGCTTTGCGATGAGCGTAGACCTGGCCGCGATAGGTGTTCTGCGAGATACCGGCGGCGATGCCCTTGGAAATGATGCGGCTTGAGGTATTGGCACCCAGATGGATCATCTTGGTGCCGGAATCGACCTGTTGCGCGCCATTCGATACGGCGATCGAATAGAATTCGCCACGGGAATTATCGCCGCGCAGAATGCAGGACGGGTATTTCCAGGTGATCGCCGAACCGGTCTCGACCTGGGTCCACGAAATCTTCGAGTTGTCACCCCGGCAATCGCCGCGCTTGGTGACGAAATTATAGATGCCACCCTTGCCGCTGGCGTCTCCGGGATACCAGTTCTGGACGGTTGAATATTTGATCTCGGCGTCATCCAGCGCCACCAGTTCGACGACGGCGGCATGGAGCTGGTTTTCATCGCGCATCGGCGCCGTGCAGCCCTCCAGATAGGAGACGTAGGAGCCCTTGTCAGCGATGATCAACGTGCGCTCGAACTGCCCGGTATTACGCTCGTTGATACGAAAATACGTCGATAATTCCATCGGACAGCGCACGCCCGGCGGAATGTAGACGAACGAGCCGTCGGAGAACACGGCAGAATTCAAGGTTGCATAGAAATTATCGCTCACCGGCACGACGGAGCCCAGATATTTGCGCACCAGCTCCGGGTGCTCGCGTACCGCTTCGGAAATCGCGCAGAAGATAACGCCGGCTTTCGCCAGCTCTTCCTTGAAAGTGGTGACAACGGATACGGAATCAAACACCGCGTCGACCGCGACACGGGCACCCACGACGCCCGCCAGAACCTCGCGCTCGCGCAAGGGGATGCCGAGCTTTTCATATGTCCGCAGCAGTTCCGGATCGACTTCGTCCAGCGATCTCGGACCCGACGTGCTTTTTGGCTGCGAATAGTAGTAAAGGTCCTCGAAATCAATCCGCGGATAATGCACGCGCGCCCATTGCGGCTCTTCCATCGAGCGCCAGCGTTCATAGGCGTCAAGGCGCCAATCGAGCAGCCATTGCGGCTCGTCCTTCTTAGCCGAGATATAGCGCACGATATCGGTGCTGAGCCCCTTTGGCGCACGCTCGGATTCAATATCGGTGACGAAGCCGTACTTGTACTGATCGACGTCGATTGCCTTGACCTGTTCGATGGTTTCCTGAACGGCTGGCATGGACAACTCCCTGGATTGCGGCCGGCGCTTCGACCTGTCGGTTAGGCGGCGGCGCGCCCGGCAATGCGGTTACGGTGGGCGGCAAAGGCCGCGATGAATTTGTCGATATCGTCAGGCGTCGTCGCCCAGCCGAGGCTGACACGCAAGGCCGAGCGAGCGTGAGCGTCATCAAGCGCCATGGCCTTGAGCACATGGCTCGGCGCGACCTTGCCCGAAGCGCAGGCCGAACCTGTTGCCACTGCGATACCTGCCAGATCAAGCGCGATTACCGCCGTCTCGCCGATGATATCGTCGCACATCACAAGACTGGTATTCGGCAGACGCGGCACATGCTGACCCATGATATGGGCGCCTGGCAGCGCTGCCACAAGGCGCGCTTCCATGTCATCGCGCATGGCTCGAATGCGCCCGTTCTCAGCCGCTCCCAGGCGGGCCAGATAGTCGCAGGCAGCGCCAAGACCAGCAATGCCGCTGACATTCTCTGTTCCCGCCCGCTGGCGATGTTCCTGCGCCCCGCCACGGATCAGCGCCATGCCAAGGCGTACGCCCTCACCAAGGATGACGGCGCCGCTGCCCTGAGGCGCGCCAAGCTTATGACCGGAGACAATGATCGCGTCCGCGCCCAAAGAAGCGATATCGACGGGCATCTTTCCGGCGGCCTGCACCGCATCGCAGACCAGCGAGGCGCCATGCCTGTTGCCAAGGGCCGCAACCTCGGCGACCGGCTGGATGATACCCGTTTCGTTATTGGCAAGCATCACGGCCACCAGCGCCGGGCGCGCTGACCCAGCCAGCAGCCCATCAAGGGCGGCAAGATCAATCACCCCATCGCCCGTCACCGGACACACCGCCACGTCGGCTGGTGCGAAGCGGCCAGCGCTCAGCACCGCTGAATGCTCGATGGCCGAGACCACGAGCCGCTCGGCCGGCGCTTTCCCCGTGCCGCAGAAGCCGGGGGCCAGCACCATCGCCGCACCCTCGCTGCCGCCAGAGGTGAAAATGACATTCCCGGCCTGGCCATTGATCAGGCCGGCAATCGCCAGCCTTGCCTCTTCAAGGAGACGGCGCGCCCGGCGCCCTTCCTGATGGACGGCGGACGGGTTGGCGGCAAGCTCAAGAGCAGCGAGCGCTGCCGCCCGCGCCTCAGGGCGCAGGGGAGCGGTCGCATTGCAATCAAGATAGGCGCGTCGTCCGTCCATCAACCACCCTGGCTTTCGCATCGCTTGAAGCTGGCTTTATACGCTCCCCTCACCCTTTTCGGTGACAGGCACGCCCCGGCGCATCACCGCCTGGAGAGATCGAGCCATCTTCAACACACGCTTGCCGGCAGGCCGGAGGTTGCACGCACGCCTTGCGTCCGCCGCTCCAGTCAATTACCTAGAGCAACGAGACTTCGACGGTTCCCGGCAATGCCGGTTGCCCGTGACGATCTGGCGCCCGTGCGGTCCCAACTGACCGCACCAGCAGATTTACCCTTCTGTTCTAGGGAGCGGCGGCGCCGGCGTCAACGCGTGTCGGTGTCACATCATTATCACCGCCTGCCAGAGAGGCTGGCGCGGAAACTGGAGCAAGTGTCGCGATTATGCCTGAAGTGATTTTCAACGGACCTGCCGGACGTATCGAAGGACGCTACCAGCAGGCGAAAAACCGTGCCGCGCCGATAGCCATTGTTCTGCACCCGCACCCGCAATTTGGCGGGACGATGAACAATCAGATCGTCTATAATCTCTTCTATATCTTCGCAAAAAGAGGCTTTTCCGTTCTGCGCTTCAATTTTCGCGGGGTTGGCCGCAGCCAGGGTGCGTTTGATCACGGCCAGGGCGAGCTGTCGGACGCAGCGGCTGCCCTTGACTGGGCACAAACGCTCAACCCGGAATCGCGCGCCTGCTGGATTGCCGGCTTTTCGTTTGGCGCGTGGATCGGCATGCAGCTCCTCATGCGCCGCCCCGAGATCGAGGGTTTCATATCGATTGCGCCGCCGGCCAACCTTTATGATTTCAGCTTTCTTGCGCCTTGCCCGTCATCGGGCCTGATTTTGCATGGCGACAAGGATGCTGTGGTGCCTTTGGCCGATGTACGCACGCTGATTGAAAAGCTCAAAACCCAGCGCGGCATCATCATCGACCAGACGGTCATTCCCGGCGCCAATCATTTCTTTGAAAGCCATATGGAACCGCTGGTCACCAAGGTCAGCAGCTATCTCGACGGGCGGCTGGGGACAAGCGAAGACGCTGCGTGAGCTAATTCCACGCGCTTTGCTGTAAAAATCCGCACATCCACGTCGGTTCTCTGTGTTTCCACCCGCGCAAACCGATCGTGTTAATTTGTCGCACCAAATAATTTTGCGCTGACTTGCTATTGGGCAGTTCCCTGCGACGGCGATCTTATCCGCCTGAACGGGCTCAAAACGGCTATTTCGGCGTTGATAAGCAGCGCATTGTGACGCGAAATTGACTAATATCCGCCGCTGTCTCTATTATATCACACTTTTTTCCTGTGTGATGTTCTACCCTTCGTTTTAACAATTAGATAACAATCGGCTGGGTTGTCGGATTCTGACATGGCGCTCTGCGCGTTTGATCGAGAAATGAGGGTTCATGGCGCATATTGATCACCGGGCCGCCGCACATTTTGCCATCCTGCCTTTTGAGCGTGGCGGGAAACAAGGGTTTGGAGGCGCGCGACGGGCGGCTTTGCTCAGTGGTGTGGCTCTCGCTGCCCTCACGCTTGCAACACCGGCTGGGGCGAATGCGATTCTATGCCCCGGCAATCAATGCGTGGTCAACACGTTAGCCGACACGCTCAACGCCGGCAACAACCTGTCGCTGCGCGATGCGATCATCCACGCCAACGGCAATCCCGGAACGATAATCACCTTCGCGAACACGCTCGCGAACGGTACAATCACCATAGGCAGTTCCGGCCTCAATGAATTGCCGCTGATCCTCGGCAACAATACCCGCATCGATGGCGGGGCGAACAACATCACGGTGAGCGGCGGCTCGACCAGCGCGGCGACGGGCCAGCGGGTGTTTTTCGTCGGCAGCGCCGGGCAGGCGATAAACGGCCAAGCCGCCACGACCGTCACCGCCACCATCCAGAACCTCACCATCGCCAACGCCAATGCCCGTGGCGGGGCGGGCGGCGATGGCGGCGGCGGCGGCGGCGGCCTTGGCGGGGCGGTGTTCGTCAGTTCGACGGGCGCGCTCACCCTGTCAAACGTCGCGCTCACCGCGAACGCCGCGACTGGCGGCGGCGGCGGCCTAAACGCAGGCGGTGGCGGCGGCGGCGGCCTCGGCGGCAGCGGCGGCAGCTTCGGCGTTGACGGCGGCGGCGGCGGCGGCGGCTTCGGGACCGGGGCGGTTGGCGGGCCGGGCGGCCCCAGCGTCGGCGGCGACGGCGGCTTCACGGGCGCCGGCGCCGCCGGCGGCAGCGGCAGCGGCGGCCTCGGCGGCTTCGGCGGCGGCGGCGGCGGCGGCGGCGTCAGCGAAGGCGGCGGCGGCGGCGTCGGCGGCGGCGGCGGCGTCTTCAGCGTCGGCGGCGACGGCGGCTTCGGCGGCGGCGGCGGCGGCGGCCTTAACTTCGGCGGCCGCGGCGGCTTCGGCGGCGGCGGCGGCGGCGGCCTTAACTTCGGCGGCCGCGGCGGCTTCGGCGGCGGCGGCGGCGGCTTTGACTTCGGCGGCCTCGGCGGCCTCGGCGGCTTCGGCGGCGGCGGCGGCGGCGCAGGCGGCGGCGGCGCAGGCGGCGGCGGCGGCGGGGCGGGCCTTGGCGGCGCGGTATTCGTCCAGCAGGGCGGCACGCTGACGGTAGCGGGCACACTCAGCGTCAATGGCAGCACAGTCGCGGGCGGCACCGGCGGCAACGTAGGCTCAGGCTTCGGCGCCGGCTTCTTCGGGCAAGGCGATGGCACGATCACCTTCCAGCCCGGCGCCAACCAGACACAGACCATCTCTGACATCATCGCCGACCAGACCGGCTCCGGCGGCACGGGCGCCAATGCGGGGGCCTATGCGCTCACCAAGTCTGGCGCCGGCACGCTCACACTTTCGGGCGCCAATACCTATTCGGGTGGAACGACGGTCGCCGGCGGCACGCTCAGCCTGCAGAATAACAGCGCTGCCGGCACGGGAGCCATCACAACAACGGGCTCGGTGATCGACTACGCCAACGGCGTCGTTATCGCCAATCCGGTTGTGGTCAACTCCAACACCACGCAGTTGCAGGTTCTCACAGGCACGGCCACCCAGGCCGGCGTCATCTCCGAACAGAATGGGCCGCGCCCGCTCGAGAAGATCGGCGACGGCACGCTCGCACTCACCGGCAGCAACACCTACAACGGCACGACCACCATCAGCGCCGGCACGCTGCAGGTGGGCAATGGCGGCACGACCGGCACGCTTGGCACCGGCAATGTGGTGAACAATTCGACGCTCGCCTTCAACCGCTCCGATTTAATCATTGTTGATAATGTGATTTCCGGGACGGGTGCACTCAATCACATCGGTACCGACTTTGTGCTACTTGCGGGCGCCAATAGCTATAGCGGCACGACCACGATCAACACCGCCGGCACGTTGCAGGTGGGCGGGGGCGGGGCGAGCGGCACATTGGGAACCGGCAATGTCGTCAATAATGGCAGGCTTGTGTTCAATCGCTCAGATACAATAACCGTTGACAATGCCATTTCCGGCACTGGCCAGCTCGGAAAGGTCGGCACCGGCACGCTCACACTCACAGGCGACAACACCTATAGTGGCGGCACCGGCATCAGCGACGGCACGCTCCAGGTGGGCAATGGCGGCACCACCGGCTCGCTCGGCAGCGGCGATGTGCTGAACAACGCGACGCTCGCCTTCAACCGCTCTGATGCGCTCACGGTGGCGAACTCGATTTTCGGGACAGGTGGGCTCAATCAGATCGGCACCGGCACAACCATTCTCACCGGCTCCAACGCCTATGCCGGCACGACCACGATCAGCGCCGGCGTCCTTCAGGTGGGGCTTGGCGGGACGACCGGCACGCTCGGCACTGGGGCGGTGACCAACAACGCGACGCTTACCTTCAACCGCTCAAATGCCCTGACCGTCGCCAATGCGATTTCCGGAACGGGGGGGCTCAATCAGATCGGCACGGGCACAACCATTTTCACCGGCGCGAACTCCTATACAGGTGCCACCACCATCACCGCCGGCACGTTGCAGATTGGGAATGGCGGGACGACCGGCACGCTCGGCACCGGCAATGTGGTGAACGACGCGACGCTCGCCGTCAATATCGCGGGCGGGATAGATTTTGGCAATGCGATTTCCGGAACGGGTGGTCTCAACCTGATCGGCACCGGCTCGGTCGCGCTCACCGGCGCCAATACCTACACCGGCACCACCACGATCAACGCTGGCGCACTGCAAGTGGGCGATGGCGGTACCAGCGGCACGCTCGGCACCGGCAATGTCGTGAATAACGGATCGCTCGTGTTCAACCGGTCCGATGCCCTGACTGTTGCCAACGCGATTTCCGGCAATGGCCTCCTCCTCAAGCTCGGCGCGGGAACGACCATCCTCACCGGCGCCAACAGCTATGACTTTACGCAAATTATCGCCGGCACGCTGCAAGTGGGTAATGGCGGGACGACCGGCACGCTGGGCACCGGCGATGTGTCGAACGGCGGGACGCTGGCCTTCAACCGCTCTGATGCGCTCACGGTGGCGAACTCGATTTTCGGGACAGGTGGGCTCAATCAGATCGGCACCGGCACAACCATTCTCACCGGAGCGAACACCTATAGCGGCGCGACTTCGGTGAATGCCGGCAGGCTCACCGTCAACGGCTCGATCGCCAGTTCCTCTGGCGTCACAGTCAATACGGGCGGCACTCTGGGTGGTACCGGCCAATTGCCCGGCACCCTCGTCACTACAGGAGGCACGATTGCACCGGGCAATTCGGTGGGGACCCTCACCGTCAACGGTAATCTCACGCTGAACGCTGGCTCCTTCACCACGATCGAGGTGCAGGCAGCAACCATCGACCGCATCAATGTCACTGGCACGGCGGCCCTCAACGGGGCGCTGCAATTGGTGGCGCTCGGCGGGCCCTACCAGTTCGGCACGCCCTATACCTTCCTGCAGGCAGCCACACGCACCGGCACGTTTGCAACCGTCTCAACCACCGGCACGTTTGGCGTTGGTGTGACGTCAGAGGTGAGCTATTCACCGACCCAGGCGCAGCTGACACTCACCGCAGCACCCTTGGTGCCGGTCATCACGCCACCTGCCCCTGGGCAAACGCCGCTCACGCCCATTGCAACCACCGCCAATCCGCTTGGGGTCGCTGTCGCGCTTGATCTGGGCGTCATCACGGGCGGCGGCAATGCCTCCCCCTTCTTCGGGCTCTATAACCAGCCGGTCGCCGGTATCCTGACAGGGCTTTCCCAGCTCTCGGGTGAGGCCAATAGCGGCATTGGCCAACAGGGCTTTTCGGTTGCCAGTGACTTCGTCAACACGATCCTTGGCGCGTTTACGCCGGGCAGTGGCACGACGACACAGACCCCGCAAGGTGCAGCCTATGCAGCCACGAAGACAAGCGGCAATGCCGGCAGCCGGGCCATCGAAGTTGCGGCTGATCTGGCACCAGCACCCACCCCGGTCATCGAGGCGTCAACTACCACGCTGTGGGGCTCGGGCACTGGCGGGGTCAGCACCCTACGCGGCAGTGCGGTGCAGGGTTCAAGCACCCGCTCGGAGACCGCGTGGTCGCTCGCGGCCGGCATCGACAAAAACGTTGCGCGCGGCATTAACATCGGCGCTGCCGTCTCGGGCGGGCGCTTTGAAGGCACGACCGCCAATAATCTTGGCTCGAACAGCGCCGACGTCTTCCAGGCCGGGCTTTATGGCCGCGCCCGCTTCGGTGCCCTGTCGTTTGGCGCAGCGCTTGCCTATACCTATTTCGACATTAGCTCGACGCGTAACGCTGCCGTCATTGGCCTTTTAGGCATCAATGGCAAAACTGACGCGCATGGCTTCTCGGGTCGCTTTGAAGGCGCCTATGAAGCCTTCAACCTCTCCGGTCTTGGTATTTCGCCCTTTGCGGCCGTGCAGGGGTCAATCTTCAGCATTGGTGGCTACACGGAGACAGTGGGTGCCGGACAGAATAATGCAGCGGCGCTGCGTGTTGCCTCCAGTTCGCCCGGCACGGTGCGTGGCGAACTTGGCCTCAGGCTCGAGCAGCAGGGCGTTATCAACGGCGTCCAGGTTTTGGCTTTCGCCCGCAGCGCCTAGGGTATCTACGGCGCCAGGGATGCCAGCGCAACCGCTGCCTTCATCGGCCTGCCAGGCTCGACCTTTACCATTACAGGAGCGCAGAACGACACCTCGACCGCTCTCGTCGCCGCAGGGCTTGACGTGAAACTCACCCCCAGCGTGACGCTTGGCGGGCGTTTCGACGGCGAATATGGCAACCGCACCGCCCGCTCGTCGGGCACCGCGAAGCTGAAGATTGCGTTTTAGAGCGGCGTCCCACCTGACTGAATCAGGTTGACCGCTCTATCCTCTTGTTTTAATCGCATTTTCTTCGATCAACTGGCATCCACTTGATCGGAAAATGCTCTACGCAGTCGACGTCACGCTGATCGACGCGCGCTCCATTGCGCAATAAGCGCGGCGACGATCATTTCAACCCAGGCAAGCGGCAGGGCGATCAGCGCCGTTTCGAGGCGTGCCAGGTTCATGTTGAGCATGGCGATCCAGAAAAGAAGAAACAACAACGCCCAGCACGTGGTGCCGGACAGCACCACCGCCCGGCGGGTCGCCCCAAAGCGCCCTTCGTGCAGGCGGTAGATCCATATCGCTATCACGGTCAGAATCGTATCCCAGACACCCCAGACCAGGAATACGGGGAGGTTCATCGGCGCAACGTCCGGCACCATGAATAGTGTCGCCCGCGTCATGGGCATGACAAAGACGAAATAGCGGAAAATCTCGGACAGGTTGATCCACAGCGTTACAGCAACGAAGGTTGCCATCCATGAGCGCAGAAGCATGCCGGCACGCCTTCCCTATTTCCCGTTGAAATTCCCGCTGCGCGAGAAGCCCTTCGGCACGAGGCGGCCCGCCTGGGCGCGCTTGCCGTAGAATTCGTTTATATTCTCAAGCGTATAAGTCCGTCCGGCACTGTCGAGCCAGGTGAGGCCATCTGCTCTTTTGAACGTCTTGATGTCGGCAAGGGTGCCCTCTTTCAGCAATTGCAGGCGTACGCCCTTGCCGCGCGGCATTTCCGGGATTTCGTCAAGAGCAAACAACAGCAGCTTGCGGTTGTCGCCGACGCAGGCGACAGAATCTCCAGATACCGGCACCGCGAAGCGCGCATCGGCGGGGCTGTCGACATTGAGCACCTGCTTGCCTTTGCGGGTATTGCCCAGAACATCGGCTTCCGAGACGACAAACCCCCTCCCCTCGGCACTTGCCACCAGTAATTTGCCGGCCGGCTCATAGGTTTTCATGATGACGATATCCGCCCCCTGATCGATATCGATCATGAGGCGCACCGGCTCACCATGGCCACGTCCTCCCGGCAGCTTTGACGCATCAAGGGTGAAGAAGCGGCCATTGCTGGCAAAGAGCAGGATCTGATCGGTCGTCTGGGCGGTGAGTGCCTGCTTCAGCGTGTCATCAGTCTTGAACGTGAGGGTGGAGAGATCATTGCCATGGCCCTTCATGGCCCTGATCCAGCCCTTTTCGGACAGAACGATGGTAACCGGCTCGCGCTCCACCATGGCATCGCGCAGGTCGATGGCGGGTGCCGCCGGGGCGGCGGCAAAGGTCGTGCGCCGCGCGCATTGGGGATTCTTCACATGATAGGTCTTGGCAAGTTCAGAGAGCTGCCAGCCGATCGTCTTCCATTGCTTCTTCTCGCTTTCAAGAAGAGCGGCGATCGTGTCACGCTCGGTGCTCAGCTCGTCGCGTTCGCGGCGCAGTTCCATTTCCTCCAGCTTGCGCAGCCAGCGCAGACGCATGTTGAGGATGGCTTCCGCCTGATTATCGGTGAGCGAAAACGTCTTCATCAGCTCGAGCTTGGGTTCATCCTCCTCGCGGATGATGCGGATCACCTCATCAAGGTTGAGGAAGGCGATGATGTAGCCGCCCAGAATCTCGAGGCGCTTGTCGATCGCCTCCAGCCGGTGACGTGAGCGGCGCAGCAACACGTCGCGGCGATGGTCGAGCCAATGTTGCAACACATCGCGCAGGCCCAGCACCATGGGCACCTGACCACGCGCCAGCACATTCATGTTGAGCGAAAAACGGCTTTCAAGCTCGGTCAGACGAAAGAGCGTCTCCATGAGCAGGGTGTCATCGACATTGCGGCTCTTCGGCTCCAGAACGATGCGGATATCTTCAGCCGATTCATCACGCACGTCTTCCAGCAGCGGCACCTTCTTGTCGTTGATGAGCTCGGCCAGCTTCTCGATCAGGCGGGCTTTCGGCACAGAATAGGGAATTTCGGTGATGATGATGCGGTAGCCGCCGCGCCCCGTATCTTCCTTGTGCCAGCGGGCGCGCACGCGAAAGCCGCCGCGCCCGGTGCGATAGGCTTCCGCAATCTGCGCTGGTTCATCGACAATAATACCGCCGGTCGGGAAATCGGGTCCCGGCACGAAGGCCATCAGATCGCCCGAACTTGCCTGGCGATGGTCGATCAGATGGCGGGCGGCGGCGATCAGTTCGGCCGCATTATGCGGCGGGATCGAGGTTGCCATGCCAACGGCGATGCCGGAAGCGCCATTGGCCAGCAGATTGGGAAAGGCTGCCGGCAGTACCACCGGCTCTTCTTCCGAGCCGTCATAGGTGTCGCGGAAATCGACCGCGTTCTCGTCGATGCCCTCAAGCAGCAGGGCGGCGGTGGCGGTGAGGCGGGCCTCGGTATAGCGCATGGCGGCCGGGTTATCGCCATCGACATTGCCAAAATTGCCCTGACCGTCGACCAGCGTGTAGCGCTGGGCGAAATCCTGGGCAAGGCGCACCAGCGCGTCATAGACGGACTGGTCGCCATGGGGATGGTATTTACCGATGACGTCGCCCACCACGCGGGCACATTTCTTGAAGCCCTGTCCGGGATCAAGCTTCAGCAACCGCATGGCATAAAGAAGCCGACGGTGAACCGGTTTCAGCCCGTCGCGGACATCGGGCAGCGCACGATGCATGATCGTTGAGAGCGCGTAGGCGAGGTAGCGCTCTTCGAGCGCCGATTTGAGATCGACCTGCTCGATGCCTCCTGGCGAATCGGGGATATCCGGATTTTTGCCCATGCAGGGTGCCTAGCCCTGCAAGACGTCAGCGGCAAGGGCGGGCATCGCTACCCGGCGCATGGCAGTGTGGAAGAAGGCCCGGCGGCAATCAGGCTCAGGGATCGCCCGCACCTCATAGACATGGCGGGTGAGAAAATAGCCGGTGAGGCGAAAGCCCGCGGTGATATCGTGCTCGTCGATCGCACGATCAGGACGATCCTTGCGCAGAAAACCCGGCAGCGGCAGCAATCTGTCGAGATAAGGCAGCGCCGCCTCGCCTGAAACCGCACGGGCGGATTTGGGCGAGACATGGGTGAGGTTCAGCGTGCTGCCGGTTGACGCGCACTGGCTGAGGTCCATGCCAAAGCCCAGCTCTTCCAGAAGCGCCATCTCGAAGCGCACCATCTGCATGGCAGAGGCGAGTGGATTATCGAATCCGTCCAGAATGATAGCGCAGGCGTGATAAAGCGATTCATGAGCTTCGCGCTCAGCCAGAAGCCGCAGATGGCAGGCCAGCAACGAGACGCAATGAAGCCCGAGCGCGCTTTCAATCACAGTGGCCGCGCGCGACACCTGCGTCTCGACGGTGAACGTGCCGAGATGGTCTTCAAGGCGCGCCCGCCAGCCGACCTGAAGCGTGTTGCCGGGCTGAAGCGTCGGGCGCAGACGTGGCCCGGCACCTCCCCGCACGAGGCCCAGATGGCGCCCGTGGCCACGCGTCATGGTTTCAAGAATGAGACCACTCTCGCCATGGCGGCGCGCGCCCAGAACAATCGCTTCATCGCTCCATTCCATGGTTCACCATGGCAAGAGAGAGAGGATTCTCCAAGGGCGCCCGCCTTACGAGCGGGGAAATTCGAGGCCCATCTCGCGGTAGCGCTCGGGATCGTCCGCCCATCCTTCACGCACCTTGACGTGGACAAAGAGGTGGACCGTCTGGTCGAGGATGCCCATCAATTCCTGGCGCGATGACATGGAAATCGCCTTGACGGTTGATCCGCCCTTGCCCAGCACGATCTTGCGCTGGCTTTCGCGCTCGACGAAAATGCTCTGCTCGATGCGCACCGAACCGTCTTTCCGAGCCACCCAGGAATCCGTCTCCACGGTCGATGCGTAAGGCAATTCCTCGTGGAGCCTCTCAAAGAGCTTCTCGCGGGTGATTTCGGCGGCCAGCATGCGCATCGGCAGATCGGATATCTGGTCTTCAGGGAAGAGCCAGGGTCCCTCAGGCATATGGGTGGCGAGATAATAGGTCAGAACACCCAGACCTTTATTCTTCAGGGCCGAGACCATGAAGGTGGCGGCAAAAGCCAGCTTGTTATTGGCATCGGACGCCAAGCCCAGCAGTTTTTCGTGCGCCACGCGGTCGATCTTGTTCAAAACGAGGATCTTGTCGCCCGGCAATTTCGACAGCCTGTCCAGAAGATCAGCATTGGCATCGTCGATTCCGCGCTCCGCATCGATCAGGAGGGCGATGATTTCAGCCTCGCGGGCACCGTTCCAGGCGGTACGCACCATGGCCTGATCAAGACGGCGCTTGGGGGCGAAAATGCCAGGCGTATCCACCAGGATGATCTGCGCCGCGCCGTCCATGACGATGCCGCGCATGATGGCGCGCGTCGTCTGCACCTTGTGGCTCACAATCGACACCTTGGCGCCGACAAGGGCGTTGACCAAGGTCGACTTGCCGGCATTGGGGGCGCCGATCATCGCCACATAGCCGCAGCGGCGCGGCGGACCACTAACCAGTTGATCAGTCATTGATCGGCCTTTCTCCACCTTCAAGGCGGGTGAGCAATAGCTGGGCCGCCTGCTGTTCGGCGGCACGCTTCGAGCCACCGCGGGCATCGGCCTCGCCATGGCCGGCGATAAGCACGCTGATAGCGAATTCCGGCGCGTGATCAGCGCCGCTACGCTCGATCAGCTGATAGGTCGGCGGCGGCAGGCCGCGCCCCTGCGCCCATTCCTGCAAAGCGGTCTTGGCGTCGCGCGGAGCTGCGATTGCGTTATCGACACGTTGCGACCAGCAGCTGATGACGACGTCTCTTGCCGCCGCGAAACCACCATCGCGGAAAATGGCGCCGATGACCGCCTCGCAGGCATCACCAAGGATTGCCAGCTTGTCACTGCCGCCGGCCCGCTGCTCGCCTGCACCCAGTACCAGATGGGCGCCTAGCCCCAATTCGCGCGCCACCTCAGCGCAGGTTTCATAGCGCACCAGCTCGTTAAGGCGACGGGCGAGATGGCCCTCGCTTTCGGCGGGAAAGCGCTCAAACAGCATCTGCGAGACGACCAGCGCCAGAACCCGATCGCCGAGAAATTCGAGCCGCTGATAGGACGCATCGCCAGGTCGCATGATCGCGCTTGGATGTGTCAAGGCCTCGACGAGCAGATCCCCATCAGCAAAATGATAGCCAAGACGCGCGCTCAGTTCAGCCAGGCTTGCCCGTTTCGTCAATTTCACCAGATCGCCTTGCCGATACGATCCCAGCGAACGATCCACGGCCAGCGCCAGAGCTGCCAGGCGGCTTCACCTTCCTCGAGCGAGAAAAAGATGAACGAGGCGCGCCCGACAAGATTTTCAAACGGCACATAGCCCACCGCGTTGAGGACGCGGCTATCCTGCGAATTATCGCGATTATCGCCCATCATGAAATAATGGCCGGGCGGCACCTGAAAGACTTCCGTATTGTCGAGATAGCCGTTTTCGCTGAGCTTAAGCGAGTAGAAAGTGCGCCCCTCTGGCAGGGTTTCACGATATTGGCGCACCGACACCAGACGACCGAAAGCGTCCGGCATCACATAATCTTCCGCCCTCTCGCGTTTGACCGGCTTGCCATTGATATGCAGCAGGCCGCCGATCATCTGGATGCGGTCACCGGGCAGGCCGATCACCCGCTTGATGTAGTCGATCTCGACGTCGGACGGCAATTTGAAGACGACGACATCGCCGCGTTCAGGAGGCGCTGACCAGATGCGGCCGGGAATGGGCACGATGGAAAAGGGAAAGGAGTGTCGCGAATAACCATACGCGAATTTCGAAACGAACAGGTAGTCGCCGACCAGCAGCGTTGCTTTCATCGACCCCGACGGAATGTTGAAAGGCTGAAACAGCAGGCTCCGGATGACCAGCGCGATGACCAGCGCCTCCAGAACGACGATAACGGTATCAATAATACCGCCTCTCTTGTCATCAGCCTTGGATTCAACTGTCATGATGTTTTCCCATTGAGGGGGCGGTATAGCCCTAGCTCTGCGGCAGGACAATGTCCTTTGCAATCGGCACGAGCGATATGACGACAAACGCCTGTGCCCACGGAAAGTCGTCGGTGAGCGCCAGATCGATGGCGGCGACGTGGCCTGCGGGCGTCAGCCGGGTGAGCCGTTCTGCAGCGCCATCGGTCAGCGCCAGCGTCGGTTTGCCGCTCGGCAGATTGATCACGCCCATGGCGCGCCAGTGAACGCCGCCGCGAAGTCCCGTGCCGAGCGCCTTAGAGCAGGCCTCCTTTGCGGCAAAGCGCTTGGCGTAGCTTGCCACCCGCAGCAGCGGACGGCGTTCGCAGCGAGCAATCTCCACAGGGGTAAAAACGCGCTGCATGAAGCGCTCACCATGACGCTCCAGTGTTTTGGCAATGCGCCGGATATCGACAAGATCGGTTCCGATGCCGAGAATCATGGGCGGGCAGCATCAATAGCCGTGCGCATGGAGCCAATCGCTGCAGGCAACCCGCTGAAGATCGCCTCGCCAACCAGAAAATGTCCGATATTCAGCTCGGCAATTTCCGGGAAAGCGGCGATGGGGCCGACAGAGCCAAAATTGAGCCCGTGACCGGCATGCACCTCAAGCCCCAGCGAAGCCGCCAGTTCTGCTCCCTGCTGCAAACGCGCGAGTTCCTGCCTGACCTCGTCCGTCCGGCCATCATCAAAGGCGTGACAATAGGTACCCGTATGGAGTTCGATCACCGGCGCGCTGAGCGTGCGGGCCATACGGATTTGCTCCGCATCAGGCGCGATAAACAGCGACACCCGGATGCCGGCGGCGTTGAGGCGGGCGATATAAGGCTGCAGATGATGCTGCCCGACGATCACATCGAGGCCGCCCTCGGTGGTGCGCTCGGCACGCTTTTCGGGGACCAGACAGCAGGCATGCGGCTTCACGCGCAGGGCGATCGTCATCATCTCATCAGTCGCGGCCATCTCAAAATTGAGCGGCACTTTGAGCTGGTTTTTCAACCCGTCCATATCGCTGTCGCGGATATGGCGACGATCCTCGCGCAGATGCGCGGTGATGCCATCGGCGCCCGCCTCAACCGCCAGCAGGGCGGCGCGCAGCGGATCAGGATGGGCACCGCCGCGCGCATTTCGCACAGTTGCGACATGATCGATATTCACACCGAGACGAACGCGTGAGCGGGTCATTGCCATATCATTTCTGCATCGTGCGGCTGCCAGGCTTGATGGCCGGCAGGCGAGCGAGGTCGGGCGGGAGATCGGCGGGGTCGTAATCGGGCACATGATACCGGCACAGCGTCAGCAATGGCACGCCGACATCGGCTTTGCCGTCGGAGCGGTCGACGAGAACGGCGGCGCCGAGAATGGTGCCGGGACTGTCCTTGATCGCCGCCAGACATTCGCGCGTCGACAGGCCGGTCGTGACGATATCCTCGACCACGATCACTCTTGCTCCCTCGGGAATGGCAAAGCCACGGCGCAGGCGGAATTCACCCTCCTCGCGCTCGACAAAGATCGCCTTGGCACCAAGATGACGCGCCGTTTCATACCCCGGCACGATGCCGCCAACCGCCGGCGACACGACATAATCGACGGCACCGAAGCGCTCCCGCACCAGGGCTGCCAGCGCCCTGCATAATCTTTCCGTCCGCTGCGGGTCCATGAACACGAACATCTTTTGCAAGAAGACGGATGAGCGGCGGCCAGAGGACAGGATAAAATGGCCTTCAAGCAGCGCGCCGGCTGCCCTGAATTCCGCAAGCACCTCGTCTCTGGTCATCACCACTTCCCACTTGTGTGTGGCAACGGTTTAACCAACGTCAGGGGCGCTGTCATCATCGGCAATAAACTTCCGTCGCGGTCACACTTCATGTTTTGATTCAGATTCAAAGACTGGAGCGAAGCCCTTCAACAAATTGATCTAAATCGATTTGACGATGCCGGTTTAAGCGCGACGCCGCAAGGATTGAACGCAGCGCCGCATGGCTCGCGTCAAGGTCCTTGTTGACGATCACATAGTCATAACGCCGCCATTCCGCCATCTCCCGCTTGGCGTTCGTCAAGCGCTTGGCGATCACCTCGGGCGCGTCCTCGGCGCGGCGCTCAAGTCGCGCCCGCAATTCGACTATCGAGGGCGGCAGGATAAAGACGCTGACAATATCGGCAGCCATGCGCTCGTACAGCTGGGAGGTTCCCTGCCAGTCGATGTCAAAGAGGACATCGCGACCAGCCTGCAGGGCAGCCTCCACCGGCTCGCGCGGGGTGCCATAACCATTGCCGTGAACGTCAGCGCATTCCAGAAGATCACCGGCAGCGGCCATGGCATCAAATCGCGGACGGGTCATGAAATGATAGTGGATGCCATCCACTTCGTTGCTGCGCCGCGCGCGTGTCGTGACCGACACTGACATTGTCAGATTGGGATCATCCTGCAGCATCGAGCGGGTCAGCGTCGTCTTGCCGGCACCGGATGGCGATGAGACGATCAACATCAAGCCGCGTCGCGTAATGCCAGGCCCTGCGCTCGTTAGTATCGTCATTCGATATTCTGTACCTGTTCACGCATCTGATCGATGACCGTCTTCAGCGACAATCCGATCTGCGTCAATTGCTTGTTGCTCGATTTGGAGCACAGCGTGTTGGCCTCGCGGTTGAATTCCTGCGCCAGAAAATCCAGTTTGCGACCAATCGCGCCACCATCGGCGACCAGCTTTCGGGCGTGGTCGATATGGGCCTGCAAACGATCAAGCTCCTCACGCACATCAGCGCGCGTCGCCAAGAGGATCGCTTCCTGATGCAGCCGCTCGGGATCAAATGCTGATGAGCCTGACAGCAAAGCCTGCACCTGGTCGCTAATGCGCGCCTTCAGCTCTTGCGGCAGTCCAGCAACGAT
Organism: Raskinella chloraquaticus (SeqCode); assembly: GCF_021731865.1. Lineage (NCBI taxonomy): Bacteria > Pseudomonadati > Pseudomonadota > Alphaproteobacteria > Hyphomicrobiales > Phreatobacteraceae > Raskinella (SeqCode) > Raskinella chloraquaticus (SeqCode). Next base: position 49,871 of record NZ_JAKFWN010000028.1, on the reverse strand, counting down.
GACTTCCGCCTCACCCACACGTTTTTCGATGCTGGCGATCTGCTGCGACAGGATTTCCGCAACGTTACGGCCCTCGACACTGCGCGCCTCGACCAGCGCCCCGACTGCTGCTGAAAACCCGTCAATGACGGCAGCCGTCAGTCCGGCTCTTGCTTCATCATCATCGGGGCGCTCGATAATCTCAACCACCCCGCGCACCGCCAGCAGCCCATCGACACTGGCGGGCGCAATCCTGCTTCCCGCTTCATCGTGCACGGCCCCGGCCGCCTTCACGAGGGCAGACAGAATATCATGATTGATGCGAATTTCCGCCGGGCGCGGCGGGCGGTCAATGGCAAGGTTTGCTTGTATGGTACCGCGCTGGACGTGGCGCTGGAGGATTTCGCGAACAGTGATTTCTACGCCGTCGAGCCCGGGGGCGACGCGCAGCCGCATATCCAGGCCTCGTCCGTTGACGCTTTTCAGTTCCCACGCCCACGACACATCGCGAAAATTTCCTGATACGCGCGCAAACCCCGTCATGCTCGCAATCGGCACGGCCATCTCCCAACATGCGCGATTCGTCGCCTCGACTATCGATCACAACTTAACCGGCATGGCGCAGGCTCACAAGTTCAGCGGATGTTATGTGCTGCCCGATCGATGGCTTAACGGATGGTCGCGCCCTGCGGCTGCACCGCAGGAGCGGCTGGGCGGCGCGGTGCCTGACGCACCGAGAGCGAGGGCTGGACGGGCGTCTGCGGCTTTGCCTCGGCGCTGTCGTCGTCACTTGCATCGCTGCGCGTCTTTTCGACATTGCGCCAGCGCGCAACCGCCTTTTGATGTTGATCGAGCGTCTCCGAGAAAGCGTGCCCGCCCGTGCCATCAGCAACAAAGTAGAGTTCGTTGCTCACGCGTGGATTAGCCACTGCTTCAATTGCCTCGCGGCCCGGATTGGCGATAGGTGTCGGCGGCAGACCCAGGATGACGTAGGTGTTGTAGGGTGTGGCGCGATCAATTTCCGTGCGCGTCAGCCCACGCCCGAGCGGGCCCTGGCCGCCGACCAGCCCGTAGATGATCGTCGGATCGGACTGCAGGCGGATGCGCTTGTTGAGACGATTGACAAACACGGCGGCGACGCGGGCGCGCTCTGCGGATTTTCCTGTTTCCTTTTCCACGATGGATGCGAGCACCACCAGCTCATCCGGCGATTTCAACGGCAAACCGGCAGCGCGGCGCTTCCAGACGTCGTCAACGACACGACGCTGGGCCCGCTGCATGATCTGCAACATGCTCTCGCGACTTGTACCGCGTGTGACGCGATAGGTGTCGGGTAACAGCGATCCTTCAGCCGGGATCTGGCGAATGTCGCCGCTGAGAACGTCAACGCCACGCAGCCGCTGCACGATCTGCAAACTGGTCAGCCCCTCAGGGATCGTCACCCCGTATTGGATGCTCTGGCCCGAGCGCAGAATGTCGATGATGTCGCGCGTCGATGATCCCTTGGGGATGAGGTATTCGCCAGCCTTCAGCTCGCCATTGGCGCGGCCAATATAGGCACCGATGCGAAAGATCAGCGTGTCTTCAATGAGGTTTCGCTGCTTGAGAATTTCAGCAATGTCGGTGGCACCGGCACGGTTGGGAACAATGACGGTCTGATCTTCGCCGGAGCGGCCGGAGGCGAGATAGATGTTGTTGAAATAGGCGCCCGCCGATCCGGCAGCGAGCGCCACAATCATCAGAAACGATAACAGACCATCGAAAAAAACAACGAATTCCCGGCTCGACGAACCGCCCTTGCGCTTTTTCTTCTTTTTATCGTTCTCAGACGATTTCGCTTGGCGCAGAAGCGGCGCCTTGCGCGGTTTCGGCGCGAGAGCAGAGGCAGCCTCCGTCTCCCCGGCAGGTGCTGATTGCGGCGCGTCAGTGGGCGCGGGTTTTTCAGTCAATTCCATCAGCCTTGCCCTGGATCATCACGTCAATGCCGTCAGCACATTCGTGGAAAGATGACGATTATCAGTTGAGATATTGAGAACGCATCAGATCGCAACGGCTCGTCGCGAGAATGCTTGCAGCCCATGGCCCTTCCTAAACAGCACGTTTCGCGAAATTATGGCGGCGCTCAGGCGTCGGCACGACGAAAAACGAGTGAGGCATTGGTGCCGCCGAATCCAAAGGAATTCGACAAAGCGTAATCAATTTTTTTGGACTTCGCCTGGTGGGGAACAAGGTCCAGCGGTGTCGCAATTGATGGATTATCGAGATTGATCGTTGGCGGAACGATCTGATCGCGAATAGCCAGAATGGAGAAAATTGCCTCGATAGCACCGGCTGCCCCCAGCAGATGCCCCGTTGCCGATTTGGTAGACGACATCGCTATCGTCGCGGCTGCATTGCCAACCAGGCGTTCAACCGCCCTCAACTCGATTTCATCGCCAAGCGGCGTCGACGTGCCATGCGCATTGATGTAATCGATCGAAGACGCATCGATACCAGCCCGCTTCAGAGCCGCGCGCATGCAGCGATAGGCGCCATCTCCGTCCTCGGTCGGCGCGGTGATATGGTAGGCATCGCCAGACATGCCATAACCAACGATTTCGGCATAAATCCTGGCGCCTCGGGCTTTCGCGTGGTCGATATCTTCAAGAACCACCACACCGGCACCCTCACCCATGACAAAGCCGTCACGGTCGCGATCATAAGGACGGGATGCCTTCTGTGGCGTATCGTTAAAGCCTGTGGACAAAGCGCGGCAGGCCGCAAAACCGGCAAGCGAGATACGCGAGACCGGGCTTTCGGTTCCGCCGGCGACCATAACGTCGGCATCACCCAGCGCCACCATACGGGCGGCATCGCCAATGGCGTGAGAGCCTGTCGAACAGGCCGTCACAACGGCATGATTGGGGCCCTTGAGGCCGAATTCTATCGATATGTAGCCGCCTGCAAGATTGATCAGGCGTCCGGGTATGAAGAAAGGTGAAATACGCCGCGGACCACGATCACGCAGCAGGATGGACGCGTCCCCAATGCCTTCGATACCGCCGATACCGGAGCCGATGAGCACGCCCGTGGTGATCTGGTCTTCATAGGCGGTCGGGCGCCAGCCTGAATCCTCTATCGCCTGCCTGGCGGCGCACATCGCGTAGACGATGAAATCGTCAACGCGGCGCAATTCCTTGTGATCCATCCATTCTTCGGGATTATACGCGCCGTCGCTCGCCGCCCCCAGCGGGAGCGTGCAGGCGATCTTGCAGGCCAGATCGCTGGTGTCGAATTTCGTGACCTGAGAGGCGCCGGACTTGCCCGCCAGCACATTCCGCCAGGTCGTCTCCACGCCACATCCCAGCGGCGTGACCATGCCAATACCGGTGACGACTACTCGCCGCATCGCGATATTCCCGCCGATCTTGTGCTTGCCTGACCTGTGTTGATCACCTGGCCCGCGAAACGGATCAGGCGGTCTTCGATTGCAGGAATTTCACGGCATCGCCGACCGTCTGGATGGTCTCGGCGGCATCATCGGGGATTTCAACGCCGAATTCTTCCTCGAAGGCCATGACCAGCTCGACCGTATCAAGGCTGTCTGCGCCCAGATCGTCAATGAAGCTGGCGCTTTCCACCACCTTGTCGGTCTCAACTCCGAGGTGTTCTATAACGATCTTCTTCACGCGCTCTGCAACATCGCTCATGTTCGTTTCCCTACACGGCCCGATCGGCCCTACGGCGATAAATCCCAATCTCATCAATCACGCAAGAGCACCGTTTCCCTTACCTGATCCAGCCGTGACGACTGTAGCCTGACGAGACAAAATGTCCATGATCCCAACGGCAAACAGTGATTGCCGTTTTCTCGTTGATCCCTCCACAACCCCGGCTCTGTCAACCGCAGGCCAGAGCAAGGCAGCGGGTCGTTAACATACTCGCTTTCGCATTGCCAGCGCCGGCATGTGCCAATCGCTCCAGCCTTACACCATCGCCATACCGCCATTGACGTGGAGGACGCTGCCGGTGACGTAAGCCGCCTCGTTCGAACAGAGATAGACGACAGCTGCCGCGATCTCGTCAACCGAACCCAGTCGGCGCGCTGGCACACGGCCGAGGATGGCTTCCTTCTGCTTGTCGTTCAGCGCTCCCGTCATCGCCGTCTCGATGAAGCCGGGCGCCACGCAGTTCACGGTGATGTTGCGGCTTGCCACCTCATAGGCAAGCGCTTTCGACATGCCGATCATGCCGGCCTTCGAGGCGCAGTAATTGCCCTGGCCGGGATTGCCGGTGACGCCAACAACCGAGGTGATGGCGACAATACGCCCGAAGCGCTGGCGCAACATGATGCGGGAGGCGGCGCGCGACAGGCGGAAATAGGACGTCAGGTTGACGTTCATCACCGTCTCCCAATCCTCATCCTTGAGACGGATGAAGATGTTGTCACGCGTGATGCCGGCATTGGCGATAACAAGGTCAAGTCCGCCCATGAGCTCAGCGGCCTTGTCGGGCAGAGCGTCAACGGCCGCGCCATCGCCCAGATCGCAGGCGGCGACATGAACCCGCTCGCCAAGGGCGCTCGCGAGTTCATCGAGCTTTTCCTGGCGGGTGCCGGAAATCAGACAGGTGGCACCCTGCGTATGCAAGGCCTTGGCGATTGCGCCACCGATGCCGCCGGTGGCGCCGGTGATCAGCGCTCTGCGGCCGGTTAAATCGAACATCACGCACCTCTTCTCAAACAGTTTTCATGAAAGTCTCGATATCAGCCGGAAGGCCGAGGGCCGTTGCCTCGGCATCCGGCGCCAGACGTTTGGCCAGTCCGGTCAAAACCTTGCCGGCACCAAGTTCCGCAAAGCGCGTCACCCCGCCCGTCCCCGCCATGAACGTCACGCTTTCGCTCCAGCGCACCGTTGCCGTCACCTGCTCGACGAGGCGGGCGCGGATGTCGTCCGGCCCGTTCACCGGCGCGGCGGTGACATTGGCAACCACCGGCACGGCGGGGGTGTGGATGATCGCCGTTTTCAAGGCGCCCGCCATCACCTGCGCTGCAGGCGCCATGAGAGCCGAGTGAAAAGGCGCCGAAACGGGCAGAGCCATCGCGCGCTTGACGCCGCGCTCCTTGGCAATCTCGATGGCACGCTCGACGGCCGCCTTGTGGCCGGAGACCACCACCTGGCCGGCGCCGTTGTCATTGGCGATATCACACACCTCGCCTTGCGCTGCGTCGCTGGCAATGGCGCGCGCTGCGGCAAGGTCCACACCAAGAAGCGCCGCCATGGCGCCCACCCCCACCGGCACCGCGGCCTGCATCGCCTTGCCGCGCAGCTTCAGCAGGCGCGCCGCATCGGCCAAAGTGAAGGCGCCGACAGCGGCAAGGGCTGAATATTCACCCAGCGAATGACCCGCGACGAATCTCACCTTAGCTGCTACATCGAAACGCACCTCGCGGGTGATGACCCGCATGACGGCCAATGAAGCAGCCATCAGGGCCGGCTGGGCGTTTTCAGTTAATGTCAGCTCGTCGAGCGGGCCTTCAAACATGAGGCGGGAGAGATGCTGGTTCAACGCATCATCGACTTCGGAAAAAACCTCGCGCGCGGCAGGAAACGCTTCAGCGAGCGCCTTGCCCATGCCAACCGCCTGACTGCCCTGGCCGGGAAAAACGAAGGCAAGCGACATAAGGGAACCTCAAAAATGACAAAAGGGAGCGGCGGCAATGAGCCCCGCAGCGCCCCTCTGTCAAGGGGGCGCTGGCGCAGCTTAACCGGCACCGCGCTGGTTGTGACCTGCCTTTTGCCGCTTGGACCGCTCTGGGCGCAGGAGTTTTCAGCAAGCGATCTTGATCGGTTCGCTGGCTATGTTGGCGCTCTGCGCCCGCTTGCTCTGCAAAAAGGCGTGTCGGCCGCCGTTTTTGACAGCACGCTGCGCGCCATCACGCCTGACGCCAGTTTGCGCAACCGCCCGCGCCAGCAAAGCGAATTCCTGAAACCCATCAAGGCTTATGTGACGAGCGCTGCGGCGCCGGCGCGGGTAACGCGGGGCATAGCTCTTGGCAAACAGTACGGGCCGCAGCTTACGGTGATCGAGCAGCGGCTGCGCGTGCCACGCGAGATCATCCTCGCCATCTGGGGCATGGAAACCGATTTTGGTCGCGATTTTGGCAGCAAGGAGGTTTTGCGCGCCCTTCTCACCCAGGGCTTTCTTGCCCCCGATCAACCCAGATGGGGCGATGAGGTGGTTGCGGCTCTCCTCATGATCGAGCGGGGACTGGTGAAGCGCGAGCGCCTCATCGGCTCATGGGCGGGCGCCATGGGGCACCCGCAATTCCTGCCCTCCGCCTATCTGGCGCATGCGGTGAGTTTTGCCGGCAAGGGCACGCCTCCCGACATCTGGGGATCGGTTCCCGACAGCCTGACATCGATTGCGAATTTCCTCAAAAATTCCGGCTGGAAGCCAGGCGAGCCATGGGGCAGCGAAGTCAAACTGCCTGCCGGCTTCGATCACCGCGCCTTTCGCCAGCCCATTTCCGCCTGGCGCAGCGCTGGCCTCACACAGGCCGATGGCAGCAGCCTCAAGGGGATTGGCGAGGCGGTGCTCTATCGCCCAGTAGGCGCGATCGGCCCTGCCCTGCTGCTGCAGCCCAATTTCTTTGTGCTGAAAGCCTATAATTTCTCGGACGCCTATGCGCTGTCGGTGTCATTGCTCGCTGAAAAGATCGCCGGACGACCCGGAGTGGTCGGGCGCTGGCCGGACGAGCCGAACCCGCTGAAGCCTGATGAGATCAAGGCCCTGCAGCAAAGGCTGGCAACACTTGGCCATTACAAGGGCGAGGCTGACGGGCGCATCGGCCCGATCCTGCGTGAGGCCGTCCACGCCTTTCAGGTGAAGGCAGGCATCACGCCGGCGGATGGCTATCCGGCGCGCGCTGTGTGGGAGCGGGTGCGGTGATGGCGCGGGAGCGTTGATTTTGCCCCTTCCATTGGCGAGGCACGCGAAGTCCGCCCCGTCATCATCAGCAGCATCAATGATGCAGCAAATGCCGCTCTCAATTGTCTCCAAGTCTTACCATTGACAAGCAATATGGGCTCGGCTGTACGCTAGCATCACATCCATTTCTTTCTTAAAGCTATCTGTTGTAATAACCCTCTCACACTTGACCCAATTCATCGCGTATTGCGAAACTGCGAAGCCAACAACCTCCTCCTTTCCTCCAATTTGCTGGATATTTGCCTTTTCTCTTCCTATTATGGAGGACATGGAGGAATTGTGATGCCGCTCAATATCAAGGATGACTATGTACACCAGCAGGCAAAGCAGCTTGCGGCACTGACGGGAGAGAGCATCACTGCGGCGGTGCGACAGGCGCTTGCAGAACGATTGACCGCCGTGCGCAGCCGCCAACAGGCACCGGAAGGTGCACGCAGCCCAGAACGGCTCATGGCGCTCGCGCGGTTATGTGCAGAGCAGATGCAGCCTAATAGCCATTCCTCCGATCATGCCAAACTCTACGGCGAAGACGGGTTGCCCGTATGATTGTGGACGCATCAGCCTTGCTTGCGATCCTGTTTCAAGAACCAGAAGCAGCCCAGTTTGTAACAGCGCTGGCCCAGGCAGATGCTCCGCGCATTTCGGCGGTCAATTATCTGGAAGCAGCCATCCGTATTGATGGACAGAACAGCATCGTGGCGGTTCAGGCATTTGAAGCGTTCATGGAATTGAGCGCCATCACGATCGAACCCGTCTCCCTTGGCCAGATGCGGTTCGTGCGTCGTGCCTATGCCCAATACGGCAAGGGTCGTCATCGCGCCGGTCTCAATTTTGGCGACGCTTTCGCCTATGCGCTCGCCAAAGAGCGGGATGAGCCGCTTTTGTTCAAGGGTGATGACTTTATCCATACGGATGTTCGCAGGGCAATCCAGGTATAACTCCCCCGCCCTTGCCATTCGCCCCGGCCTCTGCTGCCCACGCGCATCACCCTCCACCCGTCCACTGCCCGGCGCCGGGCACGCCGGCGGGAATGCGCGGCTGGATTGGCGTTTACCTTGCGCAATCGGTCCGTCTCGGCCTTAGTCTTGAGCCTCGCGCAATTTTTCCAGAAAGTATCGGATTGGCGTCATCTGATATTCAGGACCGGCGGAGCGGTATATTTTCTGCAGATCTTCTTCTGAATAATTTCCATTAAGAATTTCATCGAGAAAAGCTCGAACAATTTCCCGTTCGCCCTGGTGGTCGTTCCCGCGCCCCAGAACCTGAATCCATTCATAAAAGTCAGGGTAATCGATATCGCTCAATTGAAAAAATCGCGAGATCACCCTGTCGAATTCTGGCGGTCTCTTTATGCTTTTGCCTTTCAGTTTTTTTTCCTGAGGTCGAAAGGATAGGCGCTGCGAACCCGATACCCTCTTGTGCTATTTTGATCGTATTCGATTATGACCTTCACACTATAGGTCGGACGCATGATGATCTCGGTGCCGCGCCCGGTCGCGAATGATTCGTGGCCCGTTTGTTTGCCAAAACGCATTTCGAGTGAATCTTTGTACGTTAAACCTGATGCCACCGCGTCGAGACGATAACTATTGGTTTCGAGGACGCGGTTGACATAGTCATTTGCGGACCGAATGTCGGTGAAACTTCCCTGACTCTCAAGATAGCTATCGATTCTGATGCCAGGGAGATCGAGAAGTCGCATTCGCCGCTGCCTGACGTAATCAATCAATTCCTCATCGCTCAAACCGACATGTCGGCGAAGGGTATGGCCGCCATTTCTTTCCTCCTCCTCCAGCACGACATTATATCGGTTGGACGGCGAATTGTCGGCGACTGCCACGATCGGTGTGCCGTCGGGCGCGGAGCCGATGATGGTGCCGGACGGGCTATCGGAAGGAGGAGCGTCGGTTGCGTCTTCAGGCGTGTCGGAACCGTCGAAGAGCGGATCGCCTGAATCGGCAGCGACACCCCCGCCACCCCCGCTCGTCCACTGTCCGGCGCCGGGCTATTCGGGCGCCGGATATTGCCAAGAGCAAATGTGACTTCAATCGAGCTTGCCGGTTCCGTCGTCGAGGGCAGAAAGGATCATGCCGGCGTCTCCTGCCAGTGGAAAGCGACGGGACGAGGCAATATTTTCTAACACGGTGCGAGCCTTATCGGGAGCAAATACAAAAGTCGTATTTGCAGCTTGAAACCGGACACCCATGTTAGTATGATCAAGCAAAGGCAAAAGATCACGCCGATGATCTCCCGGCCTTTTCTTAAGTTCAATTATTATCAATGAATTTTTATCATACAATTTATTATATTTTTTTACATCGTATTCGTTTAATGCGTTATACATTTTTAAAGCGTTCTCCTCATATAATTTAACCAAATCGGCGGACGTGTAATTCTCGATTTTCTCTTTTTTTCTCATGGCTTCAGCACTCCATATTGCCGCAATGCGTCGAGTCCCACCCTCATATGTTCGCTCATTGGTTTGTCCGCCAGGTATTCACGCGGTGGAAGGCCGCCGAATTGTTTGGTTTTCCTCGCATACCAGGCCGTAATCTCGTGATGCTTGTAGCGCGGGATGCGGACGAGATTGGCTGGTCCATTGATCATGTCCTCGGGAATATCGAGCTTGCGTAAGGCCGCCTGCTCCATAATGTGGTGAATGTCGGTTCCAGCCCGTGGCTGATCGACCGCCTCGTAGAGTTCCCCCAGTGATTTCGCCGGGTCCTGATAGGTGATGATGCTTTCAAGATCATAGCGGAGCCAAACCGTCGTGCGAACCGTAAATTCGAGCATGCCGATCGTCGAGCTTGCCTCAGCTCCGAGGTCACGGACCGTATTGGCCATCCATTGGGCTAATGATTTGGCGACATTGGTGATGCCTCTGCGGGTGGGTGGTGGCTCCTCGGGGATTTGCGGCGGCGTGCCGGGAGGCTGGCCGTCATCTCCCGGTCGGCTGGGAGCGGAGGCGGGAATGATGCGGAAATCATCTCCGGTTGCGCTGTCCGAATTCTGCGGCAGACCCAGCGCGTCAAATAGGCGCTCGCGGAAATCCGGGAGCGGCATGTCGCCGCCAAATTCGCTATCATCAGAGAGTGAGGAACCTGGCTCTTGATCGCCCCCGCCACCCCCGCTCGTCCACTGTCCGGCGCCAGGCTCGCCGGCGGGAATGCGCGGCTGGCTGGGATCAAAGCGCAAATTGAGCTGGTGCAGTTCGTCGTAAGCGTGGTGCAGTGCCGCCTCACGCTCAGCAAGGCGCCATTCCAGCGCCTGCTTCTTCTGCGCCGGATAGTCCGGTTCGCGGGCGGCCAGTGCCAGCTCGAAGCGCTCGGCTGCCGCCAGCCAGCGCTGGCGCAAGAGGGTTGTTCGCAGATAGGGCGGCAATTCCATCATCGGGTCCACTCATCAGCAATAAAGGAATTAAATCCTAACACGAGTGGAAGCTGCGGGAAGACGGTCTGCGAAAAGTCGCTGCATGTCGTTGGTCTTGTGATGGTTTCGGGAAGAATAGCGGCGCAACGCAGGCAATCGATCGTCGCCGGTGGCGCGCGGCGGTCAGGCCTGAACCCGCGAGCGCTTCAGCTCACCCTTGCCATTCCCCCCTGCCTCTGCTACCCACCCGCCTCCGATCCGGCCGGGGGCTGGCGGGCGAGCCTGTGTCATGCAGGCAGGGCATAAAGCCCGGTCGTCCACGCTTCCGCTCTTCGCATTACCGTCGAACCGCTCCGGGTTCGAGGGGGCTTCGCGCCGGATGGTTTGAAAAGAGAGGTTCAGCATGGCTCTTTACGAGCATATGTTTCTTGTACGCCAGGATGCGACACCCGCCCAGGTCGATGCCCTAGTCGAGCAGATGAAGGGCGTTCTTGAAGGCCTCGGTGGCAAGGTCCACAAGGTTGAAAGCTGGGGCCTGCGCTCGCTCGCCTACCGCATGAAGAAAAACCGCAAGGCCCATTACGCCTTCATGAATATCGAAGGCCCGTGGGCGGCGCTCGCCGAAATGGAGCGCCAGCTCAAGCTCAACGAGGACGTTCTGCGGTCATTGACCATACGCGTTGAAGAGCATGAGGAAGGCCCGTCAGCGGTGCTTCTGCGCCGCGAGCGCGATGAGCGCCGGGGTGAGCGCGACGATTTCCGGGGTGGCGATCGTGGCGATTTCCGTGGTGGTGATCGCGGTGACTTTCGCGGTGGTGATCGCGGCGAGCGGCGCCCGCCGCGCCGGCGCGACGATGAAGGTGTGGCAAGCGAAACGCCGGTGGAGGGCTGAACATGGCACAGGCACAGGCACGTCGTCCGTTCTTCCGTCGCCGCAAATCCTGCCCGTTTACCGGCAATGGCGCGCCGAAGATCGACTACAAGGACGTGAAGCTCCTGCAGCGCTATATTTCCGAGCGCGGCAAGATCGTCCCCTCGCGCATCACGGCGGTGAGCGCCAAGAAGCAGCGCGAACTGGCGCAGGCCATCAAGCGCGCCCGTTTCATCGGCTTCCTGCCCTTCGTCATCGAATAAGCAGGCGCCTTCACGACCCTGGTTGGGGCCGTTTCGGCCTCTAACCGCTCACCGCAGCGGGACAGCGAGACATGAATTTGGGTCCGTATTTCATCATCGTGATCGCCGGGGTGACCTCGGCGCTCTGTTACGTGTCGGTGGCCTTCGCGCCGCCGCCCGCCTTCCTGCTCGGCTATATCGCACCGCTCACCATTCTGATTGCCGGGCTCGGCTGGGGTGTGGTCGCGTCAAGCGGCGCGGTTGTGATTGCCACCCTGATCAACCTGTTGATCTCCGGGTTCGGGACGAGTTTGTTTTACCTTATCGCTGTGGGTGGGCCGGCGGTGTGGTTGAGCCATCTGGCCGTGCTCGGGCGCGCCGCCCCCGTTACCCCTGGCGCGACCGGTGACAGCGCAATCGAATGGTATCCGCTGGGGCGGCTCCTGATCTGGGCGGGCGTTCTTGGCGGCACTGCGCTTGCGTTGACATTCGCCCGCGCTCATTTCGATCTCGAAGCCTACACGGCGCCAATCCAAGCCGTGCTCAAAGAGCTTCTCAAAGGGCGCGCAGGCACGACCAGCGAGGGCGAGCAATATTCCTACGCCCTCGAGCTAAGCGACAATCTGGCATATGCCCTGCCGCTTGCGGCCGCGCTGTTGTGGACGACAACGACGCTGGTCAATCTGTGGCTTGCCGCCCGCATCACTCAGTACTCGGGGCAGCTGCCAAGGCCGTGGCCGGATCTAGCGGCGATCGAATTACCACCCTTGTTTCTGGCGGCCTTCTTTGCCATTTTCGCGTTTGCAGCCTTGGCTGGCGGAGCGCTTGGCTATGTCGCGGCCTTTTACGCCAGCGCGCTGGCGCTGGTGTGGATCGTGATCGGGCTTGGCGTCCTGCACGTGGTGACGAGGGGGCGCAGCTTCCGTCGCCCGCTGCTGATTTTCATCTATGTCATTTTGATTATTTTCGGCTGGCCGGCCGTGCCGCTGATGGTGCTTGGCGTCGTCGAGCAGTTCGTCCAGTTGCGGCGCCGCTTCACCCGCGCTCCGTCCTCCCCTTCACCCCTTTCCTGAACAGCAATCCAACCATAGAGGATATCACCATGGACGTTATTCTTCTCGAGCGCATTCCCCGCCTTGGCCAGATGGGCGAAGTCGTCACCGTCAAGGATGGCTATGCCCGCAACTTCCTGCTGCCGCGCGGCAAGGCGTTGCGCGCGTCGGCCGACAATACCAAGCGGTTTGAAAGCCAGAAGGCGCAGCTTGAAGCCCGCAACCTCGAACTGAAGAAAGAGGCCTCGACGGTTGCCGAGAAGCTCGAGGGTAAATCCTTCGTCGTCGTGCGTCAGGCTGGCGAAACCGGCCAGCTTTACGGCTCGGTGTCGACCCGCGACATCACGGAAGCAGTGGTCGCCGGCGGCTTCAGCGTCGAGCGCAGCCAGATCCCGCTCGACAAGCCGATCAAGAGTATCGGCATGCATGCGGTGATGGTGCGTCTGCATCCGGAAGTCGAAGTGACGGTTCACATGAACGTGGCGCGCAGTGCCGAAGAAGCAGAACGCCAGGCGCGTGGCGAGGATTTGACCCAACGTGCTGAGCGCTCCGACATCGAGGCGGAAATCGCCGCCGCAGCCGCCACCCTGTTCAATGATCGGGGCGGCGACGAGGAGTGATATTCCTCTCCGGCGGCGGCCATGTGCCGCCGCTTTGCCGCAGTCAAGCGTAGAATGTGAGTGCAGCCCTTGATTCGTCACAGCCTGTGAGTGACGGGGACTTGTGCGCCGATCCGGTCAGTATTGCCCCCGTGGGGTGCAATGGCGTGTTAGGCCGGGCACCTCATTCAAGGTGATCGCATGATCGAGACCAACATCGTTCGCCTGCAGGGTGGACCGGACAAGAATTACCGCACCTCTCCCCACAACATCGAGGCGGAGCAGGCTTTGCTTGGCGCGCTTCTTGTCAATAACGATGCGGTGGAGCGGGTTGCCGATTTTCTCGACACCCGCCATTTTCATGACGGGCTGCATCAGCGCATCTACGACATCATCATCAAGCTGCGGCGCGATGGCAAAAGCGCCACGCCGGTAACGGTAAAGACCTTTATTCCACCGCAGGATGTGGCGGATATCGATGTCCCGCGCTATCTGGCACTTCTCGCGGCGGAAGCAACCACCATCATCAACGCACAGGATTACGCCCGCACCATTTACGATCTGGCGGTGCGGCGTTCGCTGATCGGTATCGGCGAGGACATCGTCAATACCGCCTATGATGCACCGGTCGATCTGTCGCCGCGTCTGCAGATCGAGCAGGCGGAAAAAGGGCTTTTCGAACTCGCCGAAACGGGGCGCTACGACAATGGCTTCCAGAAATTCGGCCAGCCGTTGACGCGCGCCATCGAGATGGCGGCCAACGCTTTCCAGCGTGATGGCCATCTCTCGGGGCTGGCAACCGGCCTCACCGACCTCGACGAGCGCATGGGTGGGCTGCAACCCTCCGATCTTGTCATTCTGGCTGGCCGCCCCGGCATGGGCAAAACGGCGCTCGCCACCAATATCGCCTACAACATCGCGCGCGCCTATCGCGGCGAGATACAGGCTGATGGCACGATGAAGGCGGTGAATGGCGGGGTTGTCGGCTTTTTCTCGCTTGAAATGTCGTCTGAACAATTGGCCACGCGTATTATTTCCGAACAGACCGGCATTTCCTCCGACATGATCCGGCGTGGGCGCATCAATGAAGGTGAATATGCGCGCATCTCAGTCGCCGCCGAGGAAATGCACAATATCCCGCTTTATATCGACCAGACCGGTGGATTATCAATCGCGCAGCTCGCCGCCCGCGCCCGCCGGCTCAAGCGCCAGCGCGGGCTTGACCTTCTGGTCGTCGACTATCTTCAACTTCTGACCGGTTCATCGCGGCGCGGGGCAGAGAACCGTGTTCAGGAAATTACCGAGATCAGCACCGGCCTGAAGGCGCTCGCCAAGGAACTGAGTGTGCCGATCGTCGCGCTTTCGCAATTGTCGCGTCAGGTCGAATCGCGCGACGATAAACGGCCGCAACTGTCCGATCTTCGTGAATCAGGATCGATCGAACAGGATGCGGACGTGGTGATGTTCGTCTTTCGCGAGGAATATTATCTGAAAAACAAAGAACCGAAGCCGGGGACGGAAGAGCATTTCAAATGGCAGGACGAGATGAACAACGTCCATGGCCGCGCCGAAGTAATTATCGGCAAGCAGCGCCATGGACCGACAGGAACGGTACAACTGCACTTCCAGGCGGAAGTGACGCGCTTTGGAAATCTGGCGCGCGAGGACAGGCTGGCAGAGCGGCACTGATCGCCAGCGCAACGGGATTTGTCTTGTGAGAGGTCACTCCCCCGTTTTTGCCGATCTGCACGGTGGTCGACTGACCATTGATCTCAAGGCGCTTGCCGATAATTGGCGGCAATTGGCACGACGCGCCGGTCCTGCCGAGACAGCGGCGGCTGTCAAGGCGGATGCTTACGGACTTGGCATTGAAGCGGTGGTGCCGGCGCTGCTCAATGCCGGCTGCCGCTCGTTTTTTGTCGCCCATTTTTCGGAAGCGCTGCGCGTCAGAGCTCTTGCTCCTGACGCTGTGATCTATGTGCTCAACGGGCTGCCGCCACATGGATGCAGCGCGTTTCATACGCTCGACCTGCGCCCCGTGCTGGGCTCGCTGGACGAAGTCGCCGAATGGCTCGCCCATTCGCCTGAAGATGCGCCTGCAGCCCTTCATGTCGATACCGGATTGAACCGCCTCGGCCTGTCGCCGCCGGAGATAGCATTGCTGCCGAAAAACTTCCGGCCCGCTCTCGTGATGAGCCATTTCGTCTCCTCGGAAATACCAGGCGATCCGATCACGCTGCGCCAGATAGCGACCTTCCGTGCCGTTCGTGAAATGATACCGGACGTGCCGGCAAGCCTCTGTAATTCATCGGGTTTGTTTTTGTCCGCGCTTAAAGATATCGCGTTCGACATGGTACGGCCCGGCTATGCGCTTTATGGCGGAAATCCAACGCCAGGGGCGGCCAATCCGATGCGGGAGGTGGTGAAGCTCGAAGCGCGGCTCATCCAGTTGCGCGAGGTCGAAAGCGGCGTCAGCGTCGGCTATAACGCGCAATGGCATACGACGCGCCCGAGCCTCATTGCGACCGTGTCGCTTGGTTACGCGGATGGCTATCTGCGCAGCGGCGGGGCAACTGCTCAACACGTCGGTGGCAAGGCCATTGTCAATGGTGTAGAATGTGCTCTGGCAGGACGCATTTCCATGGATCTGATCACCATCGACGTCACAGATGCGCCAGGCGTGCAGCGCGGAGACTGGGCTCTTCTCGTCGGTGGGGGACTGGCGCTCGATGATGTCGCCCATCGCCTTGAAACAAACGGCTATGAAATATTGACCAGCCTTGGAAGACGCCATGAGCGTGTCTATCTGAGCAGTTAGGACGATGGCAAAGTCGCGCACTGCGTTTGTGTGTCAGGCCTGCGGGACGTCCGCTTCCAAATGGTCGGGTAAATGCGAGTCCTGCGGTGAGTGGAATTCCATCGTCGAGGAAAAGCCACTTGCTCCCGGATTGGTGGCACCACGCAAGGGTCCGCAAAGCGGGCGCGTGATTGCCCTTGAACGCCTGGACGGCCCGACGGACGATGTCGTGCGCCTGACCTCGGGGCTTGGCGAAATCGACAGGGTTGCGGGCGGCGGCTTTGTTCCCGGATCAGCCCTGCTGGTCGGCGGTGATCCGGGCATCGGCAAATCGACACTGTTGATCCAGGTGGCAGCGGCACTTGCCCGGCAAGAGCATCGCGTCGTTTATGTATCGGGCGAGGAAGCAGTCGCTCAGATCAGGCTGCGGGCACAAAGGCTCGGACTGACGGATGCACCGGTCGAACTTGCAGCGGAGACGTCGATTGAGGACATTCTGGCGACATTATCACAAGGGGCTCCGGCGCGATTGGCGGTGATCGATTCGATCCAGACCATGTGGACCCAAACCATGGAAGCAGCACCTGGAACAGTCGGCCAGGTGCGCGCCTCTTCGCAAGCGCTCATCCGTTATGCCAAGACGACGGGCACGACGATGATCCTCGTTGGTCACGTCACCAAGGACGGGCAGATCGCCGGGCCGCGGGTGGTCGAGCACATGGTCGATGCGGTGCTCTATTTTGAAGGCGATAACGGCCACCGCTTCCGCATCCTGCGCGCGGTCAAGAACCGCTTCGGCGCCACCGACGAGATCGGCGTCTACGAGATGACGGGAGCGGGCTTGCGCGAAGTGCCGAACCCCTCCGAACTCTTTCTGGGCGAGCGCGATCGCAGCGCGCCGGGCACGGCGGTTTTTGCAGGCATGGAAGGCACGCGTCCGGTTCTGGTTGAAATCCAGGCTCTGGTCGCCCCCTCGACGCTCGGCACGCCGCGGCGCGCCGTCGTCGGCTGGGATCAGGCGCGGCTGTCGATGGTGCTGGCGGTTCTCGAAGCGCGCTGCGGCGTGCGCCTGTCAAGCCATGACGTCTATCTCAACGTTGCCGGCGGCCTGCGCATTCAGGAACCGGCAGCCGATATTGCCGCTGCAGCAGCGCTGGTTTCGGCGCTCAGCGGCCAGGTGTTGCCGACGGGCGCGGTCTATTTCGGCGAAATCGGCCTCTCGGGCGCGGTGCGACCGGTCGCGCAGGCTGCGGCGCGGCTGAAAGAGGCCGAGCGGCTCGGTTTTGCCGAGGCCGTCGCCCCTGCCGACAGCGGCGGCGATAAGGGAAGCACAGTGAAGCTCGGCGCCCTCACCCATCTCACCGATCTGGTGGCACGGATTGCCAGCGGCGGACATGATGAATGATTTTTTGTGGCAAAACAGGTTTGTCCCAGGCCTCTATTGCGTTATAAGCCGCCGTCATTGACGGCCGGACAGGGCCTCCCTCGATGCCAGAGGGATGCGAAGGAAGACCTACATGCTGACCTTTCTTGATATCGGGCTCATCGCCATAGCGCTTATTTCCGGGCTGCTGGCGATGATGCGCGGCTTCACGCGTGAGATCCTGTCGATCGCCTCGTGGGCAGCAGCGGCGGGCGCCTCGGTTCTGGCCTATTCCAAATTCAAGGACTGGGCGCAGGCCGAAATCCAGCCGGCCTATCTTGCAAATGCGGTGCTGATCGGTGGCACATTTCTTGGCGTCCTCATCCTCGTGTCATTCGTCACCGCGCGGCTGTCGGATGCCATTCTTGATTCCAAGATCGGCGCTATCGACCGTTCCCTCGGTTTTGTTTTCGGCGTCGGGCGCGGCCTCATCATTGTCGTCATCGCCTATCTGTTTTTTACCTGGCTTGTTCCCGAGGGCAGCCAGCCCGTCTGGGTCAAGACAGCGCGCTCGAAGAACATCCTGACAACCACCTCCGAGTTGCTGTTGCGGCAATTGCCGGATGATCCGGAAAAACTTCTTGAACGGTTGAAGAAAAAACGGGATGGCGGTGATGGTGAAGCAGCGCCAAGCGAACAGGACCCGGCCACTCGGCCGGCCACGCCGCCCGCCGGGCAGCGCTCGTCGTTGCCAACCCCAGTTGGCTCGCAGTCGACCACGACGCCAGCAAGAACCATTGAGCAATTGATTACCGGACCGCAAGGCCAGCCGCGCCGTTGAGTTTGCCAGGAGGGTGTCGATGAGAGACGATGTGGTCTACACGCCGGAAACGCAATGCGACGATCTCAACGCGGACCGCCTGCGCGAGGAATGCGGCGTCTTCGGCATCTGGGATCATCGCGACGCCGCCGCTCTGACCGCGCTTGGACTGCACGCGCTGCAGCATCGCGGCCAGGAGGCAGCCGGTATCGTCACCTTCGACGGCGAGCGCTTCCACTCCGAGCGCCGGCTTGGCCTCGTTGGCGACAATTTCTCCACAGCTGATGTCATCAACCGCCTTGTCGGCTCAGCCGCCATCGGTCATTGCCGCTATTCGACAACCGGCGAGACCATCCTGCGCAATGTTCAGCCACTCTTTGCCGAACTGGCGGCCGGCGGGCTGGCGGTCTGTCACAATGGCAACCTCACCAACGGGTTGAAGCTGCGCCGTGATCTCATCCGCGACGGCGCCATCATGCAATCAACCTCCGACACGGAAGTTGTCCTGCACCTGGTCGCGCGCTCGCTCAAACCAACGTTCATTGATCGCTTCATCGACGGGCTGAAGCAGATCGAAGGCGCCTACGCCCTCGTCGCCATGACCGAAAACATGCTGATCGGCGCCCGTGATCCGCTCGGCATCCGCCCACTTGTTCTAGGTGATCTCAACGGATCGCCGGTGCTTGCGTCGGAAACCTGCGCGCTTGATATCATCGGCGCGCGCTATGTGCGCGATGTCGAAAACGGCGAGGTCATCATCTTCTCAAGCGAGGGAATTTCTTCGCTCAAACCCTTCCCGGTGCAGAAGCTGCGCCCCTGCATCTTTGAATACATTTATTTCGCGCGACCTGATTCCATGGTCGGCGGCAAATATGTCTACGATGTGCGCAAGGCGATGGGCCGCGAACTGGCGATTGAATCAACGCCGGATGCCGATGTGATCGTGGCGGTGCCTGATTCAGGCGTGCCGGCAGCCATCGGCTTTTCGCAGCAGAGCGGCATCCCCTTCGAGCTTGGCATCATCCGCAATCATTATGTCGGGCGTACCTTCATCGAGCCAACGCAGCAGATCCGCCAGCTTGGCGTGAAACTCAAGCATTCGGCCAATCGCTCGCAAGTGGCAGGAAAGCGCGTCGTTCTCATCGATGATTCACTGGTGCGCGGAACGACATCGGTGAAGATCGTGCAGATGATGCGCGATGCAGGCGCGCGTGAGGTGCATTTCCGCCTCGCCTGCCCGCCCATCCGCCATTCCGATTATTACGGCATCGACACGCCGGATCGCGGGAAGCTGCTGGGTGCCAATTACGATCTTGACGGCATGTGCCGCTATATCGGCGCTGACAGCCTCGCTTTTCTGTCGATCACCGGCCTCTACCGGGCGATGGGCGAAGAGGTGCGCGATGATCTTCACCCGCAATTCGCCGATCACTGCTTCACCGGCGATTACCCGACGCCGCTTACTGATGTCGAGGCGGCACGCGGCAAGATTTCACCGCGCAAATTGTCGCTTATCGCTGAATCGCGCTGATCATGTCCGGCTTTTCTTGTGCAGCAGAGCGGCGACGTGCCTGATCTCAAAGGACGATTGGCGCTGGTCACAGGCGCGTCACGCGGGCTTGGCTTTGCGGCCGCACTGGGGCTTGCCCGCGCGGGCGCTCATATCATTGCGCTGGCGCGCACCAGCGGCGGCCTCGAAGAGCTGGATGACATGATCCACAGCGAGACGGGGACGGGTGCGACCCTGGTGCCGATGGATGTGCGCGATGGCGAGGCCATCGACCGGCTCGGGCTCACCATCCATGAGCGCTGGGGCAAGCTCGATATTCTCGTTGGCAATGCCGGCACGCTCGGGCCCCTGTCGCCACTCGGGCATCTGGCGCCGAAGGATGTCGACGAACTGGTCGGCATCAATCTCATCGCCAATTGGCGCCTCATCCGTTCCTGCGATCCGCTGCTGAAGGCGGCGCCTGCCGGTCGCGCGGTATTCATCACAACCGATCAGGCGCAGCGCCACGACCCGTTCTGGGGTGGCTATGCGATGACCAAGGCAGCGCTTGACTCACTGGCGCTCACCTATGCGGCGGAATGCGCGGGAACGTCTGTCAGCGTCAGCCTGTTTGATCCAGGGATCATGCGCACCGCCCTGCGAGCGCGTGCCATGCCGGGAGAGGACGCGCAGACCCTGCCACTGCCCGAAAGTGCGGTGGAGCGCCTGCTGACATTGTGCGCCTGACTTAATCGTCCTTGTCGAACGGGTTTCTTTTCGCCCGCAACAACAGGCGAATGGGAATTCCCGGCAGAGCAAAAGAACGGCGCAGATCGTTGACGAGATAGCGCTGGTAGCTTTCGGGCACCAATTCGGGGCGCGAACAGAAGGTGACAAACGTCGGCGGCTTGACCGTTGCCTGGGTCAAGAAGCGCAGTTTGATGCGCCGGCCCGAAACGGCGGGCGGCGGATTATTGGTCAAGGCTGCCTCAAACCAGCGATTGAGCTTTCCGGTCGACACGCGCGTCGTCCACAAGTCATACTGGCGCAGGATCGCTTTCATCATCCGATCAATCCCCGAGCCTGTCGCGCCCGACAGCGTCACCAGCGGCACGCCGCGCATCTGCGGCAGCAGGCGCTCGACTTCCTCATCCAGCATGCGGCGCGTCGTATTGGGGTTTTCGACAACATCCCATTTGTTGACGCCGATGACGATGGCGCGGCCTTCCTTGACGATCAGATCGGCCAGATGAAGATCCTGCTTGTCGAAAGGCGAGGATGCATCGAGCAGCAGGACGACGACATCAGCAAAGGCGATTGCCCGCAAGGCATCGGCGACCGACAGCTTCTCGATCTTGCCGCCGCTGCGCACCTTCTTGCGGATGCCGGCAGTGTCAAACAGTTCGCATTCTCGTCCGCGCCATTTCCAGGGGATCGAAATGGCGTCACGCGTGATCCCGGCTTCCGGGCCGGTGAGCACGCGCTCACTGCCGACAAGCGCGTTGACCAGCGTCGATTTGCCAGCGTTCGGTCGCCCGACGATGGCAATCTTGAGCGGCTTGTCGTCCTCGTCTTCCGCCGCCGGCTCAGGCGTCATCTGCGATTGCAGTGCCGACAGAGCCTCGTAAAGCCCGTCAATGCCATCGCCATGGCTGGCTGAAAAGGGGATCGGCGCGCCGAAGCCCAGCCGATAGGCTTCGTCAAGGGCTGCTTGGGCTGCCTTGGTTTCCGCCTTGTTCGCCAGGACGATCACGGGCTTGCCAAAGCGCCTGAGATTGCGCGCCAGACGCTCATCATCAGCCATGATACCGGTGCGTGCATCGATCATGAAAAGCGCCACATCGCAGCCAGCAAGCGCGCTTTCGCTCTGCTCGCGCATGCGCGCCTGCAAGGTACCGGGACGCGCGTCCTCTATCCCGGCCGTATCGATCAGCGTGAAGTCGAGATCGGCAATATTGCCTTTGCCCTCACGCCGGTCGCGAGTGACGCCCGGGGCGTCATCGACCAGCGCCAGCTTGCGCCCGACCAGCCGGTTGAACAACGTCGATTTGCCGACATTGGGCCGGCCGACAATCGCGACAGTGAGCGGCACGTTTGAATTCCCCTGTCCCGCCCTAATCGAAGGCGATGACGCCGCCCCTGCCGGTTACGACAAAAAGACGACCGCCAGCCGCCAGAGGCGACTGGATGATGCCATCGGGGCCGAGTTCACGCTGGCTGGTGATATCACCGGAACGGGCATCGATCCCAACGAGCTGGCCCTTATTCGAGCCAATCCACAGCGTGCCGCCCGCAAGCAGCGGACCGGCCCACACTTCCCTGCCCTTGCCCTTGGGCAGCTTCGTGGTCCAGCGCACCGTACCGGTTGCGCGATCAAGCCCGTAGGCATCTCCCTGAAGGGATACCAAGAACACGCCTTCTCCCGAAACGGCGGGCGTGTGGGCGGTGCCGATGTTGCGCTCCCACACGCGCTCGCCGGTGCCTTCCTTGACCGCCAGAGTACGGCCGGAGACGCTGCCTGCAACGATCAACCCTCGGTCGGCCACGGGACGCCCGGCAATATCCGCCAGCGTTGAAATGCTCGCCGTGCGCAGCGCCCGCGACAGCCAGCCCGACCATTTCAGCTGGCCGCTTTCGGTATCAAGCCCAACCACCTCGCCGGAGGCAAAGGGCACAATCACCTGGCTGCCAACGATCGCCGAGGAGGAACTCGACAACAGGCCGCCGGTTTCCGGGATGCCCGCATAGCGCCACAGCTCCTGGCCGTTTGCGGTTGCCAGCGCATAAACAACACTGCCTGCCGTGACGAGGTAGATCTTGTTGCCGGCGACGGCGGGAGCGCTACGAGCGGGCTCCGAGAGTTTGGCCGACCAGATCAGGCTCCCGGACTGTACATCGAGCGCCAGCAACCGGCTAGCGCCGGTCGCGACATAAATGCGTTGTCCATCAGAGGCAAGGCCACCACCGCCCACCGGCGCATCGGCCTCTTCACCCAGCGTGTCGGATGACCATAAAACGCTGCCATTGCCGGTTGAATAAGCGACCACCTGGCGGTTATCATACACAAGAATCCGCCCACCGACGATGATCGGCGGCGCGCTCACGCGATCATCTTCCTTGCCGCCAGCGGTGCGCCACGCCTGGGTCATGGCGCCAGTGAACGCGATGTTTCCTGGCGAGTTATTGTTAGGGCCGCCGGGATTGAGCCATTCATTGATCGCCACCGGCGGACCGATCGCCAGAGCTTGCGCGCCACCTGTCGGTGCCTGGAGCGCCGGATCATTGGCCAGCACAGGCTGGCGGACACCGGGCAAGGGCGGCTCCTTCTTGAGGAAGGGATTGATGCTGTAAAGATAGTCTTCGGCAGCCGAACAGCCGCTGAGCGTCAACGCCACCAGCAGCAGGAAGGCAGTTTGCCGCAGGATACGCGTCATTGCTTGGTCTCCACTGACGCAGCGCTTGCGCCTTCGCCAGCCAAAAGGGTGAGTAACAGATTGGCGCGGTTGCGCAGGTCGGCTGGAACCTCCGGGTCGCTGACCAGCGTTTCGAAGGTGGTGCGGGCGGTCGCCAGATCAGCGCGCTTGTAGGCTGCAAGCCCCACAGCCTCGCGGGCCATATGGCGGAATGATCCGGCCGGGGTGAGAAGCGGCAAGAGCCGTGGCGCGACGTCGGCGGGCGCCGTGTCGATGAGGAGGAAGGCGGCACGGATTTTTGCCACATCGCGCAATGACTGGCGCTGAGACGTGTTGGCTGCAACCCGGTCAAACGCCGCGACCGCCTCTGTCACCTTGCCCGCTGCTGCAAGTTCGCCTGCTTCGCGCAGCGCCGCCAGCGCCGTATAGCCAGGCGCCCCGGTCCGTGACAGCGCCGCAAGAGCCGCAGCGGCATCGTCGCTCTTGCCGGCTTCGGCAAGAGAAATTGCGGCCAGATAACGATCGCCGAAGGTATCAGCTTGCGAGGCACGCCAGGCGCTGTAGCCGCGCCAGCCACCTACAGCGGCGATAAAAAGGGCGACCACGCCAACGATCAGCCATTGATAACGCTGCCAGACCGATTTCAGGCGATCGCGCCGCAGGTCTTCGTCGATTTCGGAAAAAATATCGCTCATCGATCAGATAGCTCTTGTGGTTTGCTGGTTGTACATTCGAGGGCGTAGCGCGCATGTCGGACCCGCCTTCGGACACAACCTGCACATCAAAATCGGGCGGACACTATCGCGACCGCACGTCTGGCGCAAATATCGCCGCAGCAAGCGGTTCTTCGCGGCAATTCAAAGGCAGCTTACCGCAAAAGGCGCACGCCAATCAGCCATGGATGAAGAAAGACGACAAAACAAGCATATAACAGCACACCGCCCGCCAGAGCCATGACATCATGCCTGCCAAAGCCACGTTTTGCGGTCGCAGGCATATCGCGGAAATTGACCGAGATGAGCGCACTCATGCCCCAGAGCAGAAAACTGCCAAAAAGCACCACGCCACCAAGATCGCCATTCGCCAGAAGATGCGCGAGCGCCCACAATGTGACCGCCACAAACATCGGATGTCGGATTGTCGATTTAAGTTTTCCCGGCAAATAGACAGAAAGCAACAAGACGAAGACGGGAAGCATCAGCAGCATCGCCATATGGCGCATGGCAGGTGGCGGCACCCAGAGCTGGACCCAACCGGTCGCTCTGTATATCGCAAATCCGAGAATGATCAGTGCCAGGCCGGAAAGAGATAAAAGCGAAAAAACGAGCCTGTATAATGGGCGCCCCCAAGCATCGACCAGTCGTGCCCTGGCAGAAGGAAACATTGCCAGACCATGGCAGCCGAGGAAGAGGCCAAGACCGATCAGTAAAACAAGCATTGACGCGAACCTTGTCGCTCCACGACGAAATGAGGTACAGCTGTCAGCGGCATCCCAGGTAAAGCGCGCTGCAGATGCCGATGATCAGCCCTTGCTAAAACCGTACAATCAGCCAGACGACCGCAATCATCGGTCCCGGCGCTCGATATACAGCCTTCAATGACGACGTTTCAATGATGAAAGCACGCGAGGATAACAAGTGGCAGACAAAATATGTCTCCGGTTGCAGCCCTATGATGCGTCAAAATCAAACAAAATTTCCATAGAATCAAAAATTTCCTTTGATATCATCAACATAGTTGTTTTTCTGATATAATATTTGTTACGACGCTTCTTTATACAAAAACGCGCGGTTAAATCAAAAGTTGAAACTTGAAACGTTTGCAATTCGACGAATACACATCCGGTTGTTTACCATATTATCGTAATTTTGCCTCGTTTTTACATTTTATTATTGACGCAACAACGTGCAGAGGGCGGGGTGATCTCCGAAATTTTATTCAGCGTCCGACGGGAGTGCTGGAGGTAGTCATGAGTAGATATCGGGTCACGCTCGGATTAGCCCTTCTGTCGGTGTTCGCGCCCCTTTCTGCCTTCGCTCAGCCTGCCCGGCAGCCTCAGGCGCTCGTCGTTCAGCCCCTGCAGCGCAGCAACATCGAGGCGGATGATCGCTTTGATCTGGTGCTCATCGCCTGTGACGCGCGATTGCAGACTGTCGATTATCCCGATGTGATCGCTTCCGAGGGCGTTGTTGAGACGATCGCAGTCGCAACAGTGCCGGCGGCGTTCAACCGCGCGGCTGCCGCCGAGAAACAAGAGCGGGTGAAATGTTTCATCGACGCTCTTCCTGCGACATTTGAGGATGTCCAGACGGCGCCGCGTCATCCAAAATGGCTGGACGTCAACATCGCCGCAACTCCGCCTGGATGGGCACGTTTCAAAGCAGCTGATGACTGGCTCAAAACGAAGCGAACTGCAACCATTGCCGCCACACCTGAATTCAACCACTTTGTTGCTGGAGGTTGTGGCGATGCTGTTTTTGGAGACCGCGAAGAACTGTTTCAGCAATTTATCGAATGGCAGTGCAAACAACGCTGCACCTGGAAAAGGGACGTGCCCGCAATAGAAACCCGCGTTGCGTAGAGGATTGGCCCGATGTCGATGAAACCGCAGGATGAGCCTATTCCCCTTCCACCTGGCGTCTGGGAAGCGCTGGCGAAGGAAATTCTGACCGACGGCAAGGACGGCCGCACGCCGCCTCATTTCTCGCCCATGGTGCCGATGACGGCGGCGCGCAGCGAACATCAAAGCGTGGCGGTTGTCCAACGCGACCTTCCGCATTTCCTGCGCGACGATGACAGTCACAGCCAGGGGGACCAGGCGGGTGAACGATCGGGCTTTGGCCCTGTTGCGGTCGCTCTATGCCTGATTGGCGCGACAGCCGCCGGGCTTGGCGGTTATCTTGTCAGTTCCAGCTTGTCGCAAGGTAACAGCGCCTTCGCATGGGTCGAGCAGATCGCCCGCCGATTTACCTCCGGCCAGGACAGCCGCAGCCAGGACAGCCGAACGCCGACGGAGCAGAGAGCTCCTTCGCGGGTTGAATCGGCTTTTGCCGAAACCTCACGCCAGGAGGTGGCGCGGGAGGGCGCAACGCTGCCGCAAAAGGTCACCGTCACCGGCACCCTGCTGTCACCCGTGGCGAGCAGTGAGGCGAATGCAGCACCAACGACAGCATCGACGCCAAAAGCCCCGGTCGGTGACACCAAACCCGACGCCGCTGCCAGCCAACGCGAGGTTGCGACAATCGATCCGGGCAAGGCTAACGCTGCTGCCGAGCGCACTACTGCGCCAGCGCCTGTCGCGCCTGTTGCCGCCCCTGCCCCGGCGCGATCCGTCGAACCAGTCTTGCGCGGGCCAACCGCAGAAAGCACCCGCCTCGTTCAGCGAGCCCGAAAAATGATCGAGGATACCGGCGATATCGCGGGTGCACGCCTGCTTTTGTCGCGTGCCGTTGAGATTGGCGATGCGCAGGCAGCCTTCCTGCTTGGCGAAACCTATGACACGCGGGCATTGGCAGGCTGGGGCGTCGTGGGTCTGCGTGGCGATCCGGTTGTCGCGCGGCGCTTCTATGAACAGGCGCTGGCTGGCGGGGTTGCCGACGCCAGATCGAGGATTGCCGCGCTCGGCAATTGATGTGGCGACGTCCGGAGCGCTCATCTATCCTGCCTGCCGATAGGCGCACACGTCGTCACTGACGAGTCGCCACCAGGGAGCCTTGCCAATGACCGATTTCCCGGCCGCACAGGCGTTCTGCGCGCGCTTCGGAATCAGCGTGCCCATCATCCAGGCGCCGATGGCAGGCGTATCCACGCCGGCCTTGGCGGCGGCTGTGTCCGGCGCTGGCGGACTTGGGTCGCTCGGACTTGGCGCCAGCGACGTTACGACGGCGCGATCAATGATTGCGGCTCTGCGCAACCAGACCAACCGCGCCTTCAACGTCAATTTCTTCTGCCATCGTCCGGCGGCGAAAGACAGCCAGCGCGAAGCGCGCTGGATCGACTTCCTGCGCCCGACATTCGCTGAATTTGGCGCCCGACCGCCCGAGCAGCTCACAGAGATCTACAAAAGTTTCGTCAATGACGACGCCATGCTCGCCATGGTGATCTCTGAGCGACCAGCCATTGTCAGCTTCCATTTCGGCTTGCCTGATGCTGATCGAATCGCTGCCTTGCGACATGCCGGTATCCAGATGTTTGCGAGCGCGACGACGCTTGAGGAAGCCCGCCAGGTGGAAGCCGCTGGAGTAGATGCGGTTATCGCCCAAGGGTATGAAGCCGGCGGCCATCGCGGCGTCTTTGATCCAGCCCTGCCTGATGCCAGGCTATCCACCCTGCCACTCACAAGGCTGCTTTCGCGCCACCTGTCGGTCCCGGTCATCGCCGCCGGCGGCCTGATGGATGGCACGGATATTGCCGCCATATTGCATCGTGGCGCGAGCGCCGCGCAGCTTGGCACCGCCTTTATCATGTGCCCTGAATCGAGCGCTGATCCAGCCTATCGCGAGCGTTTATCGGCGGCAGGCGCGCAAACCGAGATGACGATGGCGGTCTCGGGCCGCCCTGCCCGCAGCCTCGTGTCGCGATTTACCGCACTCGGCCGCAGCGTGCCAGACGAGGGCATCCCTGCTTATCCGATTGCCTATGATGCCGGCAAAGCCCTGCATGCGGCAGCAAAGGCCAACGGCGAATTCGGGTACGGCGCCTATTGGGCCGGCCAGGGGGCGCCTTTCGCACGGGCGCTGCCGGCAGACGAGATGTTGCGGATGCTGGCGCGTGAAGCCGGACTTGCATAGCCCGCCCTGCGCCAACGCCCCGCCTTTCACTCGTGACGCCCGCGCCACAGGGCAATCACGGATGATGACAGTATCGCCGCGCCACCCATGATCTGGACCAGCGACAGGCGCTCACCCAGAAGGCCAACGCCGCCCAGCGCCGTCATCAGCGAAATCGTCGGAAACAGGGCCGCCGCCTCATTGGCTTCCAGGCGTGCCAATGCGTAATTGAACAGAATTGTCGCCAGACCGTGCAATATCAGGCCCGAGATGACGAGGCCGGCAAGTGTCGATGGCTCGTTCAGAAACGCCCAGGACTGGTCGCCGGTTACGAGCATGGCAAGCGCCACGACCAGAGCCGCCATGGGCAGGCTGGTTGCGGTCATTGTCAGCGGATCCGACTGGCGAACCAGATAGCGCGCGACGATGGTATCAAGCGCGGCGCAGGAAATGCCGGCCAGGATCAACAGCACGGCAAGCGTTGAGAACGCTGCTTCAGATGTGCCTGCGCCTGTGAGACAAGCAACACCGATACCACCCAGACCAAGCGACAGAAGTGTCGATTGCGTCAATCGCTCGCGCAGCAGCACCCAGGCGAACACAGCGACGATGGCGGTTTCGCTTGCATAAAGAAGCCCCGCCACGCTCACCGGCACCAGTGACAGGCCAACAAAGGCAAACACGTAAGTCAGGCCCGGCTGAAGAATTCCCGGAAGCGCCAGCTTGACAACATCGCGGCGCGGCGGCACGCGGCCTGTCGCAACTGCGGCAATACCAACCACGATCACGCTTGCCATCACCTGCACAAACACCATGGGCAGTACGGAGGCCGGCACCAGCAGATCCTTGCTGATGATGTTGGCAATGCTGACGCAGGCGCAGGCAGCGAGGATCGCCATCGCTCCGACCGATTTCTGTGACAGGCCTGAGATGGCGGACAAGGACATCATCAATGCTCATTAGATGCTTGACGCATCTATATGGAGAAAGTCTCTTGCGGTCAATGCATGAAGCATCTATTTTTTCGTCATGGCACAGGAACGTGACGTCAATCTGGTTGGCGCCCTGGCGCTTGCGCTCGCCGACATTGTTGAAAAATCGCTGGTCGGCGACGCGCCCGAGCCTGGCGCTGCGGCGGCCGCACTTCTCCTCATCCATCATCGGCCCGGGTTCCTGACCGAACGGCTGCATGGCGTCATCGGCCTGTCACAACCGGGAACGGTGCGGCTGGTTGACCGGCTGGTGCGCGATGGGCTGGTCAAGCGCAAGCCCGGAGAGGTGGACAGGCGCACGGTCGAACTGCATCTGACCGAGGAGGGATTGCGACGAACATCCGCCATGACGCGCAAGCGCAGCAGCGCCCTTGGACAGACGCTGGCCGTATTGTCCGAAGATGACAGGTCAGATTTGGCGCGAATTGCAGAAAAGTTATTGCGCACCCTGCCCGTCGACGAGCGTCATGCCTATGAAATCTGCCGGTATTGTCATGAAGCGTGCTGCACACACTGCCCGGTCGACGCAGGTACGCCATTGCATGATCCGCATTCGACATTAGTTTAGGCGCACCGCACGACGTCACCGGTCGCACCGGCTCGCCTGCCCCTCAAGCCATCGGACAACGCCATGAATGACAGCCCGGCCTACGTGCCCCCCAAAGTCTGGACGTGGGACAAGGAAAATGGCGGCCGTTTCGCCAATATCAACCGCCCCATCGCCGGCCCGACACATGACAAGGTATTGCCGGTTGGCAAGCATCCGCTCCAGCTTCATTCGCTGGCAACGCCCAATGGCGTCAAAGTCACGGTGATGCTGGAAGAGCTGCTCGCCTGCGGTATCGCGGGGGCAGAATATGACGCCTACCCGATTAAAATCAGCGATGGTGAGCAGTTTTCGAGCGGATTTGTCGACATCAATCCCAATTCAAAGATCCCTGCGCTGCTCGACCGCAGTGTGTCGCCGCCCCTTCGCGTCTTCGAATCAGGTTCCATCCTGCTCTATCTCGCGGAGAAATTCGGCGCCTTCATCCCCAAGGATCCGGCCAAGCGGACCGAATGCCTCAACTGGCTGTTCTGGCAGATGGGGAGCGCGCCCTATCTCGGCGGCGGGTTCGGGCATTTCTATGCCTATGCGCCGATGAAGATTCAATATTGCATCGACCGCTTCGCCATGGAAACGAAGCGCCAGCTCGACGTTCTCGATCGCCACCTTGCTGCCCAAACCTTCATGACGGGCGATGATTACACCATTGCCGATATCGCCATCTGGGCGTGGTATGGTCAATTGGTGCTCGGGCGGCTTTATAGCGCCGCTGACTTCCTCGATGTCGCCTCCTATCGCCATGTCGGGCGCTGGGCGAGCGCGATCGACGCCCGGCCGGCGGTGCAACGCGGCCGCAAGGTTAACAGGCTCTTTGGCGACCTTGATACGCAGCTCCATCAGCGCCATGACGCGAGCGATTTCGATACCAAGACGCAGGACAAGCTGCAACCGCCGACCTGATAGCTGGCGTTAGGGCATCTCAGTCCTGTCATTGCCTGGCAGACCTGAAGGCCTGCCTGCGGTATTGATTTTGTAGCGCTTCCCTCGCCCCGCTCTGGCGTCGGGCTAAACGAGAACAGTCATGAACGTGCTGATTACGGGCGCGAACGGCTTTGTTGGGCGCGCACTCGCTTCGCACCTTGCCGCCGAGGAAGCGATGACGGTTCGCGTCGCCGTCCGACGGCTTTCGCGCCCATTCCCGGCATCCGTCGATGTTCGCGACAATCTTGATCTGGATGACGCAGATTGGTCATCTGCCTTGAGGACTATCGATGTCGTCATTCATTGCGCCGCCCGTGTTCACGTCAGGAATGACACCGCGACTGATGCAATCGCAGAATTCCGAAAAACCAATACTGACGGAACGCTTAAACTGGCAAAGAAAGCCGCAGAAGCCGGTGTTAAGCGATTTATCTATTTAAGTACAATCAAAGTGAATGGAAATTCGACGAATGATCGTCCGCCCTTCAGTGCAAATGACATTCCTGCACCCACCGATCCATACGGCATGTCGAAGATGGAAGCCGAGATCGGGCTTCTGGAGCTTGCGAAAAAAACCGGCCTCGACATCGTTATTATTCGCCCGCCACTGGTCTACGGACCTGGCGTCAAAGCAAATTTCCTGTCGCTGATGCGTCTGGTCAATTGGTCCATTCCCATGCCCTTTGGCCGGATTGACAACAAAAGGAGTTTTGTAGCGATCGACAATCTGGTCGATTTTATAAAAACATGCTGCGTCCACCCATCAGCGCGCAACCAGATATTCATGGTGTCCGATGGCGCTGATTTGTCGACCACTCACTTAATCAGAATGATCGGTCAGGCGTTAGGCAAGCCGACATATCTGATCCCGACGCCTTCCAACTTGATGTTTTATGCCGCCCGCATGTTTGGCAAAGCAGAAATAGCAGATCGGTTGATCGGCTCGCTCCAGGTGGATATAGAAAAAAACAATTATTTACTAAACTGGACACCTCCAGTCAAAATGGATGACGCCTTGAAACAGACAGCAGATATGTTTCTCAAAAGATGATTTCATTACTTATTTTTCCTTGATATGGACACCTCCCGCTCTGTTTTACATTAGAAACACGCTATACCAACCAACATTCAATATAATCATTTATATCAATATTTAAATAAAATCGCAATATAATTTAAATTTATTAAAAATAAAAACAGATAAAAAGAATAATATAAAATATAACAAAGCTACCATACCAGAAAATACATGTCTTTCTTTTGTTACGATTGATTTATCTGTCTCATTTATTATTTTAAAAAAAAATTCTGCATTCGCTTTTTTTGAAAAAAAACCAGCAGATGTTGTAAGTAACATCAAGACAATATCAACATTTCTATATTTTTTTGATAACATTTTATCCACCCTAAACGCACTAATAAACAAGCAAATAATTATCGAAAAAACAAAAAAAATAAAAACGGATAATATTGATAATATATCAATCGATTTACATATAATATCCATTTATTATTACCTTTTTTGTTAACAATAGCCAATCTTTATTCTTGTGTTCATTTCATTCACTGCCTGCGTCCCCAACTCAAATCAACCTCAGGGTTATTCCGTATAATCCGACCAACAGATCATTCCGGCGGGCCATTCCTCCGTATTATTTCATAGCAGCGTATGAGCGCCGCATATTGCTGTCAAACGCATGTTGGGAGGATGTCCGGACCAGCGGAGCAGCCCGTGCAGGCAGCGCCGTAAAGCCATCCGTCAGCGTGTTGCCGAACAGTTCGCCGATCCCGTCCACCGCGCGGTTGCCGTTGATGTCGCGCACCATATCGCAGGTTATTCCGGGCAGCGCTCAATCATTCCCACTCGATTGTCCCCGGCGGCTTGCTCGTCACGTCATAGGTGACGCGGTTTATGCCTTTGACCTCATTGATGATGCGGGTGGCGACCTGGGCGAGGAAGGCCATGTCGAAGGGGTAGAAATCAGCCGTCATGCCGTCAACCGAGGTTACCGCGCGCAGGGCCAGCACATGGTCATAGGTGCGCCCGTCGCCCATGACGCCAACGGTGCGCACCGGCAGCAGCACGGCGAAGGCCTGCCAGATCTTGTCGTAAAGCCCGGCGCGGCGGATTTCCTCCAGATAGATCACATCGGCCTGGCGCAGGATGGCGAGGCGCTCAGGCGTCACTTCGCCGGGAATGCGGATGGCAAGACCCGGTCCGGGAAAGGGATGGCGGGCGACGAAGGCCTCCGGCAGGCCAAGCTCTCGGCCCAGCACGCGCACCTCGTCCTTGAAGAGTTCGCGCAGCGGCTCCACGAGTTTCATGTTCATGCGCGCCGGCAGGCCGCCGACATTATGGTGCGACTTGATGGTGACGGAGGGTCCGCCGGAATAGGAGACGCTCTCGATGACGTCGGGATAGAGCGTTCCCTGCGCCAGAAAATCGGCGCCGCCGCTTTTTTTCGCCTCCGCCTCGAACACATCGATGAAGAGGCGGCCGATGGTCTTGCGCTTTTCTTCCGGATCGGTGACGCCACAAAGCCCGTCCAGGAAAAGCTGCGAGGCGTCAACATGCACCAGGGGAATGTTGAAGCTGTCGCGAAAGAGCGTCACGACTTCAGCCGCCTCGCCGTGGCGCATCAGGCCGTGGTCAACCAGCACGCAGGTGAGCTGGTCGCCGATGGCCTCGTGGATCAGCACAGCGGCAACGGCTGAATCAACGCCGCCCGACAGGCCGCAGATCACCCGGCCTTTGCCCACCTGATTGCGGATGCGGGTAATCGCCTCGCTGCGATAGGCCGACATCGTCCAATCAGCCTCGATTCCAGCAATCCGGTGAACGAAATTCTGCAACAGCCTGGCGCCGTCCGGGGTGTGGACGACTTCGGGATGGAATTGCACCGCATAAAAGCGCCGCGCTTCATCGGCGATGGCGGCAAAGGGGGCATTGGCATTGCGGGCAATGACGGAAAAGCCCGGCGGCATGGTGGTGATGCGGTCGCCATGGCTCATCCACACGGGATAGGACTGGCCAGGTTGCCACACGCCTTCAAAGAGCGGTGATATGCCGGCAATCTCCACCTCGGCGCGACCGAATTCGCGGGCATGCGCGCCCTCGACCTTGCCGCCCAGCTGGTGGGCCATCAATTGTTCGCCGTAGCAGATGCCCAGCACCGGCACGCCGGCGTCAAAGGCTTCCGGCGGCGCCAGGGGCGCCTGCGCGTCATAGACGGACGCTGGTCCGCCGGAGAGGATGATCGCGCGTGGTTCCAGGCGCACCAGCGCGTCGGCGGCGCGGTTGAAGGGGATGACCTCGCAATAGACACCCGCCTCGCGCACCCGGCGGGCGATGAGCTGGGTGACCTGCGAACCGAAATCGATGATGAGGACGTTGGCCTTGGCTGTCATGCGCCTGACTAGCCGATGGCGCCGGCCTGATCAATCCACAAGCGCGCACAGGCTGTTGAGAAGCGGGAAGTTGCCTCCCCGCTTCTCACGCTTTGGCGCCGTCGTCAGGCAGCGCGCACAGTGGCAAGGAATTCCTCGACCTCTGCACGTAGGGTGGTTCCGTCGCGGTTGAGGGCGCTGGCAGCACTCAGCACCTGATGCGCGCCAGCGCCGGTCTGCTGGGCGCTGAGATTGACCGAACCGATATTCTCCGAGACCGCCGTCGTGCCATCGGCTGCATGCGAGACGTTGCGGGCGATTTCCTGGGTCGCCGCCCCCTGCTCATTGATGGCAGCGGCAATCGCAGCGGCAATGCCCGACACCGAATTGATGGTGTCGGTGATGTCCTTGATCGCCGCAATCGATGATTGCGTGGCATTCTGGATGGCGGAAATCTGCCCGGTTATTTCGTCGGTTGCTTTCGACGTCTGGGTGGCGAGTTGTTTCACCTCCGCCGCGACGACAGCAAAACCGCGCCCCGCCTCGCCCGCCCGTGCGGCTTCGATGGTGGCGTTCAGTGCCAGCAGATTGGTCTGGCCGGCGATGCTGTTGATCAGCTCAACCACATTGCCGATCGACTGGGCCGCCTGGGCGAGGAACTGCACCTTGCCGTCGGTCGCCTTCGCCTGATCGACCGCGCGCTGGATCATATTGTTTGATTCATTCACCCGTTGGCCGATCTCGGTGATCGAACTCGTGAGTTCCTCGGTGGCAGCAGCAACGGTGTGGACATTCTGTGTCGCTTCTTCGGAAGCGGCGGCAACAGCGACCGCCTGCCGGCTGGTTTCTTCCGACGTGCCCGACAAGGAGCGCGCGGTCTGTTCAAGCTCGGTCGCCGAACTCGATACCGAGGTCACAACCACGGCGATGCGATCCTGGAAGCCGCGCACCGCGCCGTCGAGAACCCTGGCGCGGCGCTCTTTTGCTTCCCGCTCCTTTTCCTGCGCCAGTGCCATCTCGCGATTTTCAATCATCCCCTGGCGGAACGTCTCGAGTGCGCCGGCGATCTGGCCAACCTCATCCTTCTGGCCAAGTGCGGGGATGGTGGTCTCCAGATTACCCGCAGCGATGGTGGTCATCGCCGCGACAATCCGCAGCATGGGGCGGATCACGGCAAAAATCGTCAAGGCGCTGGCAAAACCAATGATCAGAAAACCGCCGACGGTGGTTGTCAGGATCAGAACGAGACGGCTTTTCGCGGTGTCTGCCTCCGCCATCTCGGCGCCGCGATCAGCTGCGGCGCGATTGAGCGACTGGATGATGGAAAGCTGCTGGCGGATGCGATCGGCAATCGGTGCGCCTTCGAGCGCCACCTTGCCGCCGCCGTCGATGTCACCAGCGCGCGACAGGTCACGGACGCGGTGATAGACAGGCACATATTCGGCCAGATGCCGGCGCGCTTCGGCCATGGCGTTGCGGCCCTTCTCGAAAATGAGCATGGGCGTTAGTTCATCGATATCCCTGTTGAGCATCTTGAGCTCTTCGTCTGCCGTATCCTCGAAGCCCTTGCGCGCCTGCGCGGTCAGCTCCAGCGGCAGAAACTCAACGGCACGGAAAAAGGCGAGCGTGCGGGTCGTTGCGTCAGCCGACAGCAAGATGCGATGGGCGGCCCGGCGCCCGTCATCGACCTTCTGCTTCACGCCGTCGATGGCATAAATGGCAATGACGGAGAGGCTTGCGGCCAGCATCACCATCATCAGCAGGGAACTCATCAGTTTGGGGGCAAGCTTGATATTGGACAGGCGTGGCATGACATGGCTCCGAGCACAGGGCGTATCGCTGCGAGCATGTGAATATCAATCGTCAACCCAAAACAAATGCTCTATGTAATTTCCTCAGATTATTGTTATTGAAATAATAATTTGCATTATTTTGATCTAGCTAGAAATCAGTACTTTATTATATTACGAATACATCCATTAAAATGCACGATAATACAGAGTTTATTTATTCAAACCGCCTTCTGCCGGCACGTGGCGTCGCACATGATCATCAGGTTCTCAAACGAAAACGGCGGGACCAGATGGCCCCGCCGCCGCAGATAAAGTGACGTAAAATGCGATCTCAGGCGGCGCGGACGGCCTTCAGGAAATTGTCCACCTCGCTCTTCAGCGCCTGACCATTGCCGTTGAGTGAGCCGGCAGCGGTCAGGACCTGCGAGGCGCCGGCACCGGTCTGCTGGGCGCTGACGCTGACCGAGCCGATATTCTCGGAAACCTCGACGGTGCCTTGCGCCGCGTGGCTGACGTTGCGGGCGATTTCCTGCGTCGCAGCAGCCTGCTGGTTGATGGCGGCGGCAATCGCGGTGGCAATCCCCGACACCTGATCAATCGTTGAGGTGATGTCCTTGATGGCACCAATCGCCGATTGCGTGGCACTCTGGATGGCGGCGATCTGGCCGGAGATTTCCTCAGTCGCCTTCGACGTCTGGGTGGCCAGCTGTTTCACTTCCGAGGCCACCACGGCGAAGCCCTTGCCGGCCTCGCCCGCACGCGCGGCCTCGATGGTGGCGTTCAAGGCGAGGAGGTTGGTCTGCCCGGCGATATCGTTGATGAGATTGACGACATTGCCAATCGACTGGGCTGCCTGCGAGAGGAACTGCACCTGGCCGTCGGTCGCCTTTGCCTGATCAACCGCGCGCTGGATCATCGAATTCGATTCATTGACCCGCTGACCGATCTCGGCAATCGAGCTGGTGAGCTCTTCTGTGGCAGCGGCAACAGTGTGGACATTCTGGGTCGCTTCTTCGGAGGCAGCCGCAACGGTTGATGCCTGCTGACTGGTTTCTTCCGACGTCGCCGTCATCGAGCGTGCCGTCTGCTCAAGCTGGGAGGCGGCGCTTGATACCGAGCTGACGACCTTGCCGATGCGATCTTCAAAGCCACGCACCAGATCTTCAAGTGCGCGAGCGCGGTGCTCCTTGGCCGCCTGCTCCGCCATCTGCCTGGTAACGTTCTCGCGGCTGTCGATCATGCTCTGCTTGAACACCTGAAGAGCGGTGGCAATGCGCCCTACCTCGTCCCTGCGACCCAGTGATGGAATGTCGGTATCAAGCTTGCCCTCAGCAATCTTGCCCATGGCGCCGACGATACCGACCATCGGCTTGCTGACGCCGAAAATGATCATGGCTGCGGCGGAACCGATGATGGCCAAGCCACCAACTGCACCGATCACCAGCATCAGCAGCTTGCCGTATTCGACATTGCCACGCGTATCCGCGGCGGCCTTGATCAGACGGGCTTGATTGCGCTCGTCAATGCCTTCAAACGCTGCGCGCATGTCTTCGGCCAACGGGGCGCCTTCGAGCGCTACCTTCGTCCCGCCGTCCAGATCGCCCTTGCGCGACAGCTCGGTGGTGCGCTTTTCGATATCGGCATATTTCTTCAGGGCGGCGCGGACCTTGGCCATGTCCTGTTTGTCCTGCTCGACGATCAGGATCGGTTCCAGCTCGTTGAGATTCTTGTTGAGTTCACTCAACTCGTGTTTCAAGTCGTTCTCGATTTTCTTGCGTGCGTCCTCGGTGAGTTCAAGCGGCAGGAATTCGACACCACGGAAGTAAGCGAGCATATGCTTCGCTGAGTCAGCGGCAAGATTGCTGCGACGGGCGTCCTGTAGTGATGCTTCGAAGGCGGTACTGACGGAATTCAGCGATATCGTGGCGAAAACACCCAGCGCACCCGACAGGGCGGCCATCAACAGCAGCATCGACAGCAGCTTGGGGGTGAGGGAAATATTCTTCAGGCTCGGCATCGGTCGTCTCCGGCGTCATGAAAGTCTGCGACCTGTCCGCGAGGGTTCGCGCAGGCGCCATTAAATTGTCTTGACGCAGGCTCGGTGAATTTGGTTAGCGATCGGTTACGATTTTGCTTGGCGGCGACGAATTGTTGATCAATGTGGCGTCGTTGAAATGGGCGCTTTTTGTAATGCGCATACGTAAAATGCATCTGTCTGGCTCGCTTTCGGCGATAGCCGAAGGCCAGAAAAATGATCAAACGCAGGCGGTTGCGCGGGGGGCTCGCCGCCCATCAGACGGCGCCAGCGCGCCGTGTGATCTACGGGTGCGAACGCACGACCCGGCTCAGTGCACAAATAAGCGGCAATACGCTCTTCATTCTCTTCCGCCAGCAGCGAACAGGTGATGTAGACGAGTTCACCGCCCGGCTTCAGCAATCTGGCGGCATGGTGCAGAATCGCGTCCTGCTCGCTGACACGCACGGAGATCGCCGTCTCCCTCAGCCGCCATTTGGCGTCCGGCCGGCGCCGCCACGTGCCCGAGCCGGTGCACGGCACATCGAGCACGACACGGTCGAGCCTGCCTTGAAGATCCTCGAGCACGGCAGCATTGCCCGGCGCCAGCACCTGACAATTGCGCACCCCGGCGCGCTCAAGGCGCTGGTGGATGGGTGCCAGGCGATGGCGGTCGGCATCCCAGGCGTAAAGCTGGCCACGATTTTCCATGGACGCCGCCAAGGCCAGCGTCTTGCCGCCGCCGCCCGCACAAAGATCAGCCACCTGCATGCCGGGGCGTGCATCCGCCAGCAGGGCCGCAATCTGCGAGCCTTCATCCTGGATTTCGATCTGCCCTTTCTGATAGGCCGCCTCGCTTTCGATGTGGGGCGCGCGGGCGCTGCCTTGCGGGGCGGGAATGCGGATGGCGGCGGGCGCGAACCTGCCGGGGCCGGCGCCATAGGCCGCGAGGTGCGCCAGCATGTGGGCGCGATCGCTCTTGAGTGTGTTGACGCGCAGATCGAGCGGCGCACGCTGGCTCATAGCGGCGACCTCACCTGCCCTGCCCTCGCCATAGACACGGGCAAGGCGCGAGTCGAGCCAGGCGGGGTAATCGCCACGTATCGGCTCATCTGCATCATCGAGGGATCGCGGCGCGGCCAGGCGCGCCTCTTCATCCGCGCTCAGGGCCTGCGGCGCAAACCGCTCGCCGGTAAACAAGCGCGCGGCAGCGTCAAGCGTGCCGTTTTCGAAGGCAGCCAGCGCCAGCACGAGATCGCGCGGAGTGTCGCCGCCAATCCGCCAGGCAAGTGACGAGCGCTTGCGCAGCACATCAAACACCAGCGTGCCGATGGCATTGCGATCGCCCGATCCGGCAAAGCGGTGGGCCTTGCCCCAATCGGCCAGCGCTTCGCTCGCCGGGCGGTGGCGGGTGAAGATATCGGCTAGGACAGCGATGGCGGCTTCATGGCGGGCGGCTGGGGTCATGGCCTGATGTCTATCAGCAGGCGCATGAAATCAAGTGCGGCGCGTCAATTCATAAAGGGCGATGGCGGCACTCGTTGCGACGTTGAGTGAATCCCAGCCTGCCGCCATGGTGATACGGACGCCATCGCATGCGCCAAGGATATCCGGCGCAAGCCCCGCCCCTTCACTGCCAACCAGAAGCGCGCAGCGGGCGCGTGGCGTGATTGATGATACTTCCCGGTCGGCGGACGGCGACAGGGCCAGCACCTGCACATCATGGGCGGCAAGGGTGCGCAGCATCGCTGCCCCGTCATCTGCAAAGGCGATCGGCAGGGTGAGCGCGGCGCCGACCGAGACGCGGATCGCCTTGCGATAGAGCGGATCGCAGCAGGTCGTATCGAGCGCCACCATATCGACGCCAAATGCCGCTGCGTTGCGCAGCAGCGCGCCCAGATTGTCATGATTGGCAATGCCGATGGCGGCCAGAAGGCGGGCAGTAGCGGGCAGGCCATCAAGGGCAGCGTCAAGCCTCACCCGCTCGCCGCGTCGCCCGAGCGCCAGAATACCGCGATGAAGCGGAAAGCCGGCAATCTGTGAGAGAACTTCCTTTGGCGCATGATAGAGCGGCGGGCTCGACGGGCAGGCGGCGGCGAGCGAGCCATAGCGCTGCACATGATGGCTTTCGACAAGAACCGAATGAACGGCAAAGCGGCTCTGCGCCAGCAGGCGTTGCACGACCACATCGCCCTCGGCAACGAACAGCCCGTCATCGCGCGCGAGATCGCGTTCGCGGACAAAGCGATAGGGAGCGATACGCTGATCATCGGGATCGGCGATGAATATTGCCATCACCGCAGGCTCTTCTCCAAGCGCTCGCCCCTGTCCAGCTGCGCCTTGCCGCTACACCCGGTAGTTCGGGCTCTCGCGGGTGATCGTGACGTCGTGGACATGGCTTTCGCGCAGCGAGGCGCCGGAGATGCGGATGAACTGCGCCTTGGCCTGAAAATCGGCGATGGTGGCAGCGCCCGTATAGCCCATGGCCGCCCTGAGGCCGCCTGCCAGCTGATGCAGCACCTGGGCGACCGGCCCCTTATACGGCACCTGCCCTTCGATGCCTTCGGGCACCAGCTTCATCTGGTCGCGCACTTCAGCCTGGAAATAGCGGTCAGCCGAGCCGCGCGCCATGGCGCCAAGCGAGCCCATGCCGCGATAGGCCTTATAGGAGCGGCCCTGATGGAGGTAGACTTCGCCCGGGCTCTCGTCGGTGCCTGCCAGCAGCGAGCCGATCATCGCAACCGAGGCGCCGGCGGCAATCGCCTTGGCAAGGTCGCCTGAATATTTGATGCCACCATCGGCGATCACCGGCACATCTTTATCTCGGGCTACCGAGACTGCTTCAAGAATGGCGGTGAGCTGGGGCACGCCGACACCTGCAACGATGCGTGTGGTGCAGATCGAGCCCGGGCCGATGCCGACCTTGATGGCATCCGCGCCTGCGTCAATGAGGGCGCGCGCGCCCTCGGCGGTTGCGACATTGCCGGCTGCGACCTGTACATGATTGCTCATGCGCTTGACGCGGCGCACCGCCTCCAGCACGCGCTCGGAATGGCCATGCGCGGTATCGATCACCAGCAGGTCGACACCAGCGGCAATCAGCCGCTCGGAGCGCTCAAAACCCTCATCGCCCGTGGTGGACGCAGCCGCCACACGCAGGCGCCCCTGCTCATCCTTGCAGGCATTGGGGTGAAGCTGGGCTTTTTCGATATCCTTCACCGTCATCAGACCGATGCAGCGCCCGTCATCGTCGACCACCACGAGCTTTTCAATGCGATACTGGTGCAGGAGCCGCTTTGCTTCATCCTGCGGCACGCCATCGCGCACCGTGATGAGGCGCTCATGGGTCATCAGCTCGGCGACCGGCTGATCGGGATTGGTGGCAAAGCGCACGTCGCGATGGGTGAGGATGCCAACAAGCGTCGAGGGGCTGGTGCCGCCTTCCTTGGTGACCGGCAGCCCGGAAATGCCATGGCGGCGCATCAGTTCGAGCGCCTGCGCGAGGGTTGCCTGCGGATGGACAGTGATGGGATGGCGCACCACCCCTGATTCAAAGCGCTTGACGCGCGCCACATCGCTTGCCTGCTGATCGGGCTCGAGATTGCGATGAATGACGCCGATGCCCCCCGCCTGCGCCATGGCGATGGCAAGATTGGCTTCCGTCACAGTATCCATGGCAGCCGAAATGATCGGCAGATTGAGGCTGATGGTGCGGGTGATCCGGCTTCCCACATCAACCATGCCGGGCAGCACTTCCGAATGGCCGGGACGCAGCAGAACGTCGTCGAAGGTCAGCGCCTCGCGGGCACGCCAGCTATCAGACGTCTCAATGAATCTGGGGCTTTCCGTCATTGCCAACACTCCGTGAAGCGGCGCCGCTAGCGCTGCGAGGTTGGCGCGGTTCGTTATCATGGGATTCCATCCGCGTATAGGCATGATGCGATAATATAGTGAGAGTACGGCGTTTATTCGGATGCGGTGCCGCGAAAGCCGGTTGCCAGCAGGTACAATTCAGCCGATCCGGCACGGCTTGCCGGCGGCTTGACGTGACGCACCTGGCGGAACGCCTGTTTGAGTGTGGTCAGGAGTGCGGGCGCCGCGCCGCCCTGAAACACCTTGGCGAGAAAAACACCGCCTGGCTTCAACACTTCAATCGCAAAGGCGCCTGCCTCCTCGGCAAGCGCCATGATGCGCAGATGGTCGGTCTGGCGATGACCGATGGTGTTTGGCGCCATATCCGACATCACAACATCGGCCGGCCCGCCCAGCCTTTCCTTCAGGAGGTCCGGGGCTTTGTCGTCGCTGAAATCGATCTGGGTGAAATCGACGCCGGGAATGCTCGCCATATCGAGAATATCGATGGCGACCACCCTGCCCTTGCCGTCCGCCGCGCCACTGCGCATCGCCGCAAGCTCGCTCCAACCGCCAGGGGCGGCACCAAGATCGACGATGCGCTGGCCGCTTTTCAGAAA
This sequence comes from Raskinella chloraquaticus (SeqCode), assembly GCF_021731865.1. NCBI lineage: Bacteria > Pseudomonadati > Pseudomonadota > Alphaproteobacteria > Hyphomicrobiales > Phreatobacteraceae > Raskinella (SeqCode) > Raskinella chloraquaticus (SeqCode). The sequence goes on along the minus strand of NZ_JAKFWN010000028.1, from coordinate 7,953 downwards.
TTTATAGCGATCATCGATCTCCATCAGCTTATAGATCGCCCGCGAGCGATGCCCCTCGGCGCGGGCGCGATGGACGTAAGGGTCGCTGAGCTGGCGCTCGATCCAGCGGGTCGAGCCGACAGTGCGACCCTTGGCGGTGCGGATACGCTCGCCCTTGTTGCGGTGATTGCCGCCGCCTGAACCGGTCATTCAGATGATCCGATCCAGGCGGGAGGCGCCTCCACCTGCATCGCGTGGCCGCCATGCTGGCGCATCAGCTCAACCAGTATTCCCTCGCGCAGGCCGCGATCGGCGATGCGCAGGCGATCGGCTGGAAACGCATCGCGGATTGCTTCGAGAATTGCGCAACCTGCCAGCACCAGATCGGCACGGTCGATCCCGATGCAGGGATTGCGCGAGCGGTCACTGAAGTCGGTGGAGAGGAGCCGCTCGACGATCTCGGACACGTCGCTCTGCTTCATCCACAAGCCATCCACCTTGCGCCGGTCGTAGCGGCGCAGGCCAAGATGCACACCGGCAATCGTCGTCACCGTGCCGGAGGTACCGAGGAGATGAAAGGCGCCGCTGCGTGCCGCCTTCGCCACGATCTCGCGATCAGGAAAATCATCAATGAGGCGCGCCACATGTTCGACCATCGCCGCAAAGCTTTCCTCGCTCACCATGCGACCGCCGAAACGCTCAGCCAGCGAAACAACGCCAATCGACAGCGAGGTCCATGCGGCGATACTGGTCTTGCCGGTGGGCAATGCCTCAACGAAGGCAAGCTCGGTTGACCCGCCGCCGATATCAAACAGAAGCGCGCTCCGGCAGGTACGATCAAAGAGCGGTTCGCAGCTCATGACGGCAAGGCGCGCCTCGGTCTCGCGATCAATGATCTCCAGTTTCAGCCCGCACTCATTCTCGACACGGCTGAGAAACGCCGGGCCATTGGCTGCCGCCCGGCAGGCTTCCGTGGCGATCAGGCGGGAATGGGTGACGCCATTGGCAGATATGCGTTGGCGACACACGCTCAGCGCCTCGATGGCCCGATCCTGGGCTGCCGGCGACAATACACCCGTATGCGACAAGCCTTCGCCAAGGCGCACGATTCGCGAGAAGGCTTCGACGACCTGGAAAACGCCGTTCAAACAGGTCGCAATCAGCAAGCGGCAATTATTGGTGCCAAGGTCGATGGCTGCAAACACCGGCGTGCTCGCATCGCGACATCCCGATCCGATGGCGGACAAGGCTGCCAGAGGAGCGGCTTTCGGCTCGCCTGCCGCGATCATCGGCGGCGCCTGCGAAAATTCGCCAGACACGTCAAACCCTTCCGGTCACGCCCGACCGCAGCACGATCCAAGGCGGCGACATCACTTGGCTTAAGAGTAACAGCCTTTAAGCGGCTGCGCCAAGGCGCTTTTGCGCGAATATCGACGCAGTTGCCCCGGAATATGAATTTCGGCTGTTGTAGAGCGTTGGCGCCCCGGGTGGCCTTGTCGTTGACTGGCGAATTGGCTAGACAGTCGCAGCGCTGGGCTTGTCAGCGTCGGCAGGCGTGCCTGTTGGGGGATCGTCTAATGGTAGGACAGCGGATTCTGACTCCGCCAGTCTAGGTTCGAATCCTAGTCCCCCAGCCAAATCCCATTTTTCGCCGGAATGACGCCTTCAGGCGTTGTCGCCGGGATGGGTGTGGCAACAGCTTCCGCAAGCATATCAAAGGGTTGCCGGAAGGTGGTGGTGAGTTCGCCATCGTTCCAACGGCAGTTCGATACTAGAAAACTCAGCAGGCGGCGCTTTTCGCGCGGTTCCTGCTTCGCGAACAGCCTTTGGGCATTGCGCGCCAGTTCCAGAAGCTGAATGCCCTCTTCCATGTAGGATTTCTCGGCATTCTGGTGCCGTTCGATGGCCTCAAGGCACACAAGCTGTTCAGCGCGCCACTGGTTCGACATCTTGTTGAAGAAGGCCGTGTGGACCAAGCCATCGAGCTTGTCGACATACATGGCGTTGATCCGTTCCTGAAGCCGCTTGTGTTCGGCCTGCTGGCGTTTGATCGCTTCTTCGTGTTCCCGGCGCTCATCAGCGTGGCTGGCATGAAGCGCATCACGCATCCATTCGAGCACGTCGTCGTCGAAACGAAGCCGCCCGAGCAATTCGGTGAACTGCGCCTCGAGCGCCTCTTCGCGCATATGCTTCCGACGGCAAACCGAGGGCGTGCCCTGGCACTTATCGGCCCAGCCCGTGCAGTGATAGTAGACGTAGCGTTCCTTCTTGATCTCCGCCACGATCGCGCAGCCACAGGCGCCGCACGTGATGAGACCCGAGAAGGCGAAGTCGCGATGCCCTTGCCGGAGCTTCTTGGCGAAACGCCCGTCCATGACAGCTTGAACGCGCTCCCATAGCTCGGTCGACACGAGCGCCTCGTGCTTGCCCTGGATCAGCTTGCCGTTCCATTCGAACCAGCCGGTATAGAGGCGTGTGCGCAGCATGGTGTGCACCGTGCTTGTCGTGACCTTCGCGCCACTCTTGGCATAGAGCAGGCCTTCGGCATGGGCGCGCTTCGTCACTTCATGCAGGGAGACATCGCCGCGCGCATACCATTCGAACAGGTGCTTGACCGCGGGCGCCAGCGCCGGATTGACGGCGATGATCTTCTTCCCGTCGGGCGCAGTGACGTTCTTGTAGCCGAGCGGCGTCTTGGTGGGCCAGATGCCTTGCTCGGCCTTCTCGTTCATGCCCTTGCGCGACTCTTCGGACAGATTGTCGATGTAGTTCTTCGCCATCAGCACCTTGATGCCGTGCATGAACTTTTCCGAGGATCGCGACTCGCGGGACAGCACCACCCCTTCCTTCGGGAAGTGCATTTCGACGTCGAGTTCGTCGACCGTCACCCAGTCCTTGAGATTGCGATAGAGCCGGTCGGTCTTTTCGACCAGCAGCACCCGCACCGACGGCGACTTGCGCAGGAATGCGACCATCTCGCCGAAGGCGGTTCGCCCGGTCTGCTTGGCGGTTTCAACGTCCACATACTCCTGAGCGACCGACAAGCCGTTGGTGACGGCGTAATCCTTGAGGAGCTTCAACTGCGCCGGGATCGAATAGCCCTCCTTCTCCTGCTCTTTGGAGGAGACGCGGGCATAGATCACCGCCTCCCGGCGGGATGGAGTGGTGGAAGGTGAGGATTTCGATGACTTCTTCATATCGTTTAGTGTAATCTAAACACACTCGGATCGCAATCAGTCTCTTCGCGCGTCTTGCCCGATTTTCCGCCGATCCGGGAGCGGCCTGGCACGCCCAGAATCCATCCCTCCACCTGCGCCACGGTACGTTCCGCAGGGGTCAATTCCGGGTTCATAAACGCTGCCAGGCTGCCGTCACGGTCGGCGCGGGAAAGCCAGGCGGCAATGCTGAAAGCGTCGTGCTGATCGCCGGTGCGTCCCTCATTGGCGAAGCCGCGCGACCATAGAGCCGGGTAAACCTCCGCAATGGCTGACCGCCCAGCCGGGATGGCCCATCCATCGAACGGCCAGAAGTGCACGCGCGTCCCGAGGCGCTGGCGGATGAAGCGCAGCCAGGGAATCCCGGCATGGGTCGATTTCGCGACCTGCCCCTGAACATCGAAGTGAAAGACCGACTTCGCCGATCCGGCGCACTCTTCCGTAAGGCGCCGCCAGCGCGCATTGCCTGTGCGCTTCGCGCCGTTGCCGGCAACGCCATCCCGGACGAAATCGACATAGACGTGATCCTCATCGGTCGGCCAATGCCGCTGGAAATCATCGAGGAAGCTCGGCCAATCCGGCAACAGCCCGTGAACCTCAAAGTAGCGCAGCGGGAAAGAGAAGCCGTGGTCGATGCCCACCAGCGTCGGCACGTCCTCGGCAAGCCGCTCGACCAGCCATTCCGCGATCCCGCGACGCGTCCAGTACTTCTTGGCTGATGGAGGTGGCGGCACCTCTGCCGGCGGCGCATCACCCTCGGTCATATAGACGCGCAGGCCCTTCAGGCTCGCGGTAGGCGTCTCCGCGCCCGAATAGTCGATGCCGATGGTGCGGGCGAAAGCGGGCATCAGGCGCTCACGGATCGAAGAATTCTTCATCGATGCGTTTGATCGTCAAAGTTTCCTCCGCTCGGCATCCGACGCCGTGTGACAGCATCAGTCGCGCAAATTGGCTGCCGTCGATCAGCACGATCCGCTTCGACAGCATCTCGGCGGTGTCGCGTGCGCTTGCCGAGAAAGTCGAGGTCGTGACGAACAGACCCTTCGTGGCCCGCACCCTGTCGAGGCTGCCAAAGAAGTCGCGGATCGCCCCCGATCCAACGGGTGATCCATCCTGATATCGCTTCGCCTGGACATAGATGCGATCAAGCCCGAGCGGGTCCTGATCGATGACGCCATCGATTCCGCCGTCACCACTGCCGCCGGTCAGGGCGCGATCCAGCGCGCCCGCCGAGCCGCCATAACCCATCGCGAGGAGCAATTGCACGATGACACGCTCGAAAAACGCGGGCGTTCCCTGCCGAACCCGCGACAGGAGATCTTCGGCAAGCGCAGCTTCCAGTCGACGGTACGCGACGCGGATGGTCTCGTCCGGGGTTAGTGTGGGCTCGTCGACGAGCTTTCCCTTGACCGGGGCGGCGGCTTCGCTTTCGTCAGCGTCGCTTCCCCCGTCATTGCGAAATGCGGCGAACTCCGGGAAGCGCTGAAGGAACTTGATATCGATCCGCTTCGGCGGCGAAGTGAGCACCTCCCGACCGCGATCAGTGATCGTGAACCGGCCTCTGCCGCTCAGCACGATCAGACCGGCTTTTCCGAGGTAGCTTTTCGACCAGTGGACCCGGTTGGCGAAAGTCGTTTGGCGGCCAGACGGCAGCAGGTGTGCCCGTTCGTCCTCTGAAAGGGCAAATTCCGCGGCCAGCTTTTCAACGACATCGCCGATACGCACTTCGCCGTCGGCCGAGGCCCGCAGAACCGGCAGCATCAGGGTTTGAAAATCGGGAATCGCCATCATCGCTCTCCCAGGGCTGCCGCCACGCCACGGAAGCGCTCGAGGGCGGTCTCCAGGCTCTCGACGATCTCCGCGGCGACCTCGTCCGGTGGCGGCAGCAGATCGGGATCGTCCAGCGCATCGTCCTTCAGCCAGAAGATATCGAGATTGACCTTGTCGCGGGCGAGCAGCGCATCCAGCGGAAAGCGCCTGAACTTCTCGCTTTCCTCGCGCTCAGATCGCGGCCGGCCGGAGCGATAGCAGGCGATGAAGTCGTCGAGGTCGGCCCGCACCATCGGGCGCTCTTTCAGCGTGAAGCGCTGATTGGTGCGCAGGTCGTAAATCCAGAGGTCCTTCGTTGCGGCCTCGTCCGAAGGCGGCTTCTTGTCGAAGAAGAGCACGTTCGCCTTCACGCCCTGCTTGTAGAAGATGCCGGTTGGCAGGCGCAGCAGCGTGTGGAAGTCGAAGTTTCGCAACAGCCGCCGCCGGATCGTCTCGCCCGCGCCGCCCTCGAACAGAACGTTGTCCGGCAGCACCACCGCCGCTTCGCCATTCGGCGCCAGCACCGTCATGATGTGCTGGAGGAAGTTCAGCTGCTTGTTGGAGGTGGTGACGAAAAAGTCCTGACGGTCGTAGTCGTCGCGCTCGCTGTCGATCTCGCCGTCGTCGCGGACGATCCGGTAGCTCTGCTTCTTGCCGAAGGGCGGGTTGGTGAGGATCACCTCATAGCTCTTGCCGCCCGCACCGAGCAGCGCATCCTTGGCCTCGACGATGGAATCGACGCCGGTGATGCCGTGCAGATAGAGGTTCATGGCGGCGAGCCGCACAACCTCCGGCACGATGTCGACGCCAGAGAACTTGCCCTTGAGCGCCGAATAGACCGCGCGGTCGCGGGCCTTCGGGTGCCGCTTCATGTGCTCCCAGGCAGCGAGCAGAAAGCCGGCCGTGCCGCAGGCGGGATCATGCACGGTTTGATGCGGCTCGGGATCGACCACCTGCACCATGGCCTCGATCACCGGGCGCGGCGTGAAGTATTGCCCCGCGCCGGACTTCACGTCCTCGGCGTTGCGGGCGAGCAGGCCCTCGTAGATGTCGCCCTTCACGTCGACCGGCAGGCCGAGCCACGTCTCGCTGTCGATCAGGCCTACGAGGCGCTTGAGCTTGGCCGGGTCCTGAATCTCGTTTTGCGCCTTCAGGAAGATCGCGCCGATGATGCCGCCCTGCTTGGAGAGCACATCCAGCAGCTTGACGTATCTGGCGTTCAGCGCCTCGCCCGACAGGTCCTTGATGTCGCCCCAGCGCGAGCCGTCCGGCAGCATCGAGGCTTCGCCGATCTGGGTGACGCGCTCCTCGTCCATCTTGAGGAACAGGAGATAGGAAATCTGGCTGATATAGGCCTGATAGGACACGCCCTGATCGCGCAGCACATGCGCAAAGTTCCAGACCTTGGCGACGAGGGTTTGCGCGTTCATGGGGCGCTTTCGAGAAAGGGATTGCGGATCGTGAGCCTGCCGATCACCTGGCCATGCTGCATGTCCTCGGACCAGAGCGTGTCGCAGCCCGCCTCGATGGCAGCGGCGACGATCAGCGCGTCGTAGAAGGCAAGGATGTGATCACGGGCGAGCGTAAGCGCGGCGGCGTGGAGTTCAGCGGTCAATGGAACGATCATTGGGCATCGTTCTTTGACGACCGCAAGAATGCCTTCGATGATCGGCCATTCCTGCCGCTGCTTGTTGCGCAGAACGCTTGTGACTTCATTCAACACTTGCGCGCTGATGGTCCCGCCCGCCGCCATGATCCCAAGAGCACGGTCGCGCCGCGCATCGATCGAATAGGCATAGATGACGACGTTGCTGTCAAAGAACGCCGTCACCGTTCATTCGCCTCGTCGCGGTTGAACTTGAAACCTTCCGGCAGCGGAATCCTGAACTGCTGCATGCCTTCAATAAAACGGCGGCGGCGCTCTTCATCATCAACCTTTGCGATCTCCACGGTCCGCTTGTCGACAGCCCTGACCTCCACCTCGTCACCCTCGGCGAGGCCAGCCTCCTCGACCAACTTCTTGGGCAGGCGCACGGCGAGGCTGTTGCCCCATTTGGAAACCATCATGACATCCTCCATGATATACGGAACATCATGTATATCATTCCAGGATATCATCATCAAGACCGACGCCTGCGCCCGCGTTTTGCGGGTCTGGCGGTTGACTGGGTGGCCCTGAGCCGCGCGAGCATCGCGCTGGCGGGTTCGTCGGCGGGGTCCTGCGGTACGAGGCGGCCTTCGAAGGCGGCCTTGAGGATGGATTGCTTCAGCCGCGCGGCGTCGGCGGCCTCGGCGTCCAGCATCGCCAGCGTGTCGGCGCTGGCAGCCAGCGCCTCGGAGACGCGGCGGAGGATTTCGGCGGCTTCGGCGGGCGACGGGATCGCGATGAGAACTTCGCGAATGTTATCGAGATTCAAGCCTGGCTTACCAGCGCCATACGCCGCCTTGGTGAGTTGTGTTTTTCCGGCACCTTCAGCCTGAAGCCAAAGAAGAAGATAGTCCGAAACATCGATCGTCAGAGGCCGAAGCAAAGCCACATGTTGGTTGACGTATGCCTCGGGAATTTCGTGCGAGACAAGAGCGCTCACGGTAACATTTGCGCCGGTGATCGTGACGAGGACGTCACCAACCTTCAGCCGTGTCCTAAGACCCTCGGCATTTGATGGAAGCGCCACGTAGGCGACATCCGAAAGGTCGAGGACGCCGGAATTGATGTTCTGGGCTCTTACGAAGATTGCCCCCGCATCCGCGTAGTAGTCTTTCCACCCGCGCGAACCGCTGGTGACAAACTCCAGCAACTCATCAACTGTCCCCCACGCCCAACCCTCGGGCAATTCCGGCAGGGCGGCGGTGTCGAGCGGTGGGGCGTCGGGGCTGCGTTTGCCTCGTCCCTTGGCCTGCCCCTTGGCGACGCGTTCGGAACGGATGCGGGCGAGGAGGTCATGACCGG
>NZ_JAKFWN010000026.1:0-119137 GCF_021731865.1 Raskinella chloraquaticus (SeqCode) | reverse complement strand
GGCTCGCCCTGCTGCTGGGCGAAGGCCCTGCCATGGGGAACAAGACTGGCCGCCGCGCCCAGTCCCAGGCCCATCGCCAGCCGCCGGTTCATGACATAGGCTTCCGGAGTTACGCTTGCTTCGCTCACATGCCAGGATGGGCGCTTGAAATAATGCATCGCAGAAATTCCTCCTAAACTGCGGACGACATTGCGCGAGCGCGCGATGACCCTCAAATCACATTAAACGGAGCGTGCATTAACAATGGCTGTACGGTCCAGCCAGGCTCGCAATTGATCAGCGACGAGAATTGGCGCTAGCGGGAATGATAGATTGCCCGTTCCCGGCCGGCATCCAGCCCATCGCCGAGATAGCCGTAGTGGCCATATTCCGGCGCGATCACAAAAGTCGGGCTGCGGACATCAAGCGCCAGGCGGGATCGCTTATCGGCGTCAATCGCCTTGGAGCGCGTGACTTTCGCCCCGATATTCGGCTTGCGCAGACCCTTGTCATCACCCGCCGCCGTTTGCGCCAGGCTGGCGTTTGCCGTCAGAACTATCAGGCCCGCAGTGATAAAGCCGCCTCTCAATGATTTGATCATGTCCCGCTCCTCGCGAAAGGCGTCATCACATCACATCATGTCAAACATAGACGTCTAGCGACAGATGGTTAAACCACCAAGGGATGCGGTCATCGCTCACTTGGACCGGTAAATCGTCCGCTCGCGCCCGAAATCCCGATACTGGTCATAGCCATAGCCAGGGCGCTCCACATAATGCCTTGGCACGACATCATAAGCTTGCGGCACCACAATCACCCGCCGCCGATAACGCGGTGCACGAACATACCGCCGCTCGATATACCCATCGCCCGACCCGTAGGCGGGGGCGTAAGTGGGATAGCCACGCTGAGGATAGCCATATTGCTGGTAGCCATATTGCGGATAAACATACTGGGCGGACGCTGTGCCAGCCATACCCACCAGCACAGTAAGTGCCAGCAAAGAGCGCGTGAACATCGTGGTCTCCGTTCTTTCGAATGGCCATCCGAAGCGATGGCGCATTCATATCAGGTTTTCTGCCATCATCTTCGTTTGACCTGAAAGCGAACAAGATATTGGTCGCGGAATTAAGGCCGGCCTTATCGTTCACACTAATGTGTTGTGCCATCGCCCCTATCAGCATGTTGCCACCGGCCTCTCCTACATCATCTTGAACGACATCACTTTCCAGGCTTCGATGAACGAAAGGATCGCCGCACCGTATTCTTGACACAAACAGAAACGTGAATTGCGAGGTGGATTCAGACGTCGCACATATCGTGCAATCATCGGGTCAAGGAGAAAAGCTATGCGTCTGCTTGTTGCAACTTCGGTCGTGGTATTGTCACTGATGACCGTTCCGGCATTCGCGCAACGATCCGGCGGGGATGGCCAGAGCAAGGTATATTTTTGGGAAGACGCCTACAGCTATGGCTGGTCGGATGTCGTCGACCCGCGCCACACCAGCGATCCTCCCAAGGTGATCAAGAAGGCCCGCGTGAGCGTCGCTGAGCTGTGCGGACGATTGGTGGGGCGCATCATGCGGACGGACCAGTCTTCGCGCATCTACTCAACGCAGATGGAAGATTACTGCACCCGTAATGGCGGAAAGATCTGACCCGATGCGCAGCACTTGCCTTTCGGTCATGCTTGGTGCCCTGCTGGTTGCCCATTCGGCAACGGCGGTGATCGCGCGGGGCGATTCGGACGTCTGGTTCTGGGAAAATGAACGCAGTTTCGGCTGGTCGGACGTCCCCGATTCCCAGCGTGGGAACCGGCCGCCGCCACAGATTACCAGCAAGATGAGCGTCGCTGAACGCTGCGGACGGCTGGTTGGACGGCAGACAGTGCGCGATCGTTCGAGCCGTGTTGTCTCGACGCAACTCGAAGACGCCTGCATCCGCAACGGAGGAAAGATTTGACGCTCATGCGCGCTTTTGTGTTGGCGTTTGTCATCACAATAATCTGGGGCGTGGCGCCGTCCCGCCTGGCGCTCGCCTCATCATCCACGCAAACTGTCTGGTTCTGGGAAGACAGCCGCACCTATGGCTGGTCGGTTATTCCCGACGTGCGGCACGGCAATCCGCCATCGCGCGTTACCGCCAAGATGAGTTTGACCGAACGTTGTGCCCGGCTGGTTGGCCGTCTCCTGCTGCGCGACTTGTCCGGGCGCGTCTATTCCACGCAGCTTGAAGATGCCTGCATCCGCCAAGGAGGAAGGATATAACCCATGCGCAAGATCTCAACCGTCATGCTGATCGTAGTTGGGTTGATCATGCAACCAACAGCCTCCGCTTATGCGTTTGACAGTCAAACCATTTATTTCTGGGAGGATGCCCGGTCTTTTGGCTGGTCGGACATACCCGATTATCGCTATGGTAATCCGCCCGTACCAGTCACGGCCAGAATGAGCATATCAGAGCGCTGCGCCCGGCTGGTTGGCCGGCTTCTGCTACGCGATTTTTCCGGCCGCACCTATTCGATACAACTCGAAGACGCCTGCATCCGCAATGGCGGGCGACTCTGACCCACCGGTGACGACGGACCAAAGCCGGGTCTGATCTCAGCGCAGGCTGGCGCAGAACCGCTGGATACGCTGGCAGGCGTCTTCCAGCGCTTCCGTTGACGTCGCATAGGAAATGCGGAAATGCGGCGATAGGCCGAAGGCTACGCCCTGCACCACCGCCACCCCTTCGGCCTGCAGCAATTCCTCGGTAAAGATGCTGTCATCGCTGATGACGCGCCCTGAAGGTGTGGTCTTGCCGATGAGGCCGGCGCAGGACGGATAGACATAGAACGCCCCCTCCGGTGTCGGGCAGGTGATCCCCCTCGCCTGATTGAGCATAGACACCACCAGATCGCGACGCTCCTTGAACACCTTGTTATTGGCCGCAATGAAATCCTGCGGCCCGTTCAACGCCTCGACCGCCGCCCATTGCGAAATCGAAGACGGGTTTGAGGTTGATTGCGACTGCAGGGTCCCCATCGCCTTGATCAGCGGCTCCGGCCCGCCGGCATAGCCGATGCGCCAACCGGTCATGCAGTAGGCTTTTGATACGCCGTTCATGGTCAGCGTGCGATCATAGAGCCTGGGCTCGACCTCGACAGGTGTGGCGAATTTGAAATCATCATAGACGAGATGCTCGTACATATCGTCAGTCAGAATCCAAACCTGCGGATGGCGCAGCAATACGTCGGTCAGCGCCTTCAGCTCGCCATGCGTGTAGGCAGCGCCCGAGGGGTTCGAGGGCGAATTGAAAATGAACCATTTGGTCTTCGCCGTGATCGCCTTCTCGAGAGCGTGGGGTGTCAGTTTGAAGCCATTCTCAAGCTTGCCCTCAACAAACACCGGCACGCCGCCACCCAGCAGCACAATATCGGGGTAGGACACCCAATAGGGCGCCGGCACGATCACCTCATCACCGGGATTGATGGTGGCGAGCAGGGCATTATAGAGAACCTGCTTGCCACCGGTGCCAACGATGATCTGGCTGGGCTTGTAATCAAGATTATTCTCGCGCTTGAACTTGGCGATGATCGCCGCCTTGAGTTCAGGGATGCCATCGGTCGCGGTGTAGCGGGTTTCGCCACGACGGATCGCCGCGATCGCCGCTTCCTGGATGTTCATCGGCGTATCGAAATCCGGCTCGCCGGCGCCGAGCCCGACGATGTCGCGCCCCGCCGCTTTCAACTCGCGCGCTTTCTGCGTCACCGCGATGGTTTGCGATGGCTTGATGCGCTGCAGGCTGTCGGCGATGAAACCCATGGTCTGTGCTCCTCAGGCGCCGGGACGGCGCAATCGGCGCGCAATCTATGCCCGGTGCACGGCGCGGGCAAGGATGGCGATGGTCATCGGCCCGAAAATTCTGACTTTTTTGCCGCTAGCGCCCGCCACTGGTCTTTGACAAAAGCCTTCCGATATAATAGACGAAAGTCGAACAGACTTTTGTCTAGCCCGACAGGGCATTTTCGAGAGGCTAAATGACCATGCGTTATGTTGCTCGTTTTCCAATGATCGTGGCAGCGCTGGCCATGATGGCGACCCTCGTCATCACCAGCGTCGATGCCCGCCCCGGTGGCGGTAACAGCTCGGGCAGTCGCGGCGCCCGCACCCAATCGGCGCCCGCTCCCACCAGCACTGCGCCAACCCCGCAATCAACCATCAACCGCTCGGTCACCCAGCCTCAGCGTCCCGCACAGCCGGGCGCACAGGCGCCTGCTGCTGCCCAGCAGCGTCCAGGCGGCTTGTTCGGCGGACTTGGCGGTGGCCTGCTTGGCGGGCTTGCCGCCGGCTTCATCGGCGCCGGCCTGTTCGGGCTTCTCTCCGGCAGCGGCCTTTTCAGTGGCCTGGGCTCGCTCAGCGGCTTCCTTGGCCTGCTGCTGCAGGTCGGCCTCATCTTTATCGTCGTCAAACTGGTGATGGGCATGCTGCGCAATCGTCGCATGGCTGCTGCCGGTGGCCCGGACATGCGCTCCGCGCTCGGCGGCAATGCCGGCGGGCAGGGCCATGGCTCAGGACAGGGCTATGGCGCGGGACTTGGCGCAGCTGCGGCAGCACGCCCGCAGGCGATGGGCCCGAGCGATCAGCTTGGCCTCACGAAAGAGGATTTCGACAATTTCGAACGTCTTCTCACCGAAATCCAGCTTGCCTATGGCCGCGAGGATGTGGGTGCGCTGCGCCCCCGCACGACGCCGGAAATGTCGGCCTATTTCGAACAGGATATCGGCAACAACGAGCAGAAGGGCGTGCGCAACACCATTGCCGATGTGAAGCTGTTGCAGGGCGATCTGTCGGAAGCCTGGCGCGAAGGCACGGTCGAGTACGCAACTGTCGCCATGCGCTTCTCGCTGGTTGACCAGATGGTTGATCGGCGCTCCGGTCATTTGGTCGGCGGGCAGGCCGCGCCAACCGAGGCGACCGAACTGTGGACCTTCCGTCGCGATCAGCAGGACGGCATGCGCTGGGTTCTCTCTGCCATCCAGCAGGGGTGATCGGCACGCGACCACAGGCTCGCATGCGATGTGACAACGAAGAGGCCGGCCCACCGCCGGCCTCTTGCGTTTTGAGGCTCACGCCGCCTTCAGCCGTGCGCCATCGGCAAGATAGACAATCTTGCCCGCAACAAGCGTCGCGATCACCCGCGGCACCCCGCCATGGGCGTCAATCAGCGTGATATCGGCTCGTTGGCCCACATCCAGCACGCCCCGATCCGTGAGCCCCAGCGCGCGCGCTGCCTGCGTCGAGACCAACGGCCAGTAGCGTCCGATATCCCCCCCCAGACGCTCAACCAGTTTGAAAGGTGCGAGCGCCAGCGCCGGGTAGTAATAGTCCGAGGCGAGCACCGTACACAGCCCCTTGGCGATCATGTCGGTGGCATTGGGCGCCGTGGTGTGGCTGCGCCCGCGCACCACATTCGGCGCCCCGAAGACCACGGCGCCATCGTGCGCCAGCGCGCGGCGGGCGGTGTCCTCTGTCTCGGGAAATTCCGACACGTGAATGCCCAGCGCATGAAAAGAATCGCGATGGGCAGGCGAGATGTCGTCATGCGACATCATCACCACACCGGCCTTGCGCGCGGCCGCCGCCAGCCGCTCGATGGAAGCAGGCACAAGCGGTCCTTGTGACGTGATGCGCGCCAGCAACTCGTCCCATGCAGCGCGCGTGAGGCCGGTGCGGTCAAGATATTGTTGAACCTTGGCCGGCTTGCCTGCATCCGCATGGCAGTCCTCGACATGGTCGTTGAACGACAGCACATCGATCAGCCCGTCATTCAGCCAGGCGATGATCTCGTTTTCAGCCGCCAGATTGTGGCATTCGTGGCGCAGGTGAAAGCGCGTGTCGACGGAAAGACCGGCACCAGGTGCGCGTAGCGCCCTGGTCATCTCTTCGGCTATCGAGCGGTCACGCAGACCCGTTTCCCACGACCACGTGACGGCATGGAACGCCGTGGTAATGCCATTCGCCGCCAATTGCCGGTCCGTCTCGAGGAGTGCCACCTCGATGGGGAAACGCACGCCGGGACGCGGCATGAGCTGGCGCTCGAAGGCATCGCCATGCACGTCGACTATACCGGGCAGCACCATCAGGCCCGTTGCGTCCAGCTCGAACGCACCCTTGTTTTCAAGATCGGTGATCACCCCATCGCCAAATCGCAACGCGTGGGCTGAGAATACGCCGCTATTGTCGAGAACCTGCCCGTTGATAATACTGCCGGCCGCCATGATGCCCCCTCAAAACGCGGCACAAAAGCCCGCTTTGACGACACTGGCAAGACAAACGCCGCACAGCCGGTCGATTTTATACGCCGAACGCCAGAATGATGACGCAAAATGCCAGGACCAGCACAAAGCCAATCGACCACTGCACCACCATGAGAACGAAATCGCGCGCCAGCCTGTGGCGGCTCTCGAGGTGATCAACATCGGCAATATTGCCCGCCGAGAGAAAGGGCGGGTGTTGCGCCACGTCGACCGGGTCGCTCGGTGGCACAGATGCTGCGGGCAGCACCATCCGATCCGACACGCGCCTCGCAATGGTCGACTTGTCTCTCCGCTCCCGCGCCAGGCGCGAAAAAGGGCACGACAGAAGGTCGCGGACGATAACAAGCCTCTCGTGCAGGTCGGGTTTCGAAGCATCCAGAACAGACATGGTCGAGGCTCATCACAATACGAATCAGAGGTAAGATCACCTTTTCACATGCAAAACCGGCTAAATCCGTATCAAATCATGGCGAAATCGGGAATTAGCGGAAGCGCTCGCGATCATCCCTTGCCATGGCCCCCATAGCGCAGCTTGAGCACGACGATCGCCGATACCAGCACTAGCGTCACCGCATTGGCGGCGATCACCGGCACGCTGCCAATCAACAGGCCGTAGACGAGCCACAGCGCTATGCCTGCTGCAAAGGCTGCGTAGGCCGGCAGCGACACCCCCGCCGTCTCGCGCGTCCTGAGGATATGAACAGCCTGCGGCACCCAGCACAGCGTGGTGATACAGGCGGCCATCCCACCGATGAGTTCGGTTGAAAGGGTCATCCGCTCATCCTGACGAACATTGGCTAACAAAACCGTCAGGGCTCACACCGCCACCGTCACCTTGCGCTCGGCGCGGGTGAGGCCGGTATAGAGCCAGCGTTCGCGATATTCGGAGAAGGCGAAGCTCTCATCAAGCAGCACCACATCCTCCCATTGCGAGCCCTGCGCTTTATGGACGGTCAGCGCATAGCCGTAATCGAACGCCTCGCCTGAGCGCCCCGCAGCATAAGGTACCTCTCCTGCCTCGGGATCGAAACAATGGGGCGGCACGGTGACCGCGATGGCCTTCCCGTCAGGCTTTTCCTCCGGCGCCACCCTGAGCGCGAATTGCCCGCGCTTGGGCGCGCCGACTTCCTTCACCACCCACAAGCCACCATTGAGCAGGCCCTTCTTGCGGTTATTCCTGAGGCATACCAGCTTGTCGCCTGAGGCAGGCCGCCAGTCCCAGCGCCCGATCAATTGCCGCATGCGGATATTGTAGGCACGCCGCGACTTGTTGCGCCCGACCAGCACCTGATCGCTTGCCAATACGTCCTCGGCCTTGAGATCACGCCGGGAAATAACGCGGCTGTCGCCATATTGGCCGGGCGCCAGCACGCCGCCTTCACGCACGATCATCGACATCTCGATGATCGGATTGTCCCGCGCCTGACGGTGAACCTCGGTGAGCATCATGTCGGGTTCATGCTCGGTAAAAAAACCGCCGCCCTTGACCGGCGGCAACTGCGCCGGATCGCCCAGCACCAGCACCGGCACGCCGAAGCTCAGGAGATCGCGCCCCAGCTCCTCATCGACCATCGAGCACTCATCGATGATGATGAGTTTGGCGCCTGCGGCTGCGCTGTCGCGGTTGATGACGAAGGTGGGGGCTTCCTCTTCGCCTCCCCGTGGCCGGTAGATAAGCGAATGAATGGTGGTAGCGCTTGCTGCCCCGCGCCGGCGCAGCATCAGCGCCGCCTTGCCGGTGAAGGCGGCAAACGCCACCTCGCCATCGACATGTTCCGCCAGATGACGCGCGAGCAGCGTCTTGCCGGTGCCGGCATAGCCAAACAGACGGAACACCTGCTGATTGAGACGCCGCCTGCCGCCCCCCGCGCCGATATCCTTCAGCCAGGCGGCGCTCGCCTTTAACGCATCATCCTGCTGCGGCGACCAGATCGGCACGGAATATCCCTTGTCGTGCCCGCTTCACGCACGCGAGCCTGAGGCGAATGACGCGGATTCGATACAAATGCGAAGCATTTATTTCACCGAGTTTTAACATGTCTGACCATTATGTTAACGTCATCTGTGCCGTTGCGGGCATGACAGCGTTAGAGTTGCGTTAGGATTTGCGTGATGGTGATGATGCCTTGGCAGCGCACGCTGCGGGATATAATGGTGCTGTTCCTGTGTGGCCTGGCGATCGGCACCGTCCTCAGAATGGGCGGAATTCTGCCCGCTCTGCGCTGGCACTCCACCGCCAGCCCTGCCGCCCCGCGCGACCTGATCGCTCCGCGCCCGGCAGGCGACGTCACCAGCCTGTCACCCGCTCTTGCCCAGCCGGTGGACGTGCCCGTGAGCCTTGTTCCGCTGATTGGCGATGGCGACGCGGCCCGGGATTCGCTGCGCCGCTCGGTGATCGTCACCGCCCGGCAGGCCCTGTTTTCACCTTGCGATGCTGATACCCGCATCGCCTACCAGATCACATTGCGCGATTATGCCCGCGCCTTTGCTGCAGCCCCGGCGAGCTTTCGCACCACGCTCGACAGTGAAGTGAGCCGCGCCGTTGCGCTCTCCCAACATGCCGGGTTGATCGATCCGCTCCTGGTGGAACGTTGGCGCGGGGCGGAGCGCGCCGGTCTGGCCAGCCTGCTCGCCAGTCAGGGCCTTGCCCTGTCGACGGCTGCAACGCCGGTGTGTCGTCATGGCTGACGATTGCCAGTCAGCACGCGTTGCGCCACACTGGACGTGACAAAGAGGCGAGCATGGCGTCTTCAATCCGTCCGTTCCTGACATCTGTCGCGCTGGGCATCGCCAGCGCGCTTCCGTTCCATGCGCTGGCGCAGGATACCCCGCCCCATCTGATGCCGGTGAGCGTTGTGGCGCCGGCGCGGTTGCCCGTGGTGAGCCCCAGCGGCGCTGGCCAGTTTCCGCTCTTCCTGTCGGAGGACTGGAGCCGTCCGCGTCCGGATATCCGTCGCGCCGTGCTGGTTTTTCACGGCATTCTGCGCAATGCCGACGTTTATTTCCGCGATAGTCTGCAGGCGCTTGCCGAGGCTGGTGATGCCGGCGCCGGCACGCTGATGATCGCCCCGCAATTCCTCGCCGATTTCGACGTCATTGCCCACAAACTGCCCGCTGACACACTCGCCTGGGACCAGCAGGACTGGCCAGCCGGCAGCCCATCCCGGACGGTTGCCCAGGCAAGTTCCTACGACGCCATTGACGCCATTCTGGCAAAACTCGCCGATCGGACCCTGTTCCCCCGTCTCGCCGATGTCGTCATCGCCGGCCATTCCGGCGGCGGGCAGGTGGTGCAGCGCTATGCGGTCGTTGGCAAAGGCGACAGCAAATTGACTGATGTTGGCATTAAGGTGCGCTATGTCATCGCCAACCCGTCATCTTATGTCTATTTCGTACCAGAGCGCCCGAACAGTGACGGGGTGATGGTTCCCTTCGCTGGCGCCGGCTCTTGCCCGCAATTCAATCAATGGCGCTACGGATTCGCTGGCAATCTGCCGCCTTATGTCCAGCAGACCCCGACGCAGCTTGAACAAGCCTATCTCGCGCGCGATGTCGTGCATCTTCTGGGAGCCGAGGACACCGACCCCAATCACCGCGTGCTCGACAACAGCTGTTCGGGCAAGGCAGAGGGACCTCATCGCTATTTCCGTGGCCACGCCTATGTGTCCTCGATGCGGACGCGACACGGCGCGGCCTATCGCCATCGCATCTTTGATGTTCCAGGCGTAGGCCATCACGGTGGTCGCATGTTTGGTTCGCCCTGCGGTCTGTTTGCTCTTTTCGACAAATCCGGCTGCGGCGCCGGTTAGGCGGAACCGCACCCCTTCCCTAGACGGCTGACTCCCGCCATATTGCGCCCATGGCTCGCACCCCCCGCTCGAAAGCCTCCAAGGAGGCCATGGCTCCCATGGCGCCGGGCTTGGCTGATGTCCTCAATCCCGGCCTGCGCTCGGGCAATGCCTACGCCTCCGGCGCGGGCTTTGGCGAAGCACGCCAGGCCCCCTTTGAAGCAGGCGCCGCGCTGCAGACGCGCGAATCGCTGGAACGCCTGCTCGTCGAAGGGCGCCCGGAATTTGCCGACAAGCCATGGGCGCCCCATCGCCCGCCCCGGCCCGACAAGCTCGAAGGGGGTATTCCGCTCGTCATCAAATCGCCCTTTGAACCTGCCGGCGACCAGCCGCAGGCCATCCGCGAGTTGACCGCCGGCCTGCGCCGCGATGAGCGCGATCAGGTGCTGCTCGGCGTCACCGGCTCGGGCAAAACCTTCACCATGGCCAAGATCATCGAGGAAACGCAGCGCCCGGCACTGATCCTGGCGCCGAACAAGACATTGGCAGCCCAGCTCTACGGCGAGTTCAGGAGCTTTTTCCCCGACAATGCCGTGGAGTATTTCGTCTCCTATTACGATTACTACCAGCCCGAAGCCTATGTGCCGCGCACCGACACCTATATCGAGAAGGAATCCTCGATCAACGAGCAGATCGACCGCATGCGCCATTCGGCGACCCGCGCGCTCCTTGAGCGCGACGATGTGGTGATCGTCGCTTCCGTTTCCTGCATCTATGGCATCGGCTCGGTCGAAACCTATACCGCCATGACGTTTGCTCTGAAAATTGGCGAGAAGATCGACCAGCGGCAATTGCTCGCCGATCTTGTCGCCTTGCAATACAAGCGCCAGGATCTGAACTTCGTGCGCGGTTCGTTTCGTGTGCGCGGCGATACGGTGGAGATCTTCCCGGCGCATTACGAGGACCGGGCCTGGCGCATCTCGCTTTTTGGCGACGAGATTGAATCAATCAGTGAATTCGATCCGCTGACGGGGCATAAATCCAGCGACCTCTCCTTCGTCAAGATGTACGCCAACTCGCATTACGTGACGCCCAAGCCGACGCTTAATCAGGCGATCGCCTCGATCAGGGCGGAGCTGCGCCAGCGCCTTGATGAGCTGAACGGACAGGCCCGCCTGCTCGAAGCCCAGCGTCTTGAGCAGCGCACCATGTTCGATCTCGAAATGCTGCAGGCAACCGGCTCGTGCGCTGGCATCGAGAATTATTCGCGCTACCTCACCGGGCGCCGCCCGGGCGAACCGCCGCCGACACTGTTTGAGTACCTGCCTGACAACGCCATCGTTTTTGTTGATGAAAGCCACGTCACCGTGCCGCAGATCGGCGGCATGTTCCGTGGCGACTTCCGGCGCAAGGCGACCCTGGCTGAGTATGGCTTCCGCCTGCCCTCCTGCATGGATAATCGGCCGCTGCGCTTTGAGGAATGGGACGCCATGCGCCCGCAAACGGTGAGTGTTTCCGCCACCCCCAGCCATTGGGAAATGACCCAGACGGGCGGCGTGTTTGTGGAGCAGGTCATCCGCCCGACCGGTCTGATCGACCCGCCCGTCGAGATCCGGCCGGCCAGCACGCAGGTCGATGATCTTCTGGGCGAAATCAAGAAGGTGACCGCCCAGGGCTATCGCACGCTGGTCACCACACTCACCAAGCGCATGGCCGAGGACCTCACCGAATATCTCCACGAGCATGGCGTGAGGGTGCGCTACATGCATTCGGATATTGATACGATCGAGCGCATCGAGATCGTTCGCGACCTGCGGCTGGGTGCCTTTGACGTGCTGATTGGCATCAACCTGCTGCGCGAAGGGCTTGATATTCCTGAATGCGCGCTGGTCGCCATTCTGGACGCTGACAAGGAAGGTTTTCTGCGCTCGGAAACCTCGCTTGTGCAGACCATCGGCCGCGCCGCGCGCAATGTTGATGGCCGCGTCGTGCTTTATGCTGATCGCATGACCGGATCGATGGAGCGCGCCATCGCCGAGACCGGCAGGCGTCGCGAGAAGCAGATAGCGTGGAACACGGCGAACGGCATCACGCCCGAGAGCATCAAGAAATCAATCGGTGACATCCTGCAATCGGTCTATGAGCGCGACCATGTCCGCGCCGATACCGGCCTTGCCGAGGAAGGGGTCCTCGTTGGCCACAACCTCG
This sequence comes from Raskinella chloraquaticus (SeqCode), assembly GCF_021731865.1. Lineage (NCBI taxonomy): Bacteria > Pseudomonadati > Pseudomonadota > Alphaproteobacteria > Hyphomicrobiales > Phreatobacteraceae > Raskinella (SeqCode) > Raskinella chloraquaticus (SeqCode). The sequence continues at coordinate 106,861 of NZ_JAKFWN010000026.1, read as the reverse complement.
AAACGGTGTTGGCCGACATGGAAAAGCGCATGCGCGATGCCGCCGCCAATCTCGAATTCGAGGACGCAGCAAGGTTGCGTGACGAAGTGAAGCGGCTGCGTGCCGCCGAACTGGCGGTTCTCGATGATCCGCTGACGCGCGGGGACGAAGACGGGGCGCGGCGACGGCGCAGCGGCCCGGAGCGCCCGCGCAAACCGACGCTCGACGAGATGGGGCCGCACAATCGCGAATTGCCGGTGACCCCCGATGGCTTTGCGGCGCCGGCAAGACCCGAGGCCATCGGGCGCTCGACGCAGGGGCGGGCGGGAGCACGTAAACCCTATCGAGGGCGCTGAATGAGCCGGATCGTGTCGACCATCGCCGAGCTGGAAGCCCTGTACGCCATCCCCAATCTGGCCTCGACCGCCAAGGTGGCAGGCCACATCACGCCCCAATACCGGCGCTATATCGAAGCCTCTCCCTTCGCAGTTCTGGCTACGACCGGGCCGGAGGGGCTCGACTGTTCGCCGCGCGGTGACCAGCCGGGCTTCCTGCGCATCATCGACGACAAGACACTCGCCCTGCCCGACCGACATGGCAATAACCGCATCGATTCACTGCGCAATGTGGTGCGCGACCCGCGCGTGGCGCTCCTCCTTATGATGCCGGGGTCGGGCACGACCATCCGCCTCAACGGCACGGCAATGGTCAATGTTGACCCTGAGCTGCTCGCCTCTTTTGCCGTCGACGGCAAGGCGCCGCGCAGTGTGCTCGTCATCACAGTTGGCGAGATCTATTTTCAGTGCGCGCGCGCCATCGTCCGCTCCCATCTCTGGGACCCTGCCCACCATGTTGACGCCAAATCACTTCCAACGCCGGGCGATATTCTGGCGGAAATGAGCGCCGGCGAGGTCGGTGGCGCCGACTATGATGCCGCCTGGCCAGCCCGCGCTAAGGCGAGCCTGTGGTAATCCTCACACGCTCCCGACCGTCTTGAGACGCGCCCGCGGGTGAATTTCCGCTTGGCTCAATACCACGGTTTGCGCCCGGAAGCGCTCGACAATCTGGCGCACGAAAACGCGGATGCCAGGTGAAACGAGCAGGATCGCCACTTCGCCCTCGCGCGCCGCCTGTTCGAAGGCTTCGCGCACCGCAGTGATGAATTCATGCAGCCGCGAGGGTGGCATGGCGAGATGGCGGTTATCACCCTCGCCAATGATGGATTCTGCAAAATTCTGTTCCCAGCGCGGCGTCAGCGCGACAATCGGCAACACACCATTGCCGTTCTGATTGGCCGCACAAAGCTGGCGGGCAAGCCGCGCCCGCACCATTTCAACAATCGCCTGCGGCTGCCGCGAGCTGCCGATGGCATCAGCAATGCCTTCGAGAATGGTGCTGAGGTCACGGATCGACACCCGCTCCGTGAGCAGCATCTGCAACACACGCTGGATGCCGGAGATGGAAATCTGGCTTGGCACCAGATCCTCCACCAGTTTCTGCTGATCGGTGGGAATATCCTTCAAGAGCTTGCTGACGTCAGCATAGGACAGGAGTTCCGACATATTGGCTTTCAGCACCTCGGTGAGGTGGGTGGACAGCACGGTTGCCGCATCGACCACTGTCAGCCCGCGGAACTGCGCCTCATCGCGCAGCGCGTCATCAATCCACGTGCACGGCAACCCGAACGTCGGCTCGATCGTATGCGTTCCGGGCAGATCAACCTGCCCGCCGGACGGGTTCATCACCATGAACTGATTGGGATAAAGACGCCCTGTTCCGGCGTTCACTTCCTTCACCTTGATGACATAGCTGTTGGCATCGAGCTGGACGTTGTCGACGATGCGCACCGCCGGCATCACGAAGCCCATATCGCCGGCAATCTGGCGGCGCAGCGCTTTGATTTGTTCGGTCAACCGGTCATCGCCGATGCTCGCATCAATCAGCGGTAACAAGCCGTATCCGATCTCGACCCTCAGCTCATCCATCTTGAGGGCGGTGGCAATCGGCTCCTCCGAAGGCGGCGCATTGGCTGCCGCTTCCTCCGTTTTCTCGGTCATCGCCTTGGTGTCGGCCTTGTTCCTGTTCGAACGCGCGACACGGAAGGCAAGCGTGCCTGACGCCGCCGCCAATCCGACGAAAGGAATAGCCGGAATGCCGGGCAGGAGCGCCATCAGCAGCATGACCGCCGCTGCCATGCCAAGCGCGCTTGGATAGTTGGTGAACTGGGTAACGAGCGCAGCGTCGGCCGACCCGGTGACACCGGCCTTCGACACCAGCAGGCCGGCGGCGATCGAGACGATGAGGGCTGGCACCTGCGACACCAGACCGTCACCAACGGTAAGCAGCGTGTAGGCCTGCGCAGCCGCCTGGAAACCGATACCCTGCTGTGCAACGCCGATGATCAGGCCACCGATCACGTTGATGAAGGTGATCAGCAGGGCAGCGATGGCATCGCCCTTGACGAATTTCGAGGCGCCGTCCATGGCGCCGAAGAAAGAGGCTTCATCCTCAAGGTGTTTGCGCCGCGCCTTGGCAGCCTTCTCATCGATCAATCCTGCTGACAATTCAGCATCGATCGCCAGCTGCTTGCCCGGCAAGGCGTCGAGGGTGAAGCGCGCCGCAACTTCCGCGATACGGCCCGAACCATTGGTGATGACGACGAAATTGACGATCACCAGAATGGCAAAGACGATGACGCCGATGACGAAATTGCCGCCGATGATGAATTTGCCGAAGGCTTCGATCACGGCGCCTGCCGAATTCGTGCCCTCATGTCCGTGACCGAGAATGAGACGGGTTGAGGCAAGGTTCAGCGCCAGCCGCAACAAGGTGGAGATTAGCAGCACCGTTGGAAAGGACGAAAATTCCAGCGGCTCGCGGATGAAGAGCGCCGTCATCAGGATCAGCACCGAGGTGATGATCGAGAAGGCAAGCAGCAGGTCGAGCAGCCAGGCCGGCATCGGGAAGACGAGCACGACGATGATCATCATCACGCCGACACCAAGCGCGATATCGCCGCGTTTCAGCGTGTCGACGACATCCGCCCAGCTGAACGGCAGGCGTGATCCCGATGATCGTCCGCTGCTGGTGACACTGACATCGGTCATGCGACATGCCTCGCTCGCCGCAGCATGATGCCACGGTCAGGTTACCCGGCAATTTTTGCCGGGTGCATGGTTAAGGAAGCGTTAGGATTGCGCGGTTGCGGATCGTTGGGTCAGGTTTATTCTCGTTATGATCTGACAAACGTCCGGCCCTGCCAGGAGTAACATCGCAATGAACCTTCATGCCCTGCTCGCCCGTCGTCATGGCGCTGGCAACCCCGTGCGCGTCGGCCTCATCGGCGCCGGTAAATTCGGCTCCATGTTTCTGGCGCAGGTGCCGACGATGGCGGGCCTCGAGATTGTCGCCATCGCCGATCTCGACCCCGAGCGCGCCAGGACCGCTTGCCATACAGTGGGCTGGGACGAAACGCGCTTGCGTCAGACGAGGTTCTACGACAGCGGCAGCCGGTTGATCAGCGAGATGACGCCCGAGGTCGTCATCGAGGCAACCGGCCATCCAGCCGCCGGCATCACCCATGCTCTTGGCGCCATAGCTGCCGGTTGTCATGTGGTGATGGTGAATGTCGAGGCGGACGTGCTGGCTGGCGCTGCTTTGGCGCAAAAGGCGCGCGAGGCCGGGGTGGTTTATTCGATGGCGTATGGCGACCAGCCTGCCCTTGTCTGCGAGATGGTTGATTGGGCACGCGCTGCCGGTTTTACCGTCACGGCCGCCGGCAAGGGCACAAAATATCTGCCGGCGTTTCACGCGTCGACCCCTGAGACGGTGTGGCAACATTACGGGCTGACGCCGGACGAGGCGCAGGCTGCCGGCATGAACCCGCAAATGTTCAATTCGTTTCTCGATGGCACCAAATCGGCAATCGAGATGGCGGCGATCGCCAATGGCACCGGATTGACAGCGCCGGATGATGGCTTGCTCTTTCCGCCCTGCGGCGTTGATGATCTGCCCCATATCTTGCGCGCCAGCAACAATGGCGGCTGCCTGCCCGCCGACGGCATGGTCGAGGTCGTATCATCACTTGAGCGCGACGGGCGGTCAGTCTTTCGCGATTTGCGCTGGGGTGTCTATGTCGTCATCAAGGCGTCAAACCCCTATACCTCTGCCTGCTTTCGCCAGTACGGGCTGAAGACGGACGCGAGTGGCCTCTATGCGGCCATGTACAAGCCCTATCACCTGATCGGCCTTGAACTGGGCATTTCGGTCCTGTCAGCCGCGTTGCGCCATGAGCCGACCGGCGCGACACGTTTCTATGCCGGTGACTGCGTGGCCGTTGCCAAACGCCCGCTGGCTGTCGGCGAAGCGCTCGATGGCGAAGGCGGCTTCACCGTCTGGGGCAAATGCATCACCGCCCGGCGCTCGACCGCCTTGCAGGCATTGCCCATCGGACTTGCCCACGGCATCCACTTGAAACGACCGGTGCCCGCCGGTGCAATCATCAGCGAAACCGATGTTGAACTCGATGAATCCCGTCTTGATGTGCGCACAAGGCGTCTTCATACAGCGCTCATTGCCTGAGCGTTTCAGCCACCGGTTCGCGCCAGCAGCCACCACACGGGAAGAAGCATGCACACGCTTTATTCGATGCAGAATTCAGGGAATTGCTACAAGGTTCGCCTCGTCTGCGCCCATCTCGGCCTGCCCCTGACGCTGGTGGATATCGATACGCTGAAAGGCGAAACACGCACGGCTGATTTTCTGGCCATCAATCCTAACGGCAAAGTACCTGTGCTGGCGCTGCCCGACGGGCGCTATCTGGCTGAATCAAGCGCCATGCTCTTTTATCTTGCCGAAGGCACCAGGCTCCTGCCCGAGGATCGTTTCGAGCGGGCCCAGACACTGCAATGGATGTTCTTCGAACAATACAGCCATGAGCCCTACATCGCCGTGGCCCGCTTCTGGCTCCACCTCGTCAAGGGTGGTCGCGAACTGAAGAAAAACCAGATCGATGAATGGCTGGACCGCGGCTATCAGGCATTGGGCGTCATGGAGCGCCATCTGGCGAGCGAGCCCTTTTTCGGCGGGCAGCACATGACCATCGCCGACATCGCCCTCTACGGCTATACCCATGTCGCGGGCGACGGCGATTTCGATCTCTCGCACTATCCGCTGATCGGAAAATGGCTGGCGCGGGTTGCAGATGAACCCGGACATGTCGATATCACCTGGCGTCCGCCTGCATGACCGTAAGCTCACGCTCCAGCTTGTGAAGCCAGCGTTCGAGGCGGCGGCGATTGGCGCCGAAATCGATGAGGCCAAATTGCGAGCGCGAATAAAGCGCCAGCGTCGCGCGACCCTCGGGAAGCGCGTAAAAACGGACTGCAATCGTGTCGGGAAATCGCATCAGCTCTGAACGCTGCACGTAGCGCTCGGCTGGAACGAGATCATCAGTGTCAACGAGGTTGACATGACGTTCGCGCCCGATCACCCGCCCGAAGGCCGTACGCAATGCCAGTACCGGGACCGGGTAGATGGGCGCCACCTTGTCGCTATCGCTCGCGCAACGGTTAGCAGGACAGACGAGCGCATCGTTCCACCGCCAGCGCTGCTGCACAGTGTCGAAGGAGATCGGCCCGAGATCGGCTTCGCCACCAATCAGACGCAGCGTCTCTTCACGCCCGTAAACAAGCACGACGGCTGCCGCTGCGGCGAGTGCGACGCCAACGATCAGCACGCCGGCGACAAAAATATCAGCGATCCGCTTCACGATATCTCCCGGCGCTCATGCCAGGCGACATCCACACGCACAAAGCGGCAAAAATAGGCAGCGGCCCCGGTGATCAGCGGTTCGCAGCGCGCAAGCCGGCGATATGATCCATCTCCGCCTGATCGCGTGTTGCCTGGAGGGCACGATCCGCCTCGCGGTCACGCTCATCAAGCAGCTCGATCTTTTTCATCTCCTCGAACGCTTCCGCGAGTGCGGCGCGCGCAGCGCCAAGCTGGTCCTTGAGGTCATTGGCGGAATTCAGCAGATTTTCGCGCCGCGTCAGTGCCGCCTTGGCAAATGTCGGGTAGGCGAAATGGGTGATATCATGAATGCCCGCACGGTTCTGCTCCGCCTGGACCTGAACATCGAGTTCAGCAGCCATGCGCTCGAATTCGGAAATCATGGTTTCGAGCTGCGTCACCTGGCGACGCTTTTCATCGACCTGGAAACGTTTCAGCCGCAGCAGTGTCTCGCGCGATTTCATCACTCTTTACTCCCTCGAAATTATTTCGAGACCTGGCCATCAAGTATCGCCGCGAGTTGGGCATAGCCCTCATCGCGATGGGTGACCTCGTCCTTCCCTTGCTGCAGGAAAGCTTCGAGGGTGGGCTGAAAGTGAACCGCCTCGTCGACTTGCGGGTTGGATCCAGCCCGGTAGGCGCCAAGACGTATCAACTCTTCCATATCCGCGTAGGTTGCCAGCAGCCGCCTTGCCCTTTGCACATAGGACAGGTAGTCGGGATCCACGCTTCTTGGCATTGTGCGCGAAACTGATTTCAAAATGTTTATCGCCGGATAGCGACCGCGTTCCGCAATGGCACGCTCCATGACGATATGACCGTCAAGAATGCCGCGCACCGCATCTGCCACCGGTTCATTGTGATCATCGCCATCAACCAGAACCGTGAAGAGCCCGGTGATCGACCCCTGCCCCTCTTCGCCTGGGCCTGCCCGCTCCAGCAGGCGCGGCAATTCGGAGAAAACCGTCGGCGTATAGCCTTTGGTGGTCGGCGGCTCGCCGGTCGACAGCCCCACTTCACGCTGCGCCATGGCAAACCGCGTTACCGAATCCATCAGGCACAGCACATTCTTGCCCTGATCGCGAAAATACTCGGCAATCGTCAGCGTCATATAGGCTGCCTGCCGGCGCATCAGCGCCGGTTCGTCGGACGTGGCAACCACCACCACCGATTTGGCGATGCCCTCGGGGCCAAGATCATCTTCGAGGAATTCCTGCACCTCGCGGCCACGCTCGCCAACCAGGCCGATGACCGCCACATCACACGCCGTGTAGCGCGCCAACATCGACAGCAGCACCGATTTGCCGACGCCCGAACCGGCAAAGATGCCCATACGCTGCCCACCGCAGCAGGTAAGGAATGTGTTGAGCGCGCGCACCCCAAGATCGATTGGTTCCCCCACCCGCATGCGTCGATGCGCCGGCGGCGGCGAGGCCTTGAGGTGCATGGCGCGCAGGCCGGGCGCCAGCGCCCCCTTGCCATCGACCGCTTCCCCCATCGCGTTGACAACCCGGCCGAGCCAGTTGTCACCGGGGTACACCGTGCCATCCTCGGAGATGATAATGGCGCGGCAACCCATACGAACGCCTTCCAGCGCGCCATAAGGCATGCACAGCGCCCGCTCATCGCGAAAACCAACAACTTCGACGGGAATCTGGCGGCCCTGCGTGCCTTCAATCAGCAGTCTTGCACCAACCGACATGGCCGCCACCGGGCCAGCCACTTCAAGGAGGAGGCCCTGCACCGTCGCAACGCGTCCGAAAACCTCGCTGTCGCGAATGGTCCTGATTTCATCGCTGAGCGCCCTCATGCCGTGCCTGTCCTGCCGTGCCAGATGATTCGCTCCCAAACATAGCCGAATCCGGAAAGGCTGCTTGCGTTCTTAGCTGTCACTCGAAAAACCGCCAGACAACGAAAAATTGCAGTCGCCATATTCCACCATCAACGTTTGGTTGACCCTTCTCCTTAAGATGTTGAATTCAGACTCATTTAAGGTTTTTGTTCAACCCTATGAAATCATTGAATGACTCGATTTTATTTTTATCTTGTCAGAAACCGATTTTAACCCTTGCGGCAGCGAATCATCTTTTGTTAACCATTGCAGGGTAGCGTTGCACATCGAATTTTCGAAGCCGTTTCGGCGGCCCGATCCCGGGTCGGCACGGATGAAGCGGCACTGCTGAGGGAAACGGCATGCGAGTCCTTCTCATTGAGGATGATGGGGCGACGGCACAGAGCATCGAACTGATGCTTAAATCCGAAGGCTTTAACTTCTACACCACAGATACCGGTGAAGACGGCATCGATCTGGGGAAGCTTTACGATTACGACATCATTATCCTCGATCTCACTCTGCCCGACATGTCCGGCTATGAGGTCCTGCGCACGCTTCGTGTGGCAAAAATCAAAACCCCGATCCTCATCCTCTCCGGCATGGCCGGCATCGAGGACAAGGTCCGGGGACTTGGCTACGGCGCGGATGATTATATGACGAAGCCGTTCCATAAGGACGAACTCGTCGCCCGCATCCATTCAATCGTCAGGCGCTCAAAAGGCCACGCCCAATCAGTCATCAACACCGGCGATCTTACCGTCAATCTCGATAACAAGACGGTTGAAGTGGCAAGCCAGCGCGTCCATCTGACGACCAAGGAATACCAGATGCTTGAGCTTCTGGCGCTGCGCAAGGGCACGACCCTTACCAAGGAAATGTTCCTCAACCACCTGTATGGTGGCATGGACGAGCCTGAATTGAAGATCATTGACGTCTTTATCTGCAAGCTGCGCAAGAAGCTCGCTGCCTCGACCGGGGCGAACTACATCGAAACAGTGTGGGGGCGCGGTTATGTTCTGCGCGAGCCAAGTACCGCCTGAGCACACCAAGCACCGCCTGAGCACCCAACGTCATCAATAATGAAAAACCCCGCTTCGAGCGGGGTTTTTATATTGCTCGTCCTGCGGGCTAGAAGCATCCAGACCGCAAGATCAGGCGCGCCTGCCGGTATGATCAGCGCACCGCCGCCAGCGAAAGCGGCCTGACCGGCGCCGCACTGTTAGCGGCGGGCGCGTTGTGGATATAGAGCCCGCGCTTGTCCGGCATCGGCTTGAAGGCGTTCGACAGACCAACCACCGTCTCGGCCGCCCCGAGGACAAAGAACCCGTCAGGCGCTAATTGCTTGGCCATACGGTTCATGATGTCGATCTTTGCATCATTGTCGAAATAGATGAGCACATTGCGGCAGAAGATGATGTCGAACTGGCCCATCGACGAAAAGCTGTCGAGCAGATTGAACGTCTGATACTTCACCATGGAGCGGATATTCTGCGACAGGCGCCAGGTGTCGCCGTTCTGCTCGAAATATTTGAGCATCAGCTGGACCGGCAATCCACGCTGCACCTCGAACTGGGTGTAGACCCCGGCCTTCGCCTTTTCCAGCACTTCGCGCGACAGGTCGGTGCCGGTGATCTCGATCCGCCAGCCTGCATAGCGGGCAGCAAGCTCGTTCAGGATCATGGCAAGCGAGTACGGTTCCTGGCCTGTCGAGGCGGCAGCGCACCAGATGCGCAAACGCTTCTGTGACTGGCGTGCAGGCGTCAGAGCCGGCAGCATCACCTGCTGGAAATGATCGAACGGCACCTTGTCGCGGAAGAAGAACGATTCATTCGTGGTCATCGCTTCCGTGACTTCAACCGCCAGCGCATCATTGCCCGGTTTGCCCAGAAGCAAAACGATCTCCGAAAGGCCTTTCAAATTATGGCGGCGGGCCACCGGCATCAGCCGGCTTTCAATCAGATACTGCTTGTCAGGCGTCAACACCAGGCCTGAGCGGTCTTTGAGAAAGCGCCGCAGGAACTCGAACTCATGACTCATGGACTAGCGAGCTCCAGCACACAGTTGGGAAATCTTCGGCGCGATGTCGGCAAGCGCCAGCATGGCTGATGCCGCTCCCGCGCTGTAGGTCGCACCGGGCATACCCCAGACAACGCTTGACGCTTCGTCCTGGACAAGAACCGTACCACCGGCATCAGCAATCTTGACCCCGCCGCGCGCGCCATCAGCGCCCATGCCCGTCAATACCAGGGCCAGAGTCGAGGCTCCGTAGACTTTCGACACGCTGTCAAACAGCGGATCAACCGCCGGCTTGCAGAAATTGATCGGCGGCTCGTCATTGAGCGAAATCGTCACCTGCTCGCCATGGCGCTGAATAACCATGTGGCGCCCGCCGGGAGCAACATAGATGGTGCCTGGCATGACCTGTTCGTTGTGAACGGCCTCGCGCGCCGGCACGCCGCTGGCTTTTGCCAGATGCTCGGCAAGAATGGCCTTGAACGTCGGCGGCATGTGCTGGGTGATCAATACCGGCATGCGCATGCACACCGGCTTCAACTCACGCAGCACTTCCATCAGTGCTTGCGGCCCGCCGGTCGATGATCCGATCGTCAGCACCTTGGGCGCCATCCGCGAGAAGGGGCGGAATTTTCCAGGAGCCGCAGCCACGGCCCGTATCGGTGCGGGGGCGGGACGTGCTCCGGCTCCAGCCGGTGCACCGCTGCGCGCCATCCGGCGATCGCGCGCCCGCGCACCCAGAACCGTAACTTTCTCGACGATCTCCCGTTTGAAATCATCCGCGCCCGACAGGCCGGCATTTGATTCCGGCTTCGGCACATAATCCCGCGCGCCAAGCTGCAACGCCTTCAGTGAGATTTCAGCGTTACGCAATGTCAGCGTCGAGGCCATGATGACGACCAGGCCGAGCTTTGCCTTCAGCAACAAGGGTAATGCGGAAAGCCCATCCATTTCCGGCATTTCGACGTCGAGAATAACGACATCGGGATCGACCTTGGCGAGTTCATCGACTGCATGACGACCATTGCGCGCGGCAAACGCCACGTGAATACGGGCATCCTCGTCGAGCCACCTGGTCATCATGCCGCGAACAACCGCGGAATCGTCAACGACCATTACACGGATGCGATTATCAGCAGCGCCGGCGGAAGCACCAGTCGACGATGGTTTGGTGATGAGCGTCATGGAGTTTGTCCTGAAAGGATCACAGCAGTCCGACTTCGGTGAATTTTGACTCGACGATATCCCGGTCGAACGGCTTCATGATATATTCGTTGGCGCCCGCCCGCATGGCGCGGGCGATGTGGGCGACGTCATTTTCAGTGGTGCAGAAAACGACGATCGGCTGGTCGCCACCCGGCTCCCGGCGCAGGCGCGACAGGAATTCAAGCCCGTCCATCACCGGCATGTTCCAGTCCAGCAGAATGGCGCTTGGCATCGCTTTCTGGCATTGACGCAACGCTTCCTCGCCATCTGCCGCTTCGCTGATTGTGAAGGACAGATCTTCAAGAATACGGCGCGCTACCTTCCGGATGACGCTTGAATCATCGACCACCAAACATGTCTTCATGACGTTCCTCAAATTGATGAGGCACAGGCCGTGCCCCCGTGACCAGTTCAGGCTGCAGCCGCTTCCTCGCCAAAAGCGAGTACGCGGTCGATATCGAGAATGACGAGAAGTTGCCCATCAAGGCGATAGACGCCAGCCGATACGCTCGCCCAACGACGATCCAGGTTGACTGGATTTGGCTCGAGACGATCGACTGCCAGATTGAGCACTTCGCCAACCGAATCGATGATGAGGCCATAAGCCTCCCCGGCCTGCTCAACCCCAACCGCGTGGCGATGGGCTTTACCTTCAACCTGCGGCAGGCTGAGACGACGGCGCATATCAACGGCGGTAACGATACGCCCGCGCAGATTGAGGACGCCGGCGATCTCCTGCGATGCCAGAGGCACGCGCGTGATCGTATCGGGCATGAACACATCCTGCACGCGGCTGATCGGCAGGCCGAAGAGCTGCGGCCCGATCATGACGGTCACGTATTCCTGATGGCTGTCGCCATGATGGATCATATCGTCCGACATTATGCGGCCTCCAGATGCGACGCGGTTTCCTTGAGTGCGGCAATAAGCCCCTGACGGTCGAACTTGGCGACGTAGTCATGGAAGCCGGCGATACGTCCGCGTTCAATCGCTGCCGGCGAGGATCCCGAGGCGAGAGCGATGATCGGCACACGGCGCAATTGCTCTTCACCACGGCAGGCTTCAGCGAATTCGAAGCCGTTCATATCCGGCATCTCGACATCCGACACGATCACGTCAAAGCCGTGGTGGCCGGTCTTGACGACAGCGAGAGCCTCGCGGGCGCTCGAATAGGCCTCGACCTCGTAGCCCGCCGCCTTCAGCACCGGTGTCAGCATGTTGCGGAAGAACGGGCTGTCATCGACGAACAGGAGCCGCTTGGCCGCCGGCGTCGCCTGATCCTGGGAGAGGAACCAGTCATCGAAGACCAGCGGCAAATAATGACCGACATCAAGAATTTCGGTTGCCTTGCCCTTGATGACCGATGTGCCGACAATGCCCCGTGTCTGCGAGCTGATTTCAATCGCCATGCGATCTTCGACGATATCGACGATTTCATCGACCACCAGACCCATCGACCTTGTACCATCGGAGAAGACGAGGATTGGCTGGGCGCCACTGCTGCGACGCTCGACCTCATCGTTGACATAGACGAGCGGCATCAACGTTCCGCGATACTGCACGAGGCTCGAATTATTGGCATGCTCGATGGATGCGACATCGATATCCTCAAGGCGCGTGACCAGCGACAAGGGGACAGCTTTTGGATGGTTGCCGCCGGCATGGAACACCAGGAAGGCGACGCTGTCGTTCTCAACCGCGCGGGCGCGATCAGCCACATCCTCATCCTCATCCGATTCACCTGCTGCGCCGAAGGCACTGGCTATGCCATTGGGGTCAACAATCATGATGACCGAGCCGTCACCAAGAATGGTATTTCCGGAGAACATGCCGATATTGCGCAGCTTCTTGCTCATCGGCTTGACAACGATTTCTTCCGTGTGGAAGACGCCATCGACAACGATCCCGAAATTGCGATTGCCGACCTGGGTGACCACGACGAAGCCTTCGCCATCCGCCGTCGGTTTTTCGGCCTCGATTCCCAGTAGCGATTGCAGGCTGATGAGCGGCAGCAATTTGTTGCGCAACCGCAGCACCGGCGTATCCTTGATCCGCTCGATGCGGTGCTCGCCATTGGTGGAGGCGCGCACCAGCTCGATCACCGCCAATTGCGGAATGGCGAAACGATCTCCCGCCGACTCGACGATCAGGGCCGAGACGATCGCCAGCGTCAGCGGTATCTTGATGGTGAAGACCGCACCCTTGCCCGGCGTCGAGCGCAGGTCAATCGTGCCACCGATCTGATCGATATTGGTTTTCACCACGTCCATGCCAACGCCACGGCCCGACACATTGGTGATCTGCGCCGCCGTGGAGAAACCCGGCGCAAAGATGAAGCGATGAATCTGCGCCTCGGACAGCTTTTCTGCTTCCGATTCCGTGACCAGGCCGTTACTCACCGCCTTGCGCTTGATCGCAGCGACATTGAGGCCGCGTCCGTCATCGGCGATTTCAATCATGATATGTCCGCCTTGATGATAGGCGGAAAGCTTGATGGTGCCGACCTCGCTTTTGCCAGCGGCGCGGCGCTCCTGAACCGTCTCAAGCCCATGATCGGCGGAATTGCGCACCATATGGGTCAGCGGATCCTTGATCAGCTCCAGCACCTGACGGTCGAGTTCCGTGTCGGCACCGCTCATATCAAGCTCGATCTTCTTGTCGAGATCGCGCGACAGGTCGCGGATGATTCGCGGAAGCTTCTGCCATGCATTGCCGATGGGCTGCATGCGCGTCTTCATGACGCCTTCCTGCAACTCGCCCGTCACATTCGACAGGCGTTGCAAGGGCACCTTGAAGTCATTGTTTTCATTGCGTCTTGAAATTTCGAGCAACTGGTTGCGCGTCAGCACCAGCTCCGAGACCATGGTCATCAGATGCTCAAGCGTATCGACGTTGACGCGGATTGACTGGTTCTTGATGGAGACGTCTTCGGCGTCACCGCCCCCGACATCGCCGGCGGGCTTCGCCTTTGCGGCGGCAGGCGGCGCTGCGGCTGCCGGGGCAGGAGCCGGTTTTGCCTCCGCCTCGACCTTGGCGGCAGCTGCGGGTACCGGTTTTGCTTCCGGCGGTTGCGGCTTTGCAACGACAACACTCTCCACACTCGTCTCCCGGAAGGCGCGCTCCAGCTCATCAAGCGAGACTTCACCAGGGCGCAGCGTGCGCTCAGTCGATTGCTCAGGAGCAGCGCTCACCACCGCTTCGCTCGGCGTCTCGCGGAAGGCGCGCTCCAACTCGTCAAGCGAGACCTCGCCCGGCCGCAGCGGACGCTCGACCGCCTGTTCGGCAGGTTCCGCCACCGGTGCATTACGATCAACCTTGGGCAACGCATCGGCAATCGCCGACATGCGTTCAAGTTCAGCAATAATCCCGCGATCTTCGCCTTCCGGCTCATGCTCAAGCTGTTCGAGCTGGCCCAGGATTTCCTTGATGCGATCAATCGAGGTCAGCACGACCGAGACCGCTTCCGACGTCACGGGCTTGCCATCGCGGAATTTGCCCATGAGCGTTTCCGCCGCGTGCGCAATCGATTCCAGGCGCGGCAGGCCAAGAAAGCCGCACGTCCCCTTGATCGTATGGACCAGGCGGAAAATATTATCCAAAATCTTTGCGTTATTGGGATCCTGTTCGAATTTGACCAGCTCGATATCAATGACATCGAGGCTCTCAGCCGTTTCGGTCAGAAATTCTCGTAACAAATCATCCATGATAAAGCACCGCAAGCAGCCCACACGGTCGGCATGACCCGTGGTTAACTTGAGCGATTGTCAACGATAAGGGTAAAGAGAGGGAAAACGAGAAGGCCGTCCCGGCATTTAATTTTGCGGTGTGGGCACTTTTGTCTCAATAATAATCCGCTCGCCGTCCTGACGAACAAGGATATCAACGCCAATGGCTTTGGCGAGCAGGCCGGTAAAATAGGGCTGAACCGCACGCGCATCCATCACCGCGTCCTTTTCGATCAGCCCTCGCAGGAACGTCTCGCTGCCTTTGGGAATGCGCGCATTAAGACCCTCGGCCGACAGATGAACCTCAGGCCGCTCGGCCTGATCACCAATCGTCACGTGCACCGTACCCCCGCGTGGCACAGCCTCCAGACTGAGAAGGAGCAGATTAAGCATCAGTTTTATCTGATTTTTCGGCAAAATCAGCCGCGGTCCTGACCACGTGACGGTCACTTTTTCCAACGCGCCATAGGCAATCGCCAGCCGTTCCGCCTCGCCACTGTCAACACCAGCGCTGAGCGAGCCCGACGCGCCGAACGCGATGCGGGAGAACTGCAGTTTGGTGGACGTTTTGGCCGCCGATTTCTTGGCATGCCCGAACGCTTCAACGCCGGTTGGCTCGCCAAGCTCATCTTCGAGGATTTCCAGGGCGTTATAGACCGCACCCGCTGGCGAAATGATGTCGTGACAAATCCAGCTCGACAACAGCGCCGACAACTCAATGGCATCCAGAGAAATAGGGACGAGATCGCTCATGTTCCGCCACGGCCTGTGAAATGAATCTCGTCCGCATACACGGCCCTTCGAGTCGTGGCAAACACCTTATCGGTGTTTATGCCGCCACACTCTTGGTCGCGCTCGCGGCAGGGCGCAGGTCAATTTTTGGAACAAAAATGAAGAAGTCAGATCCGCTTCCGCTTTGGCTGTCGACATCAATCGTCCAACCATGCTTTTCAACGATGGCCTTGACCAGCGACAGGCCGATGCCGGTACCTTCCACCGCCTTGCCGTCGACCAGGCGCCTGAATGACTGAAACACCAGGGCCTTGTCGGCATTATCGAAGCCGACGCCAATATCACTGACGTGGATCACATAGCCATCACTCCGCTCTTCTCCGAACAGGCGAACGGCAATACCCCTCTCAGGGTCGTGATACTTGACCGCATTATCCAGCAGATTCTGGAAGGCCTGATAGACAAGGGAAGCGTTGCAATTGACCGTCAGGACGGGCAGCATGTTATCGAAGCGGGCATTCCTGGTCGCTTCCCCGCCGCGCATGTCGTCAATCAATGCGTCCAGCATGGTATCGAGGCGTACGCCATCGCGCTTCAAATCACCATCAGCGAGCTTGCTGAAGCGCAGCAGGTCGGCAACCATCGTCCGTCCACGCTCGGCAGCTGCACTGATCACATCAAGATAATGGCCGCTTTCGCGATGGTCATCCATCAGGATCGACTGGCGCAGCATTTCCGTGTGGCTGGCGATCTTGCGCAAGGGCCGCTGCAGATCGTGTGAGGCAAGATGGGCAAACCGCTCGAGGTCGGCTATCTGCGTGCGGATGGTGATTTCGTCTTTGCGCCGCCGGGTAATGTCGGTGAAGCTGCGCAGAAATCCGCCGCGCGGCAGCGGAACGGTATGGATTTCAAGTATGACACCGTTCGCCCGCGTGCGCTCAGAGATCGTTTCCGCCATAACCGCCTTCTGGTTGAATACAACGTCATAAAGGGCGCTGTCGACCAGTTCGGCCTTGTTGCCGAACTCCCCGCTATCAAGCTGATACGAGAAGATTTCGCTGTAACTTGGTGGATTTTTGAGGAATTCCTGCGGAAGTTCCAGTAAATCTATCGCCTGCTGGTTGATCAGACTGAGTTTTCCGTCGGCCTCAACGATCATGATCCCCTGATTCATGTGGCGCAACGTCGTGCGGAAGCGAATGCTCTTTTCGTTCAGCCGCACCTTGTACCCAAGCGCAAATCCGCTGAGGACAATAACTACCAGCGTGATGGACATCGCGACAATGCGGTCTTGCCTGCTCGCAGCGGTTTGCGAAGCGAAAATCTCGCTTTCGTCTTTCGACACCATGACGATGAGCGGCAGGCCGGGAACATGGCGATAAGCAACCAGCCGAGGGCCGGATTTGCTGTCGATCGTTCTGTAGAAACCAACACGCGCAGATGTCAAAACGCTGGAAAATTCGCTGGCAGGAACCGGCTTGCCGAGGAAATCGACAAGGCCCGGTGCCCGCGCCCGGACAATCATATCCTCGCCAACCAATGTGATCGCACCGCTCGTGCCCAGATCAAAGCTCTCATAGACGTTGGATAGCTTGAGCGGATCAAGTGAGGCAACCAGCGTTCCGCGGAACTGTCCCGCCCGATCAACGATGCGGCGCGACAGATGGACCGACCACATATTTGTTGATCGTCCAAGCAGCGGGGGGCCGATAAAAAGCGCGTCGCCGGTTGCGTCGCGCTGCGCCGTGAAATGCAACCGATCGCGCACGTCAAGCGGCTGCAATAAATTGCCATTCCAGGTCCGGCGCAGAAAGCCATCGCTGTCAACAAGGCCAATCAGGTTGACGAACTGGCTGGAAAGGCCGGGCTCTCGCGCCAACGCATGAAAATCGAATTCACCATCGAGCGCCGCAGTGAGACGCCAGCGCAGCGCCAGAACCGAATTATCGATCTCTTCGATAACGCGCTGCACATGATATTCAAACGCGCGCGCCAGGTTTTCGGTTTGCGCACGGGCGGCTTCAAGATCGCGCCGCCTCTCGGTCTGTCCATTTGATTCAACCGCCACCCAGAACAGGCCAAGGAGCGCGATCATAATATATAAAATAGGCTCGCGCACAGCAACGCGCGCTGCAGCCCAGCTAAATGCGCCTATTGTCTTCAGCCCGGTCCTGGTCATCGTGAAACGTTAGCGCTACTTGCTTAACAAGCAGCAAATCCCCACGCCGCGACGATGACAAAATCAGCCGCAATGCAGGTCGAGCGTCTTCACCCACAAGGCTTGATCGGCAACATCACGCAACGTCACCGTCATCTGCTCGCTCCTGCCGTCAACCTTGACGTGGCCGAAGAACTGCATGCCGGCCGCTGGCGACACGTTCTGCCCCTGCTCCTTGCTCGGCGGCGCAGGGGCGAGACTTTTGATCGACATCACGTTCTGCGCGTTAAAACAGGCCCATCAGAACCCGTCATGGTCTAGCGGCGGGACTGCTCGACGATACGTGGCCACAAATGGTCAGCGCGTGCGATGAGCCGCCGCGTATCGGCCCGGAAGGCAGCCAGATTTTCAGTTGATTGGAAGAGGTAGAGCCGGTTGTCGACAAGCAGAAAAAGCAAAGGATCACCGGCGGCGATAAAGCCCTTGGTCACCGCCACCGGATCATGGCCACCAAAGCGTGGAAAATATATATCGCGCTGGGTTTCGAAGATTTGCCGGTTACCGGCATTGACAAATCGCCAGACAGCGCCGGCGATTTTGGCTTCATAGCGTGGTGATCCTTCACGCGCCGCCTGTGACAGCTGGTAAGCAACCGGGTCAAAGCCACCAAGGGCAAGCCCGGTCAGGACATCAGTGACGATCGGGCTCCGATCATCGCTTGCCTGTGCAAGGCCCCCGCCAATCATGGCACCGAAAAGCCATGAAACGAGCACAAGCCAGAAAGAATGTCGCCAGGGGGAAACCATGATGACCTTGGAAGGCATGATGACCTTGGAAGGAGAGTGCATTTCCGTTCGCCGCACGATGAGAGAGAATATCAAGAGCCCGGGCGATACTGGCAAGCCTCGCTGCAGGACGTTTGGAGTTGTGCCATCTAACCGGTAGATTTGGAACATGTATGAGGATTCGAAATTGTTGACAGGGTACTGGTTCGCTGCGCCGCTTTCATTCGGGAGAATTCGATGAGGCTTCATCTCCACCTGACCGTTGCCTTTATTCTCGCCCTGACCCTCCTGCCGCTCCAGCCGGCGACAGCCCAGCAACGACCGGCGCAAGGCCCGGGCCCTGGCCAGTTCAGCGTCGAAGAGCTGGTATCGGCTGGCCACAGTTTTTTCGGCGGCGTCTCGGCGGCGATTGCCTCCGGCGTTGAATCGGCAGTCGGGCGCTGGGGTTATCCCAATGCCTATGTCTTGGGTCAGGAAGGATCAGGCTCCTTTGTTGCGGGGCTGCGTTATGGTGATGGTCGACTGCGGACGAAAGTCGGAGCTGATCTGCCGATCTTCTGGCAGGGCCCCTCGCTTGGATGGGATTTTGGCGGCGATGGGTCGCGCGTCATGATCCTTGTCTACAACGTGCGCCAGCCGCAGGATTTGCTGCGCCGCTTTGTCGGCCTCTCGGGTTCGGCCTATTTCGTGGGCGGCGTTGCTGTGACCGCGCTGACCGCCGAAGGCTTCGTCATCGTGCCGATCCGCTCCGGACTTGGGCTGCGTCTGGGGGCTAACATCGGCTATATGAAATTCACTGATCGCCCGGAATGGAACCCGTTCTAGCCTCGCCGGCCGGGGGGCCACGCCGGCGCAGCGGCGGAATTGGCGTGCGTCGCGTCGCGCGCTCGGTTAGAAAGCGCTTCTTGCCCCTGTGGTCAACGGTCGTTTTGGTATCGCAATGATTGAGCAAATCCTGTTTTTCGCGCTGGGGTTTTTCAGCGCCGGTCTTCTGACCCTGTTCATTTCGCACGCCGTATGGCGTCGCGCCGTACGCCTGACCACGAAGCGCGTCCAGGCAGCGCTGCCGGTGTCGCTTGCCGAAATCAAGGCTGACCGGGACCAGCTTCGTGCCGAATTCGCCATGGCCGCCCGCAAGCTCGAAGTCTCGGTCGAACAGTTGAAGACGCGCGGGCACCTCCAGCTCGTCGACATCACGCGCAAGAACGACCAGCTGCGTCTTGTCCTCGACGAGGTCAAGAAGCGCAGCGACACCATCCTCGCCATGGAAGAGCGCGAGCGTCGGTTGCGCGATGAATGCCTTGCTGCCGAGACCGCTTATGGTGAGACATCAAGGACACTGAAGAGCGCCGAGGAAAAGCTCGCCATTGCGCAGGGCAAGCTGAACGAGCGCGAGCGCGAAGCCAATGAAGCCCAGTCACTTGCCCACAGCCGGCAAGTGGAGATCGCCGCCCTTCAGGCCAATCTGGCCCATTTCGAGGCGGTGGTGAGCGATACACAGCGCTCGCTGTCCGACAGCACCGCAGCTTTCGTTTCCAAGCAGGAATTGCTCGACCGCGCGAAGGCCGATCTTGATGCCGCACTAGCCTACCGCGCTGATATGGAAGCAAAAATTGGCGCGTCAATCACCGAAGTTCAGGATCAGAGCGCTCGACTGGGTCTGGCCCAGCTCAATCTGAGCGAAGATTCAGATGGGCTGCGCACCCTCGTTGAAGAAGCAAAACGCCTGGCAGGCCGCGTCCATGAATTGATGAGCGAACGCGACACGCTTGATCGCGAATTATCGCAGCGGCTTGGCGAGGCGGAAACACGCTATGCCTCGCTTGCCCGAGATTTCGAGACGTTTCGTGGCGAAAAAGCAGCGCTCGAAGTCCGCCTTGGCGCGGTCCAGGCCGAACGCGAGGAACTGGCTGACCATCTGCGCCTGCTGGAAAGCGGTGCCCAGAGCAATTGGGAGCGCGAGCGGATGGAAAACGCCATGTTGCGCGAACGCATGAACGATCTGGCTGCTGAAATTGCGGCATTGAGCGTGACGCTTGAAGGCGACGCCTCGCCGATCCGCAAGATCATCGCTGCGGCTCACGCCGATCTTCAATCGGAAGCGATCAACCGTTCGCCAGAGGCTGGCGAGCCGGACGGCCATCCCTCAGCCTCCCTTGCCGAACGCATTCGTATTCTGCAGGCAAGGGCAGCGACCAGTCAGTAGAACATGTCCCCCTTCAGGCGTCGATTTCCGCGCGCCGGAGTTCAGCGGACAGCCACACATCTTCAGCCTTGGCCAGCTGCGCCTCGGTTTCAGCCAGAAGCGACGTCGTACGCTCAAAACTGGCGCGATCGCGGGCAAACAGCGTGGGGTCTTCAATGAGCGCTCGCAGCCGCGCCGCCGTCGCGTTGAGCTGATCAATCCGGGCCGGAAGCAAACGCAGCGCCTCGCGCTCCTGGTTGGTCAGCCTGTGACGCGGCATCGGCTGCCGGTTGCCATCATCGCCTGGCGCAACACTGGCCGATGGCCGTTTACTGCCGGCATCAGGGGTTGCTTTCACCGCCTGGATCGGCGCCCTTCGCTGGGCGATCATATCCGAATAGCCGCCGGCATATTCGACGAATTTTCCGTTGCCCTCGGCAACCAGCACGGATGTCGCGACACGGTCGATGAAGTCACGGTCATGGCTGACCAGCAGGACCGTTGCCGGGTGATCGGCGAGCCGCTCCTGCAGCAAGTCGAGCGTTTCAAGATCAAGATCATTGGTCGGCTCATCAAGGACAAGAAGGTTGACCGGCAGCGACAGGGCGCGTGCCAGCGCCAGTCGCGCCCGCTCTCCACCGGAGAGAACAGATACCGGCGTATTGGCGGCCTCGGGTGGAAACAGGAAATCCTTCATGTAGGAGACCACATGGCGCGCTTGGCCATTGACCATCACCTGGTCGCTGCCACCCCCCGTCAACGCCTCTGCCAGCCGCAATCCCGGCGCCAAGGCCTCGCGTTTCTGGTCCACGAGAACGGTTGTCAGATTGCTGCCAAGCCTGACCATGCCGCTGTCCGGCGCGAGTTCCCCAAGCAGCAGACGCAGCAACGTCGTCTTGCCCGCGCCATTGGCACCGACCACGGCAAGGCGGCTGCCACGGGCAAGACGCAATGAGAAATTCGCCACAACAGGCTGGTTGCCGAATGATTTGCTGATGTCGCGGGCTTCGAGCACCAGCGCCCCTGATGCCTTGCCTTCGCTGGCGCTGAACGTCACGCTGCCTGGCCGCTGTCGGCGCTCGCGCAATTCCTCGCGCAGTTGCGAGAGAAGACCGACGCGCCGCTCATTGCGCTTGCGGCGCGCTGTGACGCCATATCGCAGCCAATGCTCTTCATCGGCAATCTTGCGGGCAAGCTTATGGGCCGCCATCTCTTCTTCCGCCAGGACCGTATCACGCCATTCCTCGAATCCGCCGAACCCCTGCGACAGACGGCGGCACTTCCCGCGATCAAGCCAGATGGTTGCTTGCGACAGGCCTTCCAGAAAGCGCCGGTCATGGCTCACCAGAACCATGGCCGAGCGGATCGACCGCAGCCTCGTTTCAAGCCACTCGATCGTCGGCAGATCGAGATGGTTGGTCGGCTCATCCAGCAGCAGGATGTCCGGCTCGGGTGCAAGGGTGCGCGCGAGCGCCGCGCGGCGCTGCTCGCCGCCCGAGAGCAGGGAGGGCGCGGCGTTGCCATCAAGGCCGAGCGCCTCGATCAGCTGGCGGGCGCGGTGATGCCCCTCCTCCTGCTCGAGGCCGCCCTCGACATAGGCTTCAACCGTCTCATAGCCGGAAAAATCCGGCTCCTGCGGCAGGTAGCGTAAGGTTGTACCAGCGCGTGTGATGCGCTCGCCACCATCCGCCTCGACAAGGCCGGCCATGATCTTGAGGAAGGATGATTTGCCAGAACCATTGCGCCCGACAAGACAAAGACGCTCACCCTCGCTGATCGTCACCGTCGAACCGGCGAGAAGCGGTTTGCCGCCAAGCGTTAGCGTGATGTCATTCAAAGTTAACAGGGGCGCTGCCATAGGTCTCATCTGCTTGTGGCGATATCAGCATCGATCATCTATTTGATAAGGGATATTTGCACCAGCCTGCAGCACAACGACGCCATTTAAGGCACTTTAATGCGTCATACCTTAGGTCGAAATTAACTGTATGGCCCTAATTTGCCATTTAACCCTGTTGTACAATACAAATTTGGCCTGTTTCCAATGCTTCATTTGTTTCGCCGAGTAAAAGATATAACCCTCCACCGATCGCTCGCGGGAGAACTGGCGCTGGTGTTTGGCGCCATCGTCGCTCTTATGATCGGCGCTGGCCTGAGTGTCCAGCAAGGCGGTCGCGAACTCGTCGAAAGCGCCCGTAACGCTGTCTGGGAAGCGTCCATACCACCGGCTGAAGTCTTTGCCTTTTCCAACACGCAATGGTCGATTCGTGACCGCATCGTCGACCTTGTTCGTCACGACAACCAGGTCGAACCCGCAGCAACCGAGATTGAAGAGCTGAAAGCATCCGGCGACAAAAGCTGGAAAGGCATGCTCGACCTG
The DNA here is from genome assembly GCF_021731865.1 of Raskinella chloraquaticus (SeqCode). Taxonomy (NCBI): domain Bacteria; kingdom Pseudomonadati; phylum Pseudomonadota; class Alphaproteobacteria; order Hyphomicrobiales; family Phreatobacteraceae; genus Raskinella (SeqCode); species Raskinella chloraquaticus (SeqCode). The sequence goes on along the minus strand of NZ_JAKFWN010000026.1, from coordinate 84,074 downwards.
AAGCCTTACCTGCCAGCCGACGTGCTCGCCGAGGTCGAAAAGACCGATGCCTTGCTGATTGCCTTTCAAGCGACCTTCACGTCCGCCATCGCCGCCGCGCGCAGCGGTGACATGACGGCTGCCCGCGCTATAAATGACGAACAGGTAGGGCCAGCCATTCGTCCGCTTGGCGTGCAGATCCTTACGCTGCTGGAAGTGATGCGCAACCGCATCCAGAGCGTCAACGAGACGATGGAAGCCACCTCAAACGGCATGCTGATGCGCGTCACCATCACCTCCGGCATCCTGTTTGCGGTGCTGGCCCTTGGCGGCCTCCTCATGCATTTTCGTGTGGTGCGCCCCATCAGCCTCATCAATCGCGCTCTGCAGCGCCTGTCTGAAAACCAGTTCGGGCAGGTCCTTCCGCGCAAGGGGGCGGTCAACGAAATCTGGCGCATGACAACCTCGTTCATCGTTCTCGAGGAACGCGCCAAGGCAACCCTGCAGCGCCATGAGGACGAAACCCGCAAGGCAGCCGGAGAGACGGCGGCCTTTTTGTCGGAAGTCGAGGCATTCGCGAAGCGTTTGGCGGAAGGTGACCTTTCCACCAAAATGCCGGATCATTTCGCACCCAATTTCCGCATTGTTGCCGATAACATGAATTCCGCCATCGAAAGCCTGGCCATGTCGCTTGGCATGATGCTCGAAGCCTCACGCCAGACGGCAAAGACAGCCGGCGAAATCGGCGACAGAGCCTCGGCAAATACCAAACGTGCCCATGTGCAGCTTGGGACATTGAAGGAATTGCGGGTCTCCTTCGATGAATTTTCCACTGGCATTCATCGCACAGCCGGTATTGCTGATGAACTGGCGCAATCGGCGATCAGCGCCTCGCAGCGTGCCGAGATGGGGGCAGAAATGGCCGGCGGCGCGCTCAATGCGATGAGCGGCATTTCGGCTGCCGCAAACAAGATCGCCGACGTGACCTTGCTCATCAACAAGATCGCGGCGCAAACCAATCTGCTCGCCCTTAATGCCGCTATCGAGGCGGCACGCGCCGGTGAACATGGCAAGGGCTTCGCGGTGGTGGCCAATGAGGTGCGGCGCCTGGCAAGTCAGGTAGCGCAGGCGTCTGCAACGGTGCGCCAGATCACCGATGAGACCATCACCCGGGTCGATCAGGGCAGTTCAACCGTCGACCAGACAGCAGCGGCGCTGCGCGAGATCAATCTGACGGTACGCTCGGTGGCTGCCGCGGTTACAGAAATCGCCAGTGCAGCCAACCAGCAGGCAAGCGCCATCACTGTCATCACCGAAGCATTCAACGACCTCGACGGCATCGCTCAGGCAAATGTCATCGGTGCCGGGACCAATGCCGAAGCCTCGGTCGGACTGAAGGATACGGCGCAGGCGATTGCCGAGACAGTCAGTTCGTTCCGCCTTGAGGCCTGACGGCGATTGTGAGCCGCTCTTCTGATCGTTTCGCAGGCGCTGACATGCCTAGAGCTTAGGCGTCGCAAAAAGCCAGCCGATTTGCCCAGCGCCCGGGTGATGCGCAAAGACGCGTTGGCCCCTGATTTTTCACAGCTACCGCGCAAAGGCGCTTCGTTTAATTGCCTATTTGACGATTTTCGTTCAATTCATTGATTGCCCGCTGCGCCGCGCGGCAGGCAAGCCCCGGCAGGGCTTGAATGCAGACGCTTGCAAAAGTCGCTGCCTGACGGCACACCACATGGTTTAAAATACGGGCGAATGAAGTCGCAGGCCTGTCACTGATCTTGGGTGTCAGGTCTTTGGCCTCGCTGTCAGCACGCCGTAAAACAGGGTAGATTACCATGATGAGCAGATTTCGTATCGACCGCCGCCGCGCTCTTGGCCTTGCTGGAAGTGCCGTTGCCTCGGCAATCGTGCCGCTCACTGGCCGCAGCGCCAATGCCCAGACGCTTGACAAGGTCAGCTATCAGACCAATTGGCGCGCCCAGGCTGAACATGGCGGCTTTTACTACGCGGTCGCCAACGGCATTTACAAGAAATACGGCATCGAGGCTGATATCCGCCCCGGCGGGCCGCAGCAGAACCCATCGCAATTGCTGCTTGCGGGCCGCGTTGACATGATCATGTCAAATTCCTTCGAAGCCATCCGCTATGTTCAGGAAAGTGCGCCGTTTCTGTGCATTTCGGCGATCTTCCAGAAGGACCCGCAGGTCCTTATCTGCCATCCCGGCGTAGGCAATGACACGCTGGCGGCGCTGAAAGGCAAACCGATCCTCGTGGGTGCGGCCGGGCGCTCCAGCTACTGGCCGTTTCTCAAAGCAAAGTTCGGCTATGGCGACGAACAGATCAGGCCTTACACCTTCAACATGGCGCCCTTCCTCGCCGACAAGAGCCTGTGCCAGCAGGGGTTTGTCTCATCCGAACCGTTCGCCATCGAACAGGCGGGCGTGAAGCCGATCGTCCACCTCATCGCCGATGCCGGTTTTGACAATTACAACACCACCATCAACATCTCGCGCAAGATGACGGAAGAAAAGCGCGATCTCGTGCAGCGTTTCGTCAACGCCTCCGCCGAAGGCTGGGCTGCTTACATGAAGGGTGGCGAGGGTAACAAGGCCGCCGACGCACTGATCCTCAAGGACAATCCGGATATGGATCAGGTGAAGATCAATTTCGCCCTGAATGTGATGCGTACCAACGGCATCGTCCAGTCCGGAGATGCGCTGAAGGGCGGCATAGGCGCCATGAGCGCGGCGCGCTGGCTGAAATTCTACACCGACATGTCGGATGCCGGCGTCTTCCCCAAGGGTATCGACGTGACGAAGGCCTACAGTCTCGACTTCATCAACAAGGGCGTCGGTTTGTGAGAGAGGCCTCGGCCCCATCTCTCGCACCAGTTGACCCGCTGATCAGGCTAAGCGGCGTTTCCAAGACGTTCTCCACCGGCACGCGCGCCGTGGAGGCGGTTGATCTTGACCTGATGCCCGGCGAGTTCCTGTCGATCCTGGGGCCGTCAGGCTGCGGAAAATCGACCTTGCTGCGCATGATCGCCGGCCTCGGCGCGCCGACCGGCGGCGAGATTCAATGGGCCAGCGGGCATGGCGGAGGAAGCCGCTACGGAACCCGTGACTTGGGCTTTGTCTTTCAGGACCCCACCCTGATGCCATGGGCAAACGCCCTCGACAACGTCGCCCTGCCGCTCATCCTGGAAGGGGCAGCAAAGCGCGAGGCGCAGGCGGCAGCCCGCGACAAGCTGGCGCTGGTCGGGCTTGCAGGCTTTGAAAGCGCCTATCCGCGGGAATTGTCCGGCGGCATGAAGATGCGGGTATCGATCGCCCGCGGCCTGGTCACCGAGCCAAGCCTGCTGCTGATGGATGAGCCCTTCGCCGCGCTTGACGAGATCACCCGCCACCGCCTCAACCATGATCTGCTCAATGTGTGGCGCGATGTCGGCTTCACCGCAGTCTTCGTCACGCATTCGGTGTTTGAAAGCGTCTTCCTGTCGCAGCGTATCGTCGTCATGGCAGCGCGGCCCGGGCGCATCGTCAGCACGCTTGATGTTGGCGCGCCCTACCCGCGCGACGAGATGTTCCGCACCTCCTCTTCCTATGCCAGCCTCTGCCGTCAGGCCTCCGACCAGTTAAAAACGGCGATGGGGGGCTGAACACGATGAGCAGTCCTCGAACGGCGAAAACCACCACAAGCGACCTTGGCCCGTTGCCGACCGCCTCAGCCAGGTCAAATGATCGCTGGCTGAAGCTTGCCGCGCCATTCCTGGTTGGCATCATTTTTCTTGGCGGCTGGGAGGCGGCGGTGCGGATCATGGCTATCCCGCCCTATATCCTGCCTACGCCAAGCCGTATCATCGAGACACTTGTCAGCGATTGGCCAACCCTCGCCGCATCGCTGCGCATCACGCTGGCGATTACGTTCTCCGCGCTTGCGGCAGCCGTCGTGGTTGGCGGGGCGCTTGCTATTCTCTTCACGCAGTTCAAATGGGTGGAACTGGCGCTCTTTCCCTATGCGGTCATTCTCCAGGTGACGCCCATCGTCGCCATTGCGCCGCTCATCATCATCTGGGTCAACGATACCAATCTGTCGCTGCTGATCTGCGCCTGGATCGTCGCCTTCTTTCCGATCCTGTCGAATACAATCCTTGGCCTCAATTCAGCCGACCATAATCTGCGCAACCTGTTCGAACTCTATGGCGCCACGCGCTGGCAGACCCTGCGCTATCTGCGCCTGCCAGCCGCCCTGCCCTATTTTCTGGCCGGGCTGAAGATATCAGGTGGTCTGGCACTGATCGGCGCCGTGGTCGCCGAGTTTGTCGCCGGCACCGGCGGCACCGCCTCCGGCCTCGCCTACCGCATACTGGAAGCACAATACCAGCTGAAGATCCCGCGTATGTTTGCTGCCCTGACACTCATCTCGCTCGCCGGCGTCGCCATCTTCCTGGCGACAAGCATCATCGCTCATCGCCTTCTCCATCGCTGGCACGAAAGTGCCATCAAGCGCGAGAATTAGGGTCAGGACCCGTTAATTTGGGCGAAACGGTGGGAGGGACTGGCGCGAGGTTGAGGAGCAAGCCTGCAGGAAGTCGTCTGACTTTCAAAGGCTTGCGACATAAAGATCGCGTCATTTCACCCCATCCGAAGGACAAGGCATGAATGGCAAACTGGTTCGTCGACGCCCTCAACCATACCAAAGGGTATGCTTTTCGGGCTTCTCCTGCCATTTTATCCATTCGTGCCATGCCGTTTTGCCTAAATTAATGGGTCCTGACCCCAGGGCATGACGATATTGAAAACCCGGTTTTACTGTTTCCCGGCCTGCTCTCAGGGCACGCACTCCTCACGCCGCGCGAACGCGTGTCAGAAACTCGTCGACTGCCAAGCGCAACGTGCCCGCCTCGCGAGACAATTCGTCGGACACGCTGCGCACTGAACGCGCCGCGCCTTCAGCGTCGCGAACGGTCGAGGCGACATCGTCAACATCCTCCGTCAATGCTGACGTTCCGTCGGCGGCACTTTGGGCATTGCGCGAAATCTCCGCCGTCGCCACGCCCTGCTCCTCGACCGATAGGCTGATCGACTGCGACACGTCGCGGATTTCACCCAACGTCGTCGTGATGCCTTCGATGGCGGTGACCACTTCGCTGGTCGATTCCTGGATACGCCCGATATGGCCCGAGATGTCTTCGGTCGCTTTGGCGGTTTGCGAAGCCAGCGTTTTCACCTCGGAGGCAACGACCGCGAAGCCCTTGCCCGCCTCGCCGGCGCGCGCCGCCTCAATCGTGGCGTTAAGCGCCAGAAGATTGGTCTGCGCGGCAATCGCCTGGATGAGTGTCACCACTTCACCGATCTTGCTCGCTGCCGTGGTCAGCTGCGCGATCTTGTCAGCTGTCATGGCAGCGGCAACACTGGCGCGCTCGACCACCTCACGTGATCGGCTGACGCGCTCGTTGATCTGATCAACCGACGCCGACAATTCTTCCGCGGCGGCAGCGACAGTTGCAACATTGGACGATGCCTCATTCATCGACGATGACATATGGCCTGACCGGGTTGTGGCGCGCTCGGACGAAACAGCAAGACTTTTCGATGTCTCAATCATCGTATCAACGACATGGGCCAGCGCGGCGAACCCGGCACTTGAAGCGTCACGAAAGCGTTCGATTTCCAGTTCGATGGCTTTCTGGCGCGCCTCACGGTCCTGGCGCGCTGTCTGTTCCCGAGAAGCAAAGCGGCTGCGCTCGGCCATTGTCGACCTGAAGATTTCGAGAGCCCGCGCGATGGCGCCGATTTCGTCCTTGCGCTCCACGTGCTCGATCGCCACGTCGACTTCACCCTTGGCCACATCGCCCATCGTCTGGGTGATGTAGCGCAGCGGCCGGACGACCTTGCGGCGCACCATCCACATGCCAAAGACAATGGTCAGAAACGACATCACGGTGACGCCGACACCAAGAATATTGAGCCAGCGAAAGGTCATCTCGGACATGTCGGCTGCTTCTTGTGTCAGCACATCGTACTTTTTGGCAAGCGTTTCCATTTCCTTGTTGAGCGCCTGGCGTGCACTGCGGTTCTGGTCATTGTCGCCAACGACACGCGCCGCCTCATTGCCCTGCTCCACACCGACGCGTGCCAGCTCGATACGAAAATCGATGAACACTTTGGTCGCAGCGACCACACGGTCAAAATCACGGCGAACGCTATCCGTGACGCTTCCGCGCCATTGATCGATCACCCCTTCGAGCTGCTTCAGCGTGGCGTTCTGCGCCTTGGCGAAATTCGTCAGCTTGGCACGATCTGCCGACATATAAACGCCGCGCGAATCCATCACGGTCTTGTAAACAAGCCCGTCAATCCTCTGCAGCGCCGAGCGTCCCCTCTCCGCGCTATCCTCCAGCGCCTTGTACGAGAGCACGGCGTTGATCGAGCCGGTGATGGCGATCGCCAACACCACGGTCACCACGCCCAGCAGGATAAAGATGAAATTGAGGCGCTGCCCAATCGACAGGCGAGACAGGATGGACATCAGTACTTCCCCAGGCGCGCGCATTCTGCACATGCTTCACGGGTTCAGCATTAATCCATTAAGTTTAATGAGCCGTTATTTTCAGATCGTTTCGCATGCGCCTTCCTGTGGAAGGACATAGTTGTCCCGCTCATGACGACCGTTTTGCTGGCCGCTTTATCATCGATTGGCTCAAACAGGACTGCCTCAGGCAGCGGCAACGCCATTGAGGAAGCCATCAATCGCCGATTTCAGCCGCTGCGCCTGTCCGGCAAGGGCTTCCGAGGCAACCCGCACCGAGCGCGCGGCACTTTCCGTCTCGCCCACAGTCGTCGTGACCTCATCAACATCGCTTGCCAGCGACACCGTGCCCGCAGCCGCGCTCTGCGCATTGCGTGAAATTTCCGACGTCGCTGCGCCCTGCTCCTCAACCGAAGCACCGATTTCGCGCGATACCTGATCAATCTCGCTCAGCGTCGCGACAATGCTGTCGATGGCGCTGACCACATCATTGGTCGACGATTGAATGCCCGAAATCTGCGCCGCGATTTCCTCCGTCGCCTTGGCGGTCTGCGAGGCAAGGCTCTTCACTTCCGAGGCCACAACCGCAAAGCCCTTGCCCGCTTCGCCCGCCCGCGCTGCTTCAATCGTGGCGTTAAGCGCCAGAAGATTGGTCTGCGCGGCAATCGCCTGAATGAGATTGACGACATTGCCGATCTTGTCGGCGGCGGCCGCCAGTTCACCGATCTTGCCGGTCGTGTCGCCTGCCACCACGCTCGCGCGCGATACAACCGAATTTGAATGTTTGACACGCTCGGAAATGGTCTGAACCGATACCGATAATTCCTCAGCCGCTGCCGCGACCGTCGACACATTCGACGACGTGTCACGTGTCGAACCAGCCATGGAACTCGCATGGCTGGAGGCGCGCAGTGACACCTGGTTGAGTTGCCCTGCCGTGGTCACCATGCCGTCGATGGCAAGCGACATCTGGCTGAAATCGCCCTCCACAGCCTCACGAAAACGGGCGATCTGCTCATCTATTGACGCCTGACGCGCCTCACGCTCCTGACGCTGGCGATTATCCTTGTCGGCAAAGGCCGCGCGCTCGGCCATGGCACTGCGGAACACATCCAGCGAGCGCGCCATGCGACCGACCTCATCGCCGCGATCAGTGTAGGCAACCTCAACGGCGGTCTCGCCATCGACCACCCGCCCCATGACCCCCGACAGCCGCTCGAGCGGGCGCACGACGGTGCGCGCCACAATCAGCATGCCAACCGCAATGGTTGCCAGGGTCGAGACGACACCGAAGACAATGAAAAACAACATCCGCGCATAGACGGCTTCGACCGCTTCTCCAAGATCGCCGCGCAGCTGGTCATAGCGCTTGGCAAGCGCGTCCATTTCCTTGTTCAGTGCCTGGCGAGCGATGCGCGTGGGCTCGGCATCGCCGACGACACGCGCCGCCTCATTGCCCTTCTCCCGCCCGATACGCGATAATTCATAGCGAAAATCATTGAAAACCTTCACGCCCTTGGCGACGCGCTCGAAATCCTCGCGCACATCATCCGTGACGGTTTTGCGCCAGCGTTCGACAACGCCGTCAATGTCCTTCAATGCCGCATCCTGGCCCTTGGCAAAACGCTCCAGCACGTCCGGCTTGGACGACATGTAGATACCGCGCGACTCCATCACCGTCCGGTAGATGAGCCCATCGATGGCTTTGAGGGCAAAGCGCCCGTTTTCGGCCGATTCAACCCGCAAGCTCAGCTGGCCGAGCGTGTAGATGCTCCATCCCGCGACCGCCGACAGCAGGATCGTCACTGCTCCCAGCACCACAAAGATGGAATTCAAACGTTGGCCAATCGACAGACGGGAAAAAAAGCGCATAGGAGATCACCGGTAACAGCGCAAATGGCGCGAGAAATGAACCCCGCTACCTTGACCACATCACGTTAACATGGAGTAAGTAGAAAAAATGATTCTATATATAAACGTCGCACATATAATGATTTTTCAGTACACGTTAGTTGGCGTTACATAGCAACTCGATGTAAAACGATTATTCAATCCTTGGCCCGCTCGACATAGGTGTTGTCCGCCGTCGACACGACAATGCGGGTGCCTGCCGAAATATGCGGCGGCACCATGACGCGCACACCATTCGACATGATCGCCGGCTTGTAGCTCGACGACGCCGTCTGCCCCTTCATCGTCGGTTCCGTTTCCGAAATTTCAAGTGTCACCCGGGCGGGAATTTCGATGGCAACCGCATTGCCCTCGAAGATCGACAGCTTGCACACCATGCCTTCCTGGAGATAAACCGCCTGATCGCCCAGCACGTCCGATGATACCGGCAATTGCTCATAGTTTTCAGGGTTCATGAAGACGTAATTGTCACCGTCCAGATAAAGATAGCTGTAGTCAAAATCCTCGACAAAAGCGCGCTCGACCTGTTCGGTCGTCTTGTAGCGCTCCGAGACCTTTACCCCGTCACTGATGCGGCGCATATCAATCTGCGTCGTAGGCGTGCCTTTGCCGGGAAAAAAGCTTTCAGCCGACATGACGACACAGAGCCGACCGTCGAGATCGAGAATATTGCCCTTGCGGACCGAGCTGGCGATGACTTTGACCACGTCTTTATTCCTTAGCCTTGCAATGTGGCGTTTCTACTGACAGGTTCGCGGCCCAAAGGGAAGTCCCCCATGCTTTCAGGCAGCCCATGGTGGCGCCGCGACATTCACGCCGACCGCCGCCCGCGCCTCCTCGCCCGACAGGCAATGGCGATGCGGTTGCGCGCCTATTTCAGCGCTCAGGATTTTATCGAGGTTGATACCAGCGCCCTGCAAATCTCGCCAGGAAACGAAACGCACCTTCATGCCTTCGCAACGCAGTGGGATGGCATCGCGGGTGCAAGGCAGCCACTGTTCCTTCATACCTCGCCGGAATTTGCCTGCAAGAAAATCCTGGCAGCCGGCGAGCGACGGATATTTTCCTTTGCCCATGTCATGCGCAATCGCGAACTGGGCGCCCTCCACCAGCCCGAATTCACCATGCTTGAATGGTACCGGGTGGAGGAGGATATCTCGGCGATCATCGCTGATTGCGCGGCGCTGTTGCGGGAATGCGCCGCCTGTACCGGGGTCCGGCTCGTCAATTACCGCGAGCACATCTGCGACCCGCGCGCCGAACCAGAACGCCTCACAGTGGCGGACGCCTTCTCGCGCTTTGCCGGCATCGATCTTCTGGCAACCCTCGGCCCGGATGGCGCCACCGACCGCGACAGGCTTGCGACCGCCACCGCCAGACTTGGCCTGCGCGTGGCGGATGACGATAGCTGGTCGGACCTCTTCAGCCGCATCCTCGCCGACCGTATCGAGCCGAAGCTTGGTATCGGCCGGCCAACATGTCTGACCGAATACCCTTTGCCCGAGGCAGCCCTTGCCCGCCCTCTGCCGCGCGATTCGCGCCTTGCCGAGCGCTTCGAGCTATATATGTGCGGCGTTGAACTCGCCAATGCCTTCGGCGAGCTGACCGATCCGGGTGAGCAGCGCCGACGTTTTGTTGCCGACATGACGGAGAAGCAGCGCATCTATGGCCACTCCTATCCGCTGGACGAGGATTTTCTGAACTCCCTTGCGCATATGCCTGCCGCCTGCGGAGCCGCACTGGGCTTTGACCGATTGGTGATGCTGATGACGGGTGCAAGCCGCCTTGACGAGGTGATGTGGACACCCTTCAGCGATCCGGGCAGGGATGAGCGATGAAGAACCCGCGCACCTTGCGAACGGTCACCGATCTGATCACGCACAACCTGGTCAAGCAGAGCCAGCAGGCGGGACTTGAAGAGGTGAGCGAGCGCTATCCGGTAGCCATCACCAGCCATCTCGCCAGTCTCCTCACCATCGCCAACAATCAGGCGCTGGCCCGCCAGTTCATTCCCGACAGGGCCGAACTGAAAAGCGATGTGCTTGAACGCGCCGACCCGATTGCTGACCACAGATTTTCGCCTCTGCCTGGCCTCGTCCATCGCTATCCGGACCGTGTGCTGATCAAGCTCGTTCATGTCTGCCCGGTCTATTGTCGCTTTTGTTTTCGCCGCGAGATGGTGGGGCCGGACGGCGACGGGACGCTGAGCGACAGCGCCTTCGCCGCCATTCTCACCTACGTCAAAGCGCATCCTGCCATCTGGGAGGTGATCCTCACCGGTGGTGATCCGCTGATGCTGTCCGCACGCCGCATCGGCGAGGTGACGAAGGCGCTGGCGGCACTTCCACACGTCAAGGTCCTGCGCTGGCACACCCGCATGCCAATCGCCGATCCCGAGCGCATCACACCTGCGATTGTTCGCGCCCTGAAATCACCCGGTATCGCCACCTGCATCGGCGTTCACGCCAACCACGCGAGTGAATTGACAGCCTCTGCGCGCGCTTCGCTCGCCCGTCTCGCCGAGGCCGGCATCGCGCTCGTGAGCCAGAGCGTGCTCCTCAAGGGCGTCAACGACAATGTCGAGACGCTTGAGGCGCTGATGCGTGCCTTCGTTGAATCAGGCGTCAAACCCTATTACCTGCATCACCCGGATCTGGCGCCGGGTACCAGCCATTTCCGCCTGTCGATTGCCCGCGGGCAGCGCTTGATGAGCGAGCTTCGCCGGCGCCTGTCGGGCCTTGCGATGCCGAGCTACGTCATTGATGTTCCAGACGGGGCGGGAAAAATACCCATCGGACCAAGTTACATCAAAGCCGCCGGCGGTTCATTTCACCTCACCACGCTTGGCGGCAAAAAGCGTGCCTACCCGCCGCGCCGCAACGCTTCAAGGACCTCAACATGAGCGACATCGACACCCGCTTCGCCCGCATGCTGCATGCCCGCTCCAAACCGGCGCAGGGTGAAGCCCTGCAACCGGCCATCGTGCCGGCCTCCGTCTATCATCAGGCGGGCGACCCTTCAGGGCCCTATCAGTATGGCCGCTGGTCAAACCCGACGTGGACGGCACTGGAGGAAGCACTTGGCCATCTTGAGGACGCCGAGACGATCATTTTTCCCGCCGGGCTCGCTGCCGTCGCTTCTGTTTTCTATCCCCTGCTGCAGCCGGGCGATAAGGTACTTCTGCACGCTGACGGCTACGGCGCGACGCGCGGTCTGGCCGAAACCTATCTGAAGCCGCTTGGCATCACGTTTGACCTGACCGCGACCGGCATGGTGGGCGATCATGACCTTGCCGGCTACCGCATGATTTTCATCGAAACACCTTCCAATCCCGGTCTCGACATCTGCGATATAGCGGCGATTGCCGCCAAGGCCAGAGGCGCCGGCGCCCTGCTGGTGGCCGACAATACGACGATGACACCCCTTGGCCAGCGCCCGCTCGATCTGGGCGCTGACATCACTCTGGCATCCGACACCAAGGCGCTCAACGGCCATTCCGACGTGCTGTTTGGCCACGTCGCAACACGGGACGCCGCGCTCGCCGCCCGCATGCGCGACTGGCGCAAGATGGTGGGGATCATTCCCTCGCCCTTCGACACGTTTCTTGTCCATCGTGGCCTTGAAACACTGGAACTGCGCTTCACCCGCATGTGTGACAATGCCGAAAAACTGGCGCCCCGTCTGGCTGCCCATCCACGGTTGAAGAACGTTGTCTATCCTGGTCTGCCAAGCCACCCGGCCCATAATCTGGCCGCCCGCCAGATGACGCGCTTTGGTTCGCTCATCGCCCTGACCTTTGCCGGTCGGGCCGAGGCTGAACGTTTCATGGAGGACTGCCCGCTCCTCCGTCAGGCAACCAGCTTTGGCGGCCTGCACACCTCGGCCGAGCGCCGCAGCCGCTGGGGCGACAAGGTCGCGGACGGTTTTGTCAGACTGTCGGTGGGGTGTGAACCGGTCGAGCCCCTGTGGCAGGCGATATCAGCCACCCTTGATACCATCTAGCGCTCACCCGGCCGACACGTTAGCCTTTGTTCCTGAACGGTTGGCACCTGCCGGCCTCCCTGTCCGCCCGCAAAAATCGAAGAGTTCCCATGCCCATCGTCAATCGTGTTTCCGCCTTCGCCGATGACATCGCCGCCTGGCGCCATGACTTTCATGAAAACCCGGAAATCCTCTACGAGGTTCATCGCACTGCTGCCATCGTCGCCGACAAACTGAAGGCTTTCGGTGTCGACGAGGTGGTGACGGGCATCGGCAAGACCGGCGTTGTAGGCGTCATCAAGGGCCGGCAGTCTGGGTCGGGAAAGGTCATCGGCCTGCGCGCGGACATGGATGCTCTGCCGATCCAGGAAATTGTCGAGCGCCCCTACAAATCAAAAACACCCGGCAAGATGCATGCCTGCGGCCATGACGGCCACACCGCGATGCTGCTGGGCGCGGCGCGCTATCTGTCGGAAACCCGCAATTTCGACGGGACTGCCATCGTCATCTTCCAGCCGGCCGAAGAAGGCGGCGGCGGCGGCAAGGCGATGATCGAGGACGGTTTGATGACGCGCTGGAAGATCGACGAGGTCTACGGCATGCATAACATGCCAGGCGTGCCGGTCGGCACCTTCGCCATGCGCACCGGCCCGACAATGGCGGCAGCGGACCGCTTTGTGATCGATATCGAGGGGCGTGGCGGCCATGCGGCGATGCCAAACCAGACCATCGACACCATCATCGTTGCCATGACCATCGGTCAGGCCTTGCAGTCGATCGTTGCACGTAATGTCGATCCCGTGGAAAGCGCCGTCCTGTCGATCACCACCTTCCATGCCGGCGATGCCTTCAACGTCATTCCGCAGACCGCCCGCATCACCGGCACCGTGCGCACGTTCAAGAAAGACGTGCAGGACCTGGTTGAAAAACGCATGGGCGAAATCATCACCGGCATCGCCAGTTCCATGGGCGCCACGGCATCGCTTGACTATGAGCGCGGCTATCCGCCAACCGTGAATCACGCCGACCAGACAACCTTCGCTGCCAAGGTCGCCATGGACGTTGTAGGCGCGGACAAGGTGACGACCGATCATCCGCCGCTGATGGGCGCGGAGGACTTCTCCTACATGCTGGAAGAGCGCCCCGGCGCCTATATCTTCGTGGGCAATGGCGATACGCCGGTCTGCCATCACCCGGCCTATGATTTCGACGACAACGCGGCGCTCTATGGCGCCAGCTTCTGGGCCCGGCTTGTCGAGATGGCACTGCCCGCCAGATAGCTGGCGTCAGGCTGAACGGACCGCTTTGTCAGCCACCATGGCAGCAAGCGCAAGCGATGAGGTCAGGCCCGGGCTTTCAATGCCAAACAGCGACAGGATGCCCGGACAGCCATGGTCGTCCGGGCCGTCGATGATAAAATCCTGTGTCTGGTCGCGCGGGCCGATCTTGGCCCGGATGCCGGCATAGGCAGGCGCCAGCGCACCATCCTTGAGACCTGGCCAATAGCGACGTATTGCGGCATAGAAACGCTCGCCACGCCGCGCATCAACCGCATAATCCATCGCCTCGATCCATTCGACATCGGGGCCAAAACGCGCCTGCCCGCCCAGATCAAGCGTCAGATGGACCCCAAGCCCGCCAGGTTCCGGGATGGGATAGATTAGCCTTGAGAAGGGCGAGCGACCGGCGAGCGTGAAGTAGTTTCCCTTGGCCAGACTTTCCTGCGGAATGCGTGCTGACGGATATCCGTCGATACGTCGCGCCAAGGCGGGCGCGGCCAACCCCGCGCAGTTGATGAGGAGCCGACAGGTCATCTCGAACGGCTCGACGCCGCCGGTCCACAGGCGCACCCGCCCGCTTCCAGCAACGGCGCGCTCAAAAGAGGCTTTGAACACGACGCTCGCCCCATGTGCTTCCGCTTCGCCCTGGAGCACCAGCATGTAGGCGTGACTGTCGATAATGCCTGTCGACGGCGATATGAGCGCCGCATGAGCGGTGAGCGCCGGCTCGCAGCGGCGCGCTTCCGGCCCATCGATCATCACCAGATCATCAACGCCACAGGCCCGCGCATTGGCGCAGATGGCTTCAAGACGCGCCACTTGTTCAGCATTTGCTGCGACAATGAATTTGCCGATGCGCCGATGGGCAATACCGTGTTGTGCGCAATAGGCGTAAAGCCGCTCTTTGCCCTCGACACAGGCGTGTGCCTTCAGGCTGCCCGGGGCGTAATAAAGCCCGGCATGGATCACCTCGCTGTTGCGTGAGGACTGATGCTCGCCGATGTGATCTTCGGCTTCCAGCACGATCACGTCGCGGCCAGCCAGGGCAAGCTCGCGTGCAACCGCGAGCCCGACGACCCCTGCCCCGATAATGACGACGTCCGTATCCGTCCCAGCTAACATGGACGGATGAGTAGAACGATCTAGCGCACCGAGGCAAGGAAGCGGGTGAAACCTTCCCACACCTCGGCCTGGCCACCGCCATTCGCATCCTGACGCAGGGAGGACGCGCCGTGCGGAGCCCGCTTGGCCGCTAGCTGCGTCTTGGCACTTCCCGGTACGGCTTCAAGGATGGAGCGCGCTTCCGCAATCTCGCCGGAATCACTGGCTGAGGACACAAAGACCTGGACGCCCTGCAGCTTTTGGGCCGCACCCTTGACGCTTGCGCCCGCGCCGAAATATTCGCCCGGCGAAAAGGCAGCCAGCCCGGCAACCTTGCCCGGGTTCTGCGCAGCCAGCAAAAACACCAGCGAGGCCGAATAGCTGGAGCCGACGATGATCACCTTGCCGCCATGACCGCTGCTGGCAACCCAGGCGAGCGCTGCCTCAAGATCAGGCAAGGCCTGCAGGAAGCCGGCACTGCGCCCGAGTTCCTTCACCGTCTGATTGCCGGTACCAAAGGCAAATCCGCCTGAGCGCTGATCAATCGCCAGCGCGTTATATCCAAGTGCCACCAGACGCGGAGCGGTTGGCGCGTACTCGGCCGCGTTGGAGCCGGCCATATGAAACAACAGAACAACCGGTTTCGACTTGTCGCCTGTGCCGTAATAGGTGCCGAATACCTTCACCCCGTCCTTGGCTGTAAGCGTGACCGGCTGGGCGACAGCCGGCGAGGCAAAGCCGGTCATGAATAGCATGAGGCAGAACACGAGAGATGACGATAACAGGTGACGACCGGAAATCATGAGGTTCTCCGCTTGCAGACATCTAACCTACCATCGTGCAGGCAGCTGCCGATTCACTTCCACGTGACGGAACCAGCCTCAGCGCGCTGAGAGCAGACCCCTGTCGGACAGAGCAGCGCTACCGGGTGAAATGGATGAATTTCCACGGCGAGGTCTCGCTGTCACGCCTGAGCGCGACTTCGATGAGGGCCGGGCGATCAGCGCCAAGCGCTGCCTCAAGAACACCTTTCAACTCTGCCGGCGTTGTGACCCGCCGCGCCATGACGCCAAACGCTTCGCCAAGCTTGACGAAATCGGGATTGGTGAGATCAGATCCCAGCACCCGCCCGCCATAACGCTCCTGCTGGTCACGCCGCACATTGCCGTAGCTTGCGTTGTTGAAGACGATGGTGACGAGCCCGATGCCGTGATGCACGGCGGTCGCAAGCTCCTGGACGCCAAACATGAAGCCGCCATCGCCCGTGATCGACACCACGGCCTTGCGGGGATTGCCGATCTTGACGCCGAGCGCCGTCTGGAAGCCGTAACCGAGCGTTCCGGAAAAACCTGAGGAGATATAGGAGCGCGGTGCCAGAACGGGATATCCGAAATAGGACGTAAATCCCGTTTGGCACAACTCCTCCACCAGAATTCCGTCGCGCGGCATGACCTCCCGGATGACCTTGAGACAGGACATCTGCGGTTCGATCGCGGCGATATCCCTGGCAGCCTGCGCACGCGCCTGCGCCACGCGTTCTGTCGCATCACCTGCCTTCGACAATGGCAGCCGCGTCACCGCCTCATAGAGCGCCCGCGCGCCGTGCGCAGCATCAGCAACAATGCCGACATCCGCCTTCACCCGCACCATCTCGACCGGATCGATATCAATGCGGATCATCAAGCGGTCAAAGCGGTCAACAAGGCCGCTCATCCCCTGCCAGCGCATCAGCGGCATTTCGAGCCGCGTTCCGATGCCGATCACCAGATCGCTTTTCTCCCACAGGAGCTTTGCCTGATAGCTTGACACACCAAGCGGATGGTCTTCGGCAACGATACCGCGCCCGCTGCGGAATGCCGCAACCGGCGCGTCGATAGCTTCAGCGAGCGCCGTGATCGCCTCGCTCGCATGCTGGGCGCCGCTGCCAAGAAAAATGATCGGCCGTTTGGCGCCTGCAATCAATCTGGCGGCGCTGGCGATTAGATCGGGGTCGGGAGCCAAGGCGGCTTCGATCCCGGCAGCGCCAAGCCCTTGCACACTTTCCGTGCGCGCCATCACATCCCACGCCATCTCCAGCGATACCGGCCCCGGACGCCTCTCGCGGAGCTGGCGAAACGCCCAGTTGACCTGGCGTGGCGCTTCGGCGCCGCGCTCGATCCGCGCTGCTGCCTTGGTGAAGGACCGAATGGTCGCCAGCTGATCCGGCAATTCATGGAGATGGCCGCGCCCGCGTCCGATGAAATCGGACGGTATCTGCCCTGTCAGACACAGAACGGGCGCGCTGGCGCCAAGGGCCGTCGCGATCGCTGCCGAAGCATTGAGGACGCCCGGTCCCGGCACAACAGAAAAGACACCGGGCCGCCCCGTCGAGCGCGCATACCCGAACGCCATGTAGGCACAGGCCTGCTCATGACGCGCACCAATGGTCTGAATGGTGTTGGACGCCTGATGCAGTGCGTCAAACAGCGGATACATCTGGACGCCGGGAAGGCCGAATACCGTGTCAACCCCGTTGGCCTTGAGGCTATCAACAATCGCTTCACCACCGCTCATCAGGCGCGGCGTGTTGACTTTTTTGTTCATCGCCATCTCAACTCCCACTTGCCGTGTTTGTGGTCGCGCGCAACAACTGCGAAGTCAATGCGGGGTTTTGCAGCCGTGCCATCCTGCCCCAACCGAGGACATGCCGATGCCGCTGGTGCTCATTCTCGATCCGCCGCCGATGCCTCTGCCCGACCTTGAGGCGGCCGAACTTGGCGCCGGTTTCGATATCGAACTGGTGCCGCTCAATGCGTCCCATCAGGTATCGACCGCGACCCTGGCGCGCGCTGATGCGATCATCAATTTCCGCGGCCGCCACAAGATCGGCGAGCGTGAGGTGAACGCCATGACGAAAGCGCAACTCCTCGTGCAGGCAGGCGTTGGTTACAATCATATCGACATCGACGCCTGCGCCCGGCGCGGCCTTGCAGTCTGCAACACACCTGACTACGGCACTATGGAAGTTGCCGACCATGCGCTGGCCCTGACGCTCAATCTGGTCCGTGGCATCAGCACCTATAATGCGCGGCTTTTGACCCGCGATGATGCGTGGTCGACCGATCAGCTGGCGATACGACCTGTTCGCCGCCTGCGCGACCTCACCTTTGGGGTTGTCGGGCTTGGCCGTATCGGCATTGCTGCGGCACAGCGCGCGCGCGCCTTTTCGCTTGATGTTGCCTTTTACGACCCTCATCTGCCGCCGGGTGTTGAATTGTCGCTCGGGTTGCATCGCCACGACACACTCCGCGGCCTGCTGGCGGCGAGCGATATCGTCTCGCTCCACTGTCCGCTCACCACCGCAACGACGAAGCTGATTGATCACGCGGCGGTTGCCGCCATGAAACCGGACGCCGTGCTCATCAACACGGCGCGCGGACCAATCATCGATCTTGACGCGCTGGAAGCGGGCTTGCGCACGGACCGTATCGCTGCTGCCGGTCTTGACGTGCTGCCGGTCGAACCCATGGAGCGCAGCCATCCGCTCATCAAGGCGTGGACGGCGCGCGAGCCATGGCTCGAGGGACGCCTGACAATCACCCCGCATGCCGCTTTCTATACGCCTCAGAGCCTTGACGACATGCGCCGGCTGTCAGCTCGCGCGGTAGCCGACCGTCTGTCACGGGGAAAACTGCGCAGCCTCGTCAATGGCGAGGAGTTGAGGCGCTACGGCTTTGGCGCCCCTTAAACAGCACGACGGCAGACAACATTATTCCGCCGCCTGCAGCAGGCTTTCACCTGGTCTCACATGGGTGAAGTCAACCGCCTGCGCGGCCACACGCAGCTCATCGTTTTCCATTCTCACCTGGGTATAGGTCGAGGTCATGAGATCGCTGGCGGTTGGATGATCGGCGCGGTAATGGGCGCCGCGCGAATCCTCCCTCGCCAGCGCCGCAACGGCAATCGACTGGCTCACCAGAATGAGGTTCTTGAGATTGAGCCAGTCATGCCAGGTGAGATTGAAGGCCCGGTCGCCGCCAACGCCCATGGCATCGATATGCGCGGAAAGTTCGTGCAGGGAGCCCTGCGCCGCCATCAGGCGCGAGCGATCACGGATGATGCCGACCTCATCCCACATCACCTGATAAAGTCGCTCGCGCACCTCTTCTACCTGACCGGCCGGCCGGCCGAAAGGCTGTTCGGCGTTCGCAATCGCCGCCGCGACGGCGTGCGCATCTTCATCGCAAAGCCGCCCGGCGCGGCGCACGAAGGCCGCCATCGCCCTGCCGGCGATACCACCGAAAACCGTGGAATTGGCAACCCCGTTACCACCCAGCCGGTTGGCGCCGTGAACCCCGCCCGTATCTTCGCCAGCGACGAAAAGGCCCGGCAGCGCGGTCGAGCAATCTCCGGCAAACTCCACGCCGCCCATCATGTAATGCGCGGTCGGCACCACTTCGACACGCCCTGCAGCCAGATCAAAGCCGCAATCGGCGCAGCGCTCCACCATGCCCTTGAACTGGCGGCGCACATTTTCCGACCCCAGATGTTTCATCTCGATGAAAACCCCGCCAAGCGGGGAAGCGCGGCCCGCACGGATCACGTCGTCAACCGCGCGTGACACCACATCGCGCGTTGCCCGCTCGCCCCGCTCGTCATAATCGAACATGAAGCGCTTGCCATCGCCGTCGAGAAGATAGCCGCCCGCCCCGCGAAGTCCTTCTTCCAATACCGTGCCCGTCATGCGCGTACCCGGGCCGGCGAGAAGCCCGGTCGGGTGGAACTGCACCATCTCCATATCGCGCAGGCTCAGCCCGGCCCGCAGCGCCATCGCCATGCCGTCGCAGGATTTATCACCCGATGGCGTGTGGTAGCGATACATGGTGGGCCCGCCGCCGGTGGCAAGCAGCGTCGCCTTCGCCCGCACCAGAACGTAGGCGCCATCGCGCATATTGACCATCAGCACGCCGGCAAGCCCCGCGCCATCACGAGCCGGTATCAGGGCAAGCGCCCGGTGCTCCTCAAGCCGCACGGCGCTTTTCGCCCACACCTGTTCAGCCAGCCGGCTGACAATCTCGATCCCCGTCAGATCGCCCTTGTGGACGGTGCGGTCGAAAGTCTGGCCGGCGAAGGCCTTCTGATGCACGCTGCCATCGGGATTGCGGTCAAAGAAACAGCCATATTTGTTTTCGAGTTCGCGGATGCGTATCGGCGCTTCCGACACCAGCTTCCACGCCAGCTCCTGGACGTTAAGCCATTTGCCGCCCTCAATCGTATCCATGAAATGGCGCTCGATGGAATCACCCGGCGACAGAACGACATTGTAGCCGCCCTGGACCATGCGCGTGCAGCCACTTTTACCCAGCAATCCCTTGACCGCAATCGTCACATGGAGATCAGGATCAGCCTCAAGCGCATGCAGCACGCCGAAGAGCCCGGCGCCGCCCGATCCCAGAACCAGAATATCGGTGTCAAGCGTTCTCAACTCTTGACGCCGAGGTGTTTGAGCGCTGCCGACCGTCTGGCATCAGCCCGCGCCCTGACTGCATCAAAGGACGAGGCACCATGCGAATCCATCGTCACCAGCAAGGGTCCGAAATTCCTGACGCTGAAGCGCCAGATCGATTCAGGGTTGAGATCGTCCATATCGACATCATCAATGCTCTCGACCCACGTCGTCTGCAGCGCAGCCGCCCCACCGACAATCGCCAGATAAACGCCGCCAAGCTCGCTGAAAGCCTTTAGCGTCTCATCGCCCATACCGCCCTTGCCGATGATGATGCGAACCCCCTCGCG
Organism: Raskinella chloraquaticus (SeqCode); assembly: GCF_021731865.1. Lineage (NCBI taxonomy): Bacteria > Pseudomonadati > Pseudomonadota > Alphaproteobacteria > Hyphomicrobiales > Phreatobacteraceae > Raskinella (SeqCode) > Raskinella chloraquaticus (SeqCode). The sequence continues at coordinate 63,516 of NZ_JAKFWN010000026.1, read as the reverse complement.
CTCCATCAGCGGGCGGGTGAAACGCTCCATGCGCTGGCTTGTCGTCGTGCCGACATTGATCGCCGCGTAGCCGGCGGGGTGCTCATTTGACACCGGCACTTTACGCACATTGGGTGCGGTATGGACGACAGCCGCTCCTTCGAGATCAAACTTGGTCTCCCGTCCCTTGTCGAACATGGCGATCAGATTGGCATCACGTACGCCGTAAAGCGCGCCGCTGAGCGTCACCCGGTCGCCAAGGCGAAGCTGGCGGACGTCCGCCGCACTGACCGGCGTGATGAATTGATAATCCGCCATCTATTCCCCGATCGCCACGCCGGCGCGGGTGAATACCGCGCTCGCCCGTCTCGCCGAATGGCACTGGATGTTCACCGCCACCGGATTCATGGTGATGTGAGTGGCGGCCGCCTCGACATGGACAGCGAAGGCGGTGCCAAAACCGCCCAGACCCTGCGGCCCGATATCGAGCATGTTGACAGCTTGTGACAGCAAACTTTCGAGCCTGGCCCCCTCGGGGTCCTTGCACATGGTGCCGAGCGGACGGGTCGCCGCCACCTTTGCCAGATGCATGCACACATCCGACGTGCCACCGATACCAACCCCGACGATGGTCGGCGGGCAAACGCGACCGCCGACTTCCATCACCCGGTCGATGACGAAGGTCTTGATGCCGTCAATGCCGTCAGCCGGGATCAGCATCTTGAGAAACGAGCCATTCTCCGAGCCGGAACCCTTGGGGATCATCTCCATTCTCAGCGTTTCCGCTTCATCGATAAAATCGATGTTGATCACCGGCACATGCGCCCCGCACGATGTCTGCTCGTTGATCCGCGTCAGCGGATGGACGACGGAAGAGCGCAGCGGATGTTCTCTGGTTGCCCGCTCGACGCCGCGCCGGATCGCCTGTTTCAACAGATAGCCATCGAGTGTAACGCCGCGCCCGATGCCGACATTGTAGATCGGGATACCGGTATCCTGGCACAGGATATTGTCGGTCTTTTCAGCAACGGCGATATTCTCGATCATCGTTGCCAGGATCGATTGAGCCGTCTCGTCCGTCTCCGCCGCACTCAACCGCACGAAACCCTGCTTGATGTCGCTTGGCAGGATTTTCAGCGCCCGGATGTAGAGAAGCTTGGCAACGTCCTCAATAGCCTCCGGGGTGACCGCGAAACTCATCTCTGCATGCCCCATCTGGCGACCGTATAACGCTCTATCAGGCGGAAGATACCGCTCTCCACCGCAAGCCCGATCAGGATCACCGTGAGCAGTCCGGCAAAGACATGGGCGGTCTGCAACTGATTGCGATTTTCAAAAATGAACCAGCCAAGCCCGCCCGAGCGCGAGGAAACACCAAACACCAGCTCGGCCGCAATCAAGGTTCGCCAGGCGAAGGCCCAGCCGATCTTGAGGCCGGCAAGGATCGCCGGGAAGGCGGCGGGGATGAGAATGTAGACAACATAGGGCAGACCCTTCAGCCCGACATTGCGCCCGCTCATGCGCAGTGTTTCCGCAACCGAGAGAAAGCCGGTATGCATATTGAGCGCCACCGCCCACAGCACCGAATGAATGACGACAAAGACAATCGACGTGATGCCGATGCCAAACCACAGCAACGCCAGCGGCAGAAGCGCGATCGCCGGCAGCGGATTGAACATCGAGGTCAGCGTCGACAGCAGATCAGTGCCAAGGCGCGATGACACCGCAACAATGGTCAACCCCGTCGCCAGCACGACACCGATGACATAGGCGATACCGAGCACACGCAGCGATGTCAGCGTGCGGTTGATCAGCGTGCCCGAAACGGCCGCATCCACCCACGCTACAAGCGTCTGGCCAAGAGTTGGAAAAATAAGATCATTGCCGAGAAGGCGCCCGTAGATTTCCCAGGCAAGCCCCAGCATGGCAACGATGAACAGTTTGCGCAGACCTTCTGACGCGGCGATGCGCTCAAAAAAGCCGAGCGGAGTTTCAACCAGCTTCTGATCGCCGGCGGCGATTTCTGCATGGACGATCTCAGGTCGCTGCGGCGGCGTTGGCCGTTCAGTATCAATGACCGCCATGGACGCTTCCTGCCTGAGATTGCCCCGTCGAGGCGCCGGCTGCTTCGCCAAACAACATGGCGTTGATGCGGGTGTCGAGCGCCTGGATCGCCATGCCGGCCTCGGCGCCTTCGCCGAAATCACCCGAATTGAGTTCCGCCTTCACCCGTCCCGGATGGGGCGAGAGAACAAGGATGCGATTGCCAACCACAATCGCCTCATGGATCGAGTGGGTGACAAACACCACCGTAAAGCGCGCCTCATCCCATAATTGCAGCAATTCCTGTTGCATCTCGCGCCGCGTCAATGCGTCGAGCGCTGCGAAGGGCTCGTCCATCAGCAGCACGCGCGGCTCAAGGGCGAGCGCGCGCGCAATCGCCACGCGCTGCTTCATGCCGCCTGAAAGCTGATGGGGGTAGACATGGGCAAATTTGCTGAGCTTCACCTTGTCAAGGAAGCGGCGGGCCCGCTCGCGCGCATCCTTGCCGCTATATTTGCCGGTGCGTTCCATGGGAAAAAGCACGTTCTGCTCAACCGTCTTCCACGGCAGGAGCTGATCGAATTCCTGGAACACCATCATGCGGTCGGGGCCAGGCTCGGTGACCTTCTGGCCATCAAGCCTGATCTCGCCTTCAACCGGGGACAGAAACCCGGCAATCGCTTTCAGCAGGCTCGACTTTCCGCATCCCGACGGCCCGAGCAGAACAAACCGATCGGCGCCATGCACATCAAAGGACACACGCTGGGTCGCCCGCACCGCGTAGTCGCGCGTGCGATATTGCAAGGTGACGCCATCAACCTCAAGGCGCGGGCGCGGCAGGGCGCTATCGTCGAGCCGACCGTGCACAATCAGCTTCCCTGTTTCGTATGTAGCTCAGGGAAGAAGAGATCGCTCCATTGCGTCGGCGCATCCTTGATGGCGCCCGTCTTTTTCATGAAATTGGCAAATACCATCGAGCGCTGCGGTGTCGTTGTCATGACGTTTTCAGGGTCCTTCAGAATGCCGGTGACGAAGCCTGGATCAAGTTTCGAATTTTCCGCAGCAATCCAGATCTTGCCAGCTTCAACCGGATCGGCGTTGATCATGGCAATCGCCTTCTCAAGCGCTGTCAGGAAACTCTTGTAGACGACCGGGCTGCCCTCCCGCACTTTCTTCGTCGTCCAGACCGCGTTGAAGATGGTCGGGCCACCGAGCACGTCGAAGGAATTCAGGACGCGATGAACGCGCGGATCCTTCAACTGCACATATTGGAAGGGCGCCGAGCCGAAATGCGCTGTGATCTCGCTCTTGCCTGAGAGCATTGCCGCTGTGGCATCCGGGTGGCTCATCGATACCGTCAGATGGTCAAGCGCATCGAATTTGCCCAGCTCACGCTCAGCCGCCATTTGTAACACGAGCGCTTGAATGGCGATTTTGACCGCCGGCAGGCCGATCCGGTCCTTGTCGGTGAAATCCTTCACCGTCTTCACTGCCGGGTTGATGGTGTTGAGATAAAGCGGCATCGAGTTGAGCGCCGCCACGCCACGCACATCGATATTGCTGCGGGTGCGCGACCAGATGGTGATCATCGGTCCGATCCCACCGGAGGCGAATTCAAGACTGCCGGCAATCAGCGCATCATTGATCGGCGCCCCGCCGGTGAACTGCACCCACTGGACGTCGGACGTCGGCACGCCATTGGCCTTCAACTCCGCCTCGATAAGGCCTAGCTTCTCCATCACCGCCATCGGTATGTAGGAAATGCCGAATTGCTTGGCGATGCGCACCTGCGTTGGCGCCTGCGCGCGCGCAACGCCTGGCAGCATCAGAGCGCTTGCGGCTATGCCGGCAAGAGCCTGCCGGCGCGAATGATGATTGGTCATGCGTCTCTCCCCTTTTCCTTAGATGTTTGCTTTACCCGTGTCGTGCCGCCAGCAGAAAAAGCAGACCCGCCGCGATAGCGAAGGCGATACAAAGCATGATGTACGTCTTTTGTCGCTCACTCCACGGCAGAAACTCAATAGCCAGCACCCTGATCCCGCCGGCCATATGCAGCGCCAACGCACTTACAAGCAGCCATTCGCCCAGCTTGACCCATGGATTGGCAGCCCATAGCAGAAAATCGTCAAGACCAGCAGCGCCATTGAGCGCATTGCCCAGCACAAAAAAGTGAAATGGCAGAAAGACAGCGAGTGCCAGTCCGGAAAGGCGGTGAACAAGATAAGCAACATAACCCGCATGCGATCGGCTGCGCACACGCCCGGCTGCCTGCTGCAAACTCATGACACGGCTCTCCTCACCAGATCACCCCTGCAACGGCGCGCAAACCGGCGATCAGAAGAAGGACGCCGAAGGCCGCCCACACCCCGTCAACGCGATTACCGCGCCAGCCGGCCCATTCAGCACTGATCGCCCGGCACCCAAGGGCTGCATGAACACTGACTGCCACGACGAACAGGCCATAGAACCCTGCCCAAAGCGCCGAGCCGCGCGTGCGTGCAAAAATCGCTTCCGCGCTCAAGCCGGAGCGCACCGCGTAGATGATGACGGCGAGGTGGATCAGTACCAGCGGCGCCATCACCACCGCGCTTGCCCGCTGCGCCAGAAAGAGCCACATCTCCCCGCGCCCGCTCACAACCGTCCCTCGATGAGCGCCATGAGGCTCATGCGCTTCAACCCGGCAATCGAGCGTGTCGGATTGAGCCCCTTGGGGCAGGCGTCCCGGCACCCCTGCTGGGTATGACAATTCTGGCAACCACCTGCGCCACTCACCGCTTTCAGGCGCTCGTCCTGCGCCCCGTCGCGCCCATCATTCATCAGCGTCCACGCGCGGTTGAGCGCAGCCGGCCCAAGATAATCCGGCTGCCCCGCAACCACATCGCAGGAAGCGTAGCAGACAGCGCAGCCAATGCATTCGATCGCCTCATCAGCCTGGCGGCGCGCGGCGCCCGACGGCGGCACAATCGCAAAATCATCGCCAAGTTCGGCTTGCGGCTTGAACTGGCCGCCGGCCGCCTGCCATTTGTCGAAGAAGGGCGCAAGATCAGCCACGAGATCACGGATGCGCGGCAGATTGGCAAGGGGTTCAAGGGTGAGCCGGCCATCAGCCGCCACCTTCTTCACATGCGTGCGGCACGTCCAGCGCGCCTTGCCATTGACCATCATGGCGCAGGATCCGCACATACCGACCCGACAGGCAAAGCGATAGGCAAGGCTCGGCTCCAGCACCTTTTGTACATGGGTGACGACATCGAGAACCGTCTGATTGTCGCTGCGCGGCACGTCGAAGCGCTGGAGCTGACCCTCCGCGCCGCCTCGCCAGATATCGACTGTCAGAAACTCAGCCATGCCGCCGCTTGTCCCTTTGAATAATCTGAATGACGAGCATCCCTAACCCGGATGCGATGTCAACATCGCCGAGATTTCGCTGATCGTCAGTACAACCCCAAGAACCAGCAGCAGCCACAATACCAGCCAGCGAAAGCGCGCGCCGTTGATTTTGGAAAAAAGCCACAGGCCGATCACGACCCCGGCAACCATCACCGGACCGGTAATCGCCAGATCAATCAGGCTGTGCTGGCTGATTCCAACCACCAGCGCCAGCGACATCAGCGAATAGGCTTGCATGACGAGAATGAAACTCTGAAAAACAGCTCTTTGCCGCGCCGGCTCCCAGCCCCGCATCAAGCACCACGCCGTCATGAGCGCCCCGGACAGACCGGCAATGCCGCCGAGCACACCGCTGAGAAAGCCCACAATCGCGTCAGACAGGCGTCCTGCCAGAGGCGAGACGTAGGTGACCGGCAGGCGCATCGCATAAAGGGCGTAGAACGACAGGAACAGACCAATTCCCAGGCGCACCGTGCCGGGATAAAGATGGCCAAGCGCCAGACTTCCAACCGGCGCGCCGATCACGCCGGCGGCGAGAAACGGCCACAGATCGGCCCATGCGACCCTTTGGCGCAGCCGCAAAAGCGACATGACCTGAGCGAGAAAGCTTCCCATGAGGATAAGCGCCGTGGCATCAGCCGGCGAGCGCAGATGAAAGACGATACCCGCCGCCACCAGCGCGAACGCAAAGCCGGTGAGGCCGGACACGGTCGCGGCTGTAAAGATGGCTGCCTGCAGCAGAAGAGCGTCTGTCACGATCCAGCCATTCGGGCCATCATCGTCGGCCAAGACAGTACCAGAAACGGGTTGGTCATGGCGGAGAAATGCGCTTGCGTCTAAGGCGTCGGGCGCAAGGCGAGCGTGCGCCCCTCATCGCCGACCGGAGGACGGGAGACGACCGCGGCAGGCGATGGCCATTGCGCATGATCCGCGCGTCCGACATGCGTTGGTGCAAGATCGCCACGCTGGAGAACACGTGAGGCGAAATCATCGCGGTTGACCGGGGAGGTCGCCAGTTCAGCGCCAGGCTTGAAGGGCAACGGCGTGAGTTGCACGACCGCGCCCACATAATTGGGCGCAAGCGCGGCAATGGGCGCTGCCGGCACGCTTGGCGCCACACTGCCAGGCAGCCGGTTCGTTCCTTGTTCATCACGTCGCGATGGCAGCTCAAGGCCGGCAATGAGAGGCGCAGCACTCACCGCGCCGTCGCGCTTCAATGTGTTGTCGACAAAAAACGCCAGCTTGCGATTGCCGGCAGGGGTGAAATTTATGCCATCCGACTTGCGCAGCCGGCGCTTGTTGCCGTTGATGTCCGGCCCGATCGCCACATACTTCCCCTCATCATCGGCAAAGCCTTCCCAGACATCGACAAAACGGGCACTGGCGGTGAACATCCGGCTCTTGAAAATTTCGTCGAAAAAACTGGAATCCTCGCTGTCGCGAGCCGCCCGCATGATAGGCAGACCTGTCCAGTAAAGGCGCGTGCGAAGGGCCCCGAAATATCCCAGAAACTGATCGATGCGGGCCTGGTAGATATCCCGCCAGCGCGGATCGCGGAATTCGACGATGCGCTCCCCGTCGATCAGCGCCTGGCGGTCATTGAAGCCGAACATGACGATGATGGCGGCCGGCGCTTTCTCCGCCATCGCCTCCCGGACAAGCGCTCCCCAATCGGTTGACGCGCCGCTGATAATGCCAACGCCTTGGCGCGTGACGGGCGTAATCTTCACGCTACGGTCTTCGGCATAGGTCTGGCGCAACCCTTCGGCGATGCCTCCAGCCATCTCATCGCCAACCACCAGGATCGTCGCCGCATCCGCGTTTTTCGGCTGTTCAGGCGCTGCATAGGTCACGTCCGAAATGTCAGCCGCCGGTCGCGCCGGTCGCGCCACGGGCGGGTGCGCCGGGCGGGCAAGTTTTTCCTGTTGTCGTTTACGTCTGGCATCTTCCTGGCGAAACACTTCCTCCAGAAATTCAACCGCCGGCCCAGCCGCCAGCGCTGCATGCCGCCCAAGGCCCACGCCGATGACAACAACCAGAAACAGCGTGTAGGCGGTCCTGCGCATTATGCCTCCATTGGCGGGCTTATACCGGTTCACCAGCCAATGGCCAAGTAGCCAGCGCCACGTCTTTCACCAGCGCCACGTCTTTCACCAGCACCAAGTCCTGGCCCTAAAGCTGCGCCGCCCGCAACTGCTTCAGCAGCGCCTCGTTGGGGTAGCCGTCGGCAGGCGTCAATTTCATCCGCAATTGATAAGCCTGAACGGCCTTGCGCGTCATGTCGCCAACCCGCCCGTCCGTCCCGCCTGTGTCAAACCCCAGAGCGCTCAGCCGCCGCTGGATTTCCTGCAACTCGTCGGTCGTTAACTGTCGTTCAGCGCCGGGCCATGGTGTCACCAGCCCCGCCCCGCCCGCCAGCACGTCAGCCAGAAGGCCAACCGCCATTCCGTAGGAAAATGCGCTATTATAGGCAAGAATCGCTTTGAAATTCTGCGTCAGAAGAAATCCAGGGCCGTTTGAGCCTGCGGGAAAGGTCAGTCTGGCTGGAGCTTCAGGGGCGGGATGGGGTTTGCCATCAGCCCGGCTGATGCCAAGCCGCGCCCATTGGCTGACCAGCCGCTCGCGCCGGTTATCTGCCAACTCAAAATTGAAACCGTCGGCAGCCTTGACCTCATATCCCCAGGGCAGACCGCTTTGCCAGCCACCGCGATCTTTCAGATAATGGGCCGCCGACCCAAGCGCATCGGCAATCGTGTTGAGGTCGATCTTTCCATCCCGATCAAAATCAACGCCGTTGCGCAGCCAGGAGCTTGGCATGAACTGGGTCTGGCCGAGTGCACCCGCCCACGAGCCCACGAGTGTCTGCTGCGTTCCCCACCCCTTCTCGATCAGGACAAGCGTGTTGATGAATTCGCTTTCCCAGAACGCCTGGCGTCGTGCCTCCCGCCAGGCAAGCGCACCCAGCGAAGGCAATGTCGGTTTCATCGCCCGCGGATTAGTCATCACTTCGCCATAGGCTGATTCATTGCCCCAGATCGACAGGACAACAAAACGGTCGACACCGTAGACGCGCTCGACCCGGGCGAGCAGATCACCATGCTGGCGGGCCCGCTCCCTGCCCGTATCAATCCGCCATTGCGACACACGGCGATTGAGATATTGCCACAGCACCTCGGTGAACTCGGCCTGGCGGTTGACCGTATCGAGAACCGACAGGTCAGGCACCAGCCCTCCCGTCTCGCGATCAAACGTCTCAGGTGACACGCCCTTGGCGAGCGCCTTGGGCCGTATCCGCGATAGCCATTCGGCGAAACTGTCAGCATGCGCCAGCCTCGGCGCCACCAGCAGCGACACGGCCTGCAACAAACTGCGGCGCGGCAGCCCTCGCGGTGCAGCCCGAGGTGGCAGCGTTATGCTCTGGTCAACCGGTCTCATCAGATGAGTTTAACCGGACCACGGCTATCACCCAAGCCCCATTCGCCCGTCGCCGCTTGTTTTCAGCCAGGCAGCTGCGTTAACGCTCCATTCACGCCACGCAACCCATGTAGCTCGGCATACCCGCCTCACCCCCTGCAGAATAGTTTTCAGACAGCGATCGCACCATGAGCTCAAAAATCCGCAAAGCCGTCTTTCCCGTCGCCGGCCTCGGCACACGCTTTCTGCCCGCCACCAAGGCCATGCCCAAAGAGATGCTGACCGTCGTCGACCGGCCGGTGATCCAGCATGTGGTTGACGAGGCGCGTGAGGCGGATATCGAGCATTTTGTCTTTGTGACCGGCCGCAACAAACAGGTGATCGAAGACCATTTCGACCGCTCCTACGAATTGGAAGACACGCTTCAGGAGCGCGGCAAGAAGCCTGAGCTCGAATTGCTGACCAGTGACCTTCCCGGTGCCGGCCAAACCAGTTTCACCCGCCAGCAGGCCCCGCTCGGCCTTGGCCACGCGGTGTGGTGTGCCCGCGATATCGTCGGTCGTGAACCTTTCGCGCTGCTCCTTCCCGACATGCTCCATCAGCCCAAGACGCGGCCCTGCATGGCGATGATGGTGGAGGCATACGCAAAAAATCCCGGCAATTATGTTGCCGTCTATGAGGTTCCCGAAAGCCAGACCCATCAATATGGCATCGTCGGGCGCGGCAAGGATGTCGGACACGGCTTCGAAATCACCGCCATGGTCGAAAAACCGGCAGCAGGAAAAGCGCCGTCAAATCTGGCCATTTCGGGGCGCTATATCCTGGAGCCGGCGATCTTCGACATCCTGCAGACCCAGCCGCGCGGCGCTGGCGGCGAGATCCAGCTCACCGATGCAATGAAGACGCTGGCAGCGACGCGGCCCTTCTACGGCATCACCTTTGACGGCCAGATCCATGATTGCGGCATGAAGATCGGCTTTCTGGTTGCCAATGTCGCCTATGCGCTCGCCCGCCACGACCTTGCGCCGACCTTTCGTCAGGAATTGCGCAAGCTGATTGACGGTTGATTATTGGTCGGCACGCTCGTCAGCAATAATGCGCCCGTCATTTGGCAGCGACCCGGCAGCGACGATTTTGACAATCCCGCTCATTTTGGTGAACTCACGCAACGTCGATGCAACACCGTCGGCAAGACCGTTGACGGGATTGGCGCATTCGCCGTGCAGCGTCATCACATCCTGATCATCCTTGCGGCTGACGACCAGCCGCACCTTGGTGATCTGCGCATGCCGCTTCATGATGTCAACGATGGTGCCGGGATGAACGAACATGCCCTTGACCTTCGTCGCCTGATCAGCGCGCCCGAGCCATCCCGCCAGAAGCTGATTGGAGCGCCCGCAGGATGAGCGGCCCGGCAGGATTTTCGACAGATCGCCGGTGGCAAAGCGCAGCAGCGGATAATCCTGGTTGAGGCGGGTCACCACAACTTCGCCAACCTCGCCATCCTCGACGACATCCCCGGTGCCCGGACGGACGATTTCAACGATCACCGTTTCGTTGATAATGAGCCCCTGGCGCGCGTCGCTTTCATAGGCAACCACCCCAAGATCAGCCGTAGCATAGGCTTGGTACACAGGCAGCCTGTGCTGCTTGAAGAACTTCTGAAGCGCCGGCGTGAGCGCCGCGCCGGACACCAGCGCCCGGTCGAAAGGCTGTGAGATGCCCTCTTCCGCTGCTTTTTCGATCAATATTTTGAGGAAATCGGGAACGCCGACATAGCCGTCGGGCTCAAACCGTCGCAGACAGGCCATCTGCTGCTCGGTATTGCCAGGCCCCGAGGGCACGACCGCACAGCCAAGCGCGCGCGCCCCGCTGTCCATGATGAAGCCACCCGGCGTCATATGGTAGGAGAACGTGTTAAGAATGACGTTATTCTTGCGGAAACCGGCCGCAAAAAGCGCCCGCGCTGCTCCCCACCAATCCGATGACGACCCCTCGGGTTCGGCGATGGGACCCGGCGACAGGAAGAGCCGGCTCATCGATCCGCAGCGCCGGGCGGCAAGGCCGCCAAAAGGTTCAGCACCTGTCTGCAAATCGAGCAGATCGGATTTGCGCAGAACGGGCAGTTGCGCCAGCGCACTGCGCGACGTGATCTCGCGTGGATCCACGTCCTTGATCTGCTGGCGCAGCTGCGGCGCCTTGGCTTTGGAATAGGACAGCAAGGCGCGCAGCGTCTTGAACTGCGCCCGCTCGCGCTGGATCGGCTCTCGCGTTTCCTGACGATCAAAATGATCGGGCGTCATCGCAGATCCCAGCGTTCACGACTACAGGGTTTCAGGCCGGACGAAGGCGCCAGGCCGCTGCCGGCTTCAGCGCTGCCATATCGATACCAGCTGACACAAGAGACGAATGTTCCAGTCACCTATCCACCATTCCGGTACCGGTGAGGCAGCGTGACCGCCGCGCTGATCCGTATTGATTGGTCATATCACCCATAACCACGACACAAGGGCGGCATTGCCAGAGTGCAGTCACCTCTACAAATATCTACGACTATCCGAAGGTAACGTTCCCCATCTCAATTATACGCCGCAAATATTTACCGCGTCACTGGTAAAAATGCGCATAAAATAAGCAGTCATGACAACCAGCGCTTGCGGCGTTTATAGAATTTGAGATCTTTGAAGTTCTTGCGCCCGCCCCCCGAAACACCGAGATAGAATTCTTTCACGTCCTCGTTTTCACGCAACGCGCTTGCCGCCCCATCCATGACGATGCGGCCCGTCTCCATGATGTATCCGTAATGAGCATAACGCAGCGCCATATTGGTATTCTGCTCGGCAATCAGGAACGATATATTTTCGCGCTGGTTAACATCACGGACGATCTCGAAAATCTGTTCGACAATCTGCGGCGCCAATCCCATGGATGGCTCATCGAGCAAAATCATCTTGGGTCGCGACATCATCGCCCGCCCGAACGCCATCATCTGCTGCTCGCCACCCGACGTATAGCCCGCCTGCGATTTGCGCCGGTCCTTGAGCTTCGGGAAATAGGTATAGATGCGCTCCAGATCATCATTGATCGCCCGCTTGCCATCCTTGCGGGTGAAGGCGCCGGTGAGCAGGTTTTCCTCAATCGTCAGATGAACGAAGCATTGCCGCCCCTCCATCACCTGGATGCAGCCAGCGCGCACCAGCTGATGGGGCGACAGGTTGTCGACACGGTGGTCATCGAAGGTGATCGACCCCTTCGTCACCTCGCCGCGCTCGGCACGCAGCAGATTGGAAATGGCCTTGAGCGTCGTCGTCTTGCCAGCGCCATTGGCACCGAGAATGGCAACGATACCGCCCCGGGGGACAGCAAGCGACACGCCCTTGAGCACCAGGATGACGCGGTCATAGATGACTTCGACATTGTTGACGTCAAGTATGAGCGGCACCGCCGGCATCGGCGCCTCGGAATTAGCGGCCATGCCGCTGACCGCTTCGGATACTGCCGACATCGAAATGCTTCTCCGCTTACCATAAAGAACGGCTCCCTCCGCCTCATGCAGAGGGAGCCTGCATCATGTCATGAACGCTGGTCGCACGCCTCCGAGCGCTTCGGCCAGCCGCTGTTTTGCGTCGCATAGTCCTTGGCCGCCTGATCGATCAGCGGTTGAACCTTTTCGCTCAGCGGCTTCAGCCAGCTCGAGCCCTTCTGCCATTTGGTCCCGTCCCAATCGAGGACGAAGGCGTCATTATGGCCGTTATGATTGGCGCAAGTGACCTTGACCGGCGCTCCAAATCCCTCAAGTCCCAGCGCCTTCCAGCGTTCCGCTGGAATGTCGAGCGCTTCCAGGCCGCGGCGCATGTCCTCGGCCGTGATCACCTTCTTGCCGGTCAGCTTCTGGGCGTTGCGGACGGCTTCAACAAACAGCACGCCCTGATAGAGGCCGCGATTGTAAAGGCTGTCGCCAACCTTGTCCTTGGGCGACTGGCTTTGTCCCTTGTCGACGACGTGTTTGATGACATCCTGCAACAATGGGAAATCGGTGCCGACCTGATGCCAGGAGAGGGATTTGTATCCCTTGCCGGCCGGACCAGCGGGGCGGGCATCATCATCCCCACCCGACCACCACACGCCCAGAACCTTGTCGACAGGAAAGCCCGCACGACCAGCCTCGCGCACAGCCGTCGGGTTCATCGCTCCCCAGCCCTGGAGATAGATCCAATCCGGGCGGTCGCGACGGATCGACAGCCACAACGACGACTGGTTTTGCATTTCAGTCGGCGCCACCGGGTAGAGCTTCAGGGTGAAGCCATATTCCTTGGCAAGCGCATCAAGGACCGGAATGGGCTCCTTGCCATAGGGTGCATCAAGATGCACCAGGCCGATCGTCTTGCCTTTCAGCTTGTCAAAACCGCCCTCGCGATCGGCGAAATAGCGAACGGCGATCGACGCTCCGTCCCAATAGGTGAGCGGCGGATTGAAAATCCACGGAAACGTCTCGCCATTCGCTGACGCCGACAGGCCATAGGCCATCGACATCACCGGCATCTTGTCGATATGAGCGCGCGGAATGGCAGCAAGCGTTGCCCCCGTCGACCACGGCAGATACATCACCGAGCCCTTGGCGCGCGCCTGTTCATAGCATTCGATGGATTTCTTGGTGTCGTAGCCGGTCTCGCATTCCTCGAAAGCGATCTTGACGCCGTTGACGCCACCATCCCTGGCGTTGATCATGGTAATGAAATCACGCATGCCATCGGCAATCGGGATGCCCGAACCGGCAAACGCTCCGGTGCGGTAGGTGTTGCTGACAAGCGTGATCTGCTCCTGGGCTTGCGCCCATCCACCTGCGCTCAGTGCGGCGGCCAGAGTGAGGGCCGCTGTCAGTACTCGTGTCGATTTCATACATAACCTCCCTTGGAACGAACGGCTGTTTTGCCGGTAATTTGCTCCCGGTGCACCCCGGGCTTGTCGTCAGATTACGCATTTAATATGGAAACGGCCATACCCTCAGTTTCTGCTTGGTGATCTGCCACAAACGGGCAAGGCCAAGCGGCTCGACGATCAGGAAGAAGATGATCAGCGCCCCGGTGATCATCGAGTTGATGTGCTCGGCATTGGCACCCGTCAACGGGATGCCGATGGCCGGCAGGCCGAATTTCAGGATGGTCGGCTGCGCCACCAGAAGAGCAGCGCCCAGAAATGAGCCGATGAGGCTGCCCAGCCCGCCAATGATGACGATGAAGAGGATAACAAAGGAACGCTGGATCGAGAATTCGGTGCCAGCCTCCGCCCCTCCCAGCCACAGGAAGACCGCCATGGCGCCCGCCACGCCGCAGTAAAAGGACGAAACGGCAAACGCGAGCAGCTTGGCTTCAAACAGTTTTATGCCCATCAGTTCGGCAGCGATATCCATGTCGCGCACCGCCATCCACGCCCGCCCGACACGCCCGTGGACGAGATTTGACGCAAGCCAGGTGAGCAGCACGACGATGGTGAGACAGATCAGATATTTCGCCTCCAGCGACGCGGTTGGACCGGTGATCGCGACACCCATGAGCGTGCGCGTTGGCACTTCGATCGAACCCGAGGTGTTGTAATTGAACAGCCACGGCACGCGCACGAACGACCATTGCAGGAAGAACTGGGCAGCCAGCGTCGCGACCGCCAGATAAAAGCCCTTGATGCGCAGTGATGGCAGGCCGAAGAGGACGCCGATTGCTGCGGAAAAAAAGCCCGATGCAATGATCCAGACGACGATATTGATCTCGGGGAAAGCCAGCGTCAGCTTGTAGCAGGCATAGGCTCCGACTCCCATGAAACCCGCCGTACCAAGCGAGATGAGCCCGGTATAGCCCACCAGAATATTGAGGCCGATCGCCGCCAGCGCGAATACCAGCGAGGGGATCATGATGGTCTTCAGCACAAACTCGCTCGACAGCGCCGGGATGCCAACATAGGCCGCCAGCAGAATGAGCGCGATGCCGATGCGGTCCTGGCGGATCGGAAACACCGCCATATCGCCGATATAGCTCGTCTTGTACTGACCGGTTTCACGATAATACATGTGGTCTTTTCTCCCGCGCCCGGCTCAGATGCGCTCGATGATTTTCTCGCCGAACAGGCCATGCGGCCGAAACAGCAGGAAGATGAGGGCGATGATATAGGCAAACCAGGTCTCGATGCCGTTGCCAAACAGCGGGCCCCAGTAGAATTCACCGAGTTTTTCGCCGATGCCGATGATGAGGCCGCCAATGATGGCGCCGGGTATCGAGGTGAAACCACCCAGGATCAGCACCGGCAGCGCTTTGAGTGCAATGATGTCGAGGGCAAACGACACATCCGAGCGCGCGCCCCACATGATGCCGGTGACGAGCGCCACGATGCCGGCGGCAAACCACACCACGATCCAGATCTGGTTGAGCGTGATGCCAACGGAAAGGGCGGCCTTGTGGCTGTCGGCAACCGCCCGGAGCGCCCGCCCGATGCGCGTATACTGGAAGAAGAAGGCCAGACAGGCGATCATCGTGGTGGCGATGATCGCGGCCGCGACATCCAGATGCTGGATCGACACACGCCCGCCCAGAATGGCAAAGTCGCTGACCCCCGTCGGCAGCCCCAGCGCCTGGGTGATCATGACCTTCGGATTGCCGCCAAACACCATCTCGCCAAAGCCGATGAGCACGTAGGTGAGCCCGAAAGTCGCCATGAAGAGAATGATTTCAGGCTGGTTGACCAGCGGCCGCAAAACAACACGCTCGACCGTCACAGCCAGCGCAAACATGACAGCCAGCGTCAGTACGAGCGCCAGAAGCGCCAGAAATCCGCCCGCCGGCAGACCGGCATTATCCATGAACTCGTAAAGCCCGACGAGTGTCAGGGCGGCAAATACCACCATGATGCCTTGCGCGAAATTGAAGACGCCCGATGCTTTGTAGATCAGCACGAAACCAAGCGCGATCAGGGCATAAAGCACGCCCGCGACAAACCCCTCCCACACCGTCTGAACAAACAGATCAGGTAGCGAGGCGATGGCAATGAAGGGATCGATGAAAACATCATAGACGAGATTGCCGCGCGCAATCACCCCCGTCATGGCAGCCGCGACGATCGCTGCCAGAGCGCCAAGCGTTGCCAGGGCGGGAAGCGCCTTGCGCCAGCGTGCCGCGTCACCATCGCCCTTCGCTATGACCGCATCGCTCATCGTCTGCTCCTCACATCCGCCGTCAATGCGCCACGCCCAGATAGGCATCGATGACCGACTGGTCGGCCTTCACCTCGTCCGGCGTGCCATCGGCGATCTTGCGCCCATAGTCGAGGACAACCACCCGGTCCGACAGATCCATCACCACGCCCATGTCGTGCTCGATGAGGGCAATCGTCGTGCCGAACTGTTCGCGCGTATCGAGAATGAAACGGCACATGTCCTCTTTCTCCTCGACATTCATGCCAGCCATCGGCTCGTCAAGCAGCAGCAGATCAGGCTCCATCGCCAGCGCGCGACCAAGCTCGACGCGCTTTTGCAAGCCATACGGAAGCCGCCCCACAGGCTGCTTGCGGATCGCCTGGATTTCGAGAAAATCGATGATCCCTTCGACAAAACGGCGATGGGCGACGTCCTCGGCCAAAGCCGGTCCGCCGCGCCATAATTGCCAGCCGAAACCCCGCTTCATCTTCAGGCTGCGCCCGGCCATGATGTTGTCGATCGTCGACATGCCCTTAAACAGCGCGACATTCTGGAAGGTGCGGGCAATGCCGCCGGCCGCCGCCTCATGCGGGCGCATGGCCGAGCGCACATTGCCCTTGAAGGTAATGCGCCCCTGCTGGGGATGATAAAAGCCGTTGATGACGTTGAGCATCGACGTCTTGCCCGCCCCGTTGGGGCCGATGATGGCGCGGATTTCACCCTTGCGAATATCGAAGCTGACGCCCTGGATCGCCTTGACGCCACCAAACGACAGGCTGACATCCTCGACCTTGAGCAGCACCTCGCCGTCACGCGCTGGCGCTGCCATTGTCACATCGGCGGGTGCCATTCTCGTCATTGCGTCGCTCATTCGGCGGCTTCCCTGTAGGCAGCCGCGCTTGCAGCCGGAAAAAGCGTCAGATCCTGGATCTTCACCACCGCCGACAACATGCCCTTGCGGCCATCCTCGAACGTCACCTCCGTCGCGATCGGACACTCCGTCTTGCCGGAATAAAGAGCATTGATGAGCGGATCATAACGCTCGGCAACGAAGGAGCGCCGCACTTTCTGGGTGCGTGTCATCTCTCCATCATCCGCATCCAGCTCCTTGTGGAGGATCAGGAAGCGCTTGATCTGCGCGCCAGCCATGCGCGGCTCGCCAGCAAGCGCGCGGTTCACTTCGTCGAGATTGGCGGCAATCATCTCATAGATGCGCGGATGGCCCGCCAGCTCCTGATAGGATGAATAGGCCAGATTATTACGCTCGGCCCAATTGCCCACCGCCGTCAGATCAATATTGATGAACGCGGTGACGAAATCCTGATCCTGCCCGAAGGCCACTGCCTCGCGGATATTCGGAAAGAATTTCAGTTTGTTTTCGATATATTTGGGGGCGTAGAGCGAACCGTTACGCAGCTGACCGACATCCTTGGCGCGATCGATGATCTTGAGATGGCCATCCTGATCGAAAAAACCGGCGTCACCCGTTTTCACGTAGCCGTCGGGCGTCATCGTCTCAGCCGTCTTGTCGTCATCCTTGAGGTAGCCGATGAACTGACCAGGCGAGCGGAAATAAACCTCGCCACTGTCAATGATGCGGATATCGACACGCGGCGCCGCCGGCCCGACCGTGTCGGAACGGATCTGCCCGTCGGGCTGGCAGGTGACGTAGAGAAACGCTTCCGTCTGCCCGTAAAGCTGTTTCAGATTGATGCCAAGCGAACGGTAGAAGGCAAAGAGATCAGGGCCGATCGCCTCGCCGGCCGTATAGGCGGTACGGATGCGCGAGAAGCCCAGAACATTCTTCAGCGGCGCATAGATGAGGAGATTGCCAAGCCAGTAGAGCAGCCTGGCGCCGGCAGGAACATCGCCGCCATCCAGCACCTTCTCGCCCCAGCGTCGGGCATGGGCAAGAAAGAATTTGAACATGGCCTGCTTCAGCGCCCCCGCATCCTCCATGCGGATCATGACGCGGGTGAGCAAGGCTTCGAGCGTGCGCGGCGGCGCGAAATAGAAGGTCGGACCGATCTCGCGCAGATCATCCTGAACGGTTGCCTGGCTTTCCGGGCACGACATGCAGAAACCCGCCACCAGCCCCTGGGCATAGGACAGATAGTGATCACCCACCCAGGCGAGCGGGAGATAGCACACCACCTCGTCGGCATCCGTCAGCCGGTCGAAGGCAACTGTATCGCGCGCGGCTGCAATCGAGCGCTCGGATGACAGGACCACGCCTTTCGAGCGCCCCGTCGTGCCGGACGTATAAAGGACGATTGACGGGTCAGAGCCCTTGCCATCGGCGATCGCCTTTTTCCATGCCGCGCCTAGCTGCGGCTCGGCGGCAATCCTCGCGCGCATCGTCTGCTGCAACGCGACGAATGAATGAAGGTGAGTATGGTCGTAGGCGCGCAAGCCCCGCTCATTGTCATAAACGATGTGCTTGAGGGTCGGCAGGCGCTCAGCAACGCTCAGGACCTTGTCGACCTGCTCCTGATCCTGCACCACCGCCACCTTCACCTCGGCGTGGTCGAGCACGTAACTCATCTCGTCGGCAACAGCATCGGCATAGACCGGCACCGGTACGGCGCCAAGCGCCTGTGCGGCGAGGATGGCCCAGTAAAGTCTGGGGCGGTTGGCACCAATGATCGCCACGCGGTCGCCATGCGCCACCCCCAGGCTCTTGAGCCCCAGCGAGAAGGTCATCACCTCTTCGCCCGTCTCGGCCCAGGTCCAGGTTTGCCAGATGCCAAGATCCTTCCAGCGCATGGCAATGCGCTGTGGTCGCAGGCGAACATGTTCGAGCATCAGCTTGGCGAACGTATCGCCAACAACCTGATCCACGACGGCTTTTTCAGCCATCGCTGCCTCCTTGCTACGGCCCGGTTTTCCGGTGCCAGTTCCCAAACAGCAATAGAGCCTGCGCGGGCCGTATAAATCAAGGAGTTCTTTCTATCACCTTCGTATGAAGTCGACACCGTACCGGGCGCAGCAAAACCGGCGATTTATCTCTATTCCGCCGCCCGCGCCACAATTGGCTTGCCCTTATGGAAGGCATCCAGCAAGGCGGATTTTTCACCTTCCGCAATCTTGACGTTGCGCTCCTTCACATGACCAAAGCCGCGGATCTTATCCGGCAGGCTGGCAAGCGCCACCGCCGCCACGTGATTGTCAGGTGACAGCCTCGTGACCAACTCGTCGAGCAGGTTTTCGTAGTCGCTGATGAGACGCCGCTCCATCCGCCGCTCCTCGGTGTGACCGAAGAGGTCGAAGACCGTGCCGCGCAATCCCTTGAGCCGGGCGAGCACGCCGAAAGCCTTCATCATCCACGGGCCAAAGCTCTGCTTGATGGCCTCGCCGGTGCGCGGATCGCGCTTTGACAAGAGGGGCGGCGCCAGGTGGAATTCAAGCTTGTCAAACTCGCCGAACTGGGCGGAGAGCTGCGCTTTGAAGCTGCCATCGGTATAAAGGCGCGCCACCTCATACTCGTCCTTGTAGGACATGAGCTTGAAGAGAAAACGCGCAACCGCCTCTCTGAGATCGCGGCTGCCGGGCGCGACGCGCTCTTCCGCAGCAGCGACCAGCTTGACGCGCTCGCTGTAGCGCTCGGCGTAAGCCTCATTCTGGTAGCCGATGAGAAAAGCGCGGCGGCGCTCGACCATTTCCTCAAAGCTCGACGATTTGTGCTGATCAACGCTCTGCGGGCGCGCGGCATCGACCAGCCGGGCGACCTGTGGCGCATCAACAGCGGCAAGCCGCCCCCAGTCGAAGGCGGCCAGGTTCATGGCGACCGCTTCACCATTGAGGCGGATCGCTTCCTTGAGCGCGGCTTGCGACAAGGGAATACCACCCATCTGCCAGGCATGGCCGAGGAGGAACATGTTGCTGGCAATCGAATTGCCAAACAACGCCGTTGCCCACGCGCTCGCCGGCACGAAGGCAGCCTTTGTCCCTCCTTCCGCTGCAATCTTGCGCTTCAGCCGCTCGAAGGGGAGCGAGAAATCGGCGGAGCGGGCAAAATCGCCGGTCATCGTCTCCTGTGTGTTCACGACGAGCAAGGTCTCGCCCGGCTTGATCGCCGACAGCACCTTGGCCGAGCCGGTGACCAGAAGATCACCCCCGATCACCAGTTCGGCGCCACCCGCCGGCACCCGGATCGCCTGAATCTGTTCAGGCTTCTCGGCAATCCGGACATGGACGTAAACCGCCCCGCCCTTCTGCGCGAGGCCCGCCATGTCGATCACGCCACAGCCCTTGCGCTCGACATGGGCGGCCATGCCGATGATCTGGCCGATGGTCACCACGCCGGTGCCGCCAACCCCGGTGACCAGAATGCCATAGGAACCGGTGAGCGGCTTCAGCACAGGCTCGGGCAGATTGGCAAGGAGGCCGGACGCGCCCTCGGCGAGCCGCTCGGCTTTTTTCACCTTGGCGCCATGGACGGTGACGAATGACGGACAGAAACCGTTGACGCAGGAAAAATCCTTGTTGCAGCTTGACTGATCGATCGCTCGCTTGCGTCCAAACTCCGTTTCAAGCGGCACGACCGAAACGCAGTTCGACTTGACCCCGCAATCGCCGCACCCCTCGCAGACCAGCTCGTTGATGATGACGCGCTTGTCGGGATCGGGAAATTCGCCGCGCTTGCGTCGCCGCCGCTTTTCAGACGCGCAGGTCTGGTCATAGATGAGGGCCGTCACACCGGGGATCCGTGCAAGCTCACGCTGCACCACATCAAGCTCGCCGCGCTCATGCAGGCTGGACCCGGAAGGAAACGACGTCCCCGGCGGGTATTTTGCCGGATCATCAGCAATGATGGCGATGCGCTCGACACCCTCGGCCCGCACCTGCGCGGCAATCGCTGCGACGCTCAGATTGCCTTCATGGCGCTGGCCACCGGTCATGGCGACCGCGTCGTTGAACAGGATCTTGTAGGTGATATTGACCTTGGCAGCGACCGCTGCCCTGAGCGCCAGAACGCCGGAATGATTATAGGTGCCATCACCCAAATTCTGGAACACGTGGCCGCGCGTTGAAAACGGCGCTTCGCCAATCCAGTTGGCTCCCTCGCCCCCCATCTGCGTAAAGCCGCTCGTCTCACGGTCCATCCACTGCACCATGTAATGGCAGCCAATGCCCGCATAGGCGCGCGCGCCATCAGGCAGTTTGGTCGAGGTATTGTGCGGGCAACCTGAACAAAAATAGGCGGTGCGCACCGCAATATCCTTCTGGTCGTGCCGCCGCGCCTCGATATCCTGCATCCGCTTGAGACGGGCTGCCACCTGCGCATCGGGACTGTAGCGCAGGACCCGTTCACCAACCGCCAGGGCGATCATGTTGGGATCAAGCGCCCCCTTGACCGGGAACAGCCAGCCACCCTTCTCATCATGCTTGCCAACCAGGATCGGAGCGTGGTCGCGCCCGTACAATTCCTCGCGGACCTGCACTTCAATCAGCGAGCGCTTTTCCTCAACCACGATGATATGGTCAAGGCCTTCAGCGAATGCGGCAATCGTCTCGGGAACAATCGGCCATGGCGCCGCGATTTTCAAAAGGCGCAGTCCCAGCTGGGCCGCCTTTGCTTCGTCGATGCCCAGATCATCGAGCGCCTGGCGCACATCGAGATAAGGCTTGCCGACGGTGATGATGCCGATCTTCGCTGCCGGCCCGCCCGAAAAAATTGTGCGGTCGAGCTGGTTGGCCTTGAGAAAGGCAACGGCTGCCGCCCGCTTGACCTCATGCAGCCGCGCTTCCTGTTCAAGGAAATCATCGACGATGCGGATGTGGACGCCGCCCGGCGGAAAGGCAAAATCGGGCGTGACAATCGTCACCCGGTCAGGCGAGCCATCGACCGAGGCGGTCGATTCAACCGTATCCTTCATGCATTTGAGACCGACCCAGACACCGGCGAAACGCGAAAGGGCAAAGCCGTAAAGGCCGTAATCGAGCAATTCCTGAACGCCGGCCGGATGCAGGATCGGCATCATCGCGTCGAGCAGGTGGAATTCCGATTGATGAGCCGTGGTCGAGGATTCAGCGGTATGGTCATCACCCATGAGTGCAAGCACGCCGCCATGCGGTGCCGTGCCGGCAAGATTGGCGTGGCGAAACACATCGCCGCAGCGATCAACGCCCGGCCCCTTGCCATACCAGATGCCAAAGACGCCGGCCTTGCGGCCTTCGCCGCGCAGCTGTGCCTGCTGGGTTCCCCACAAGGCGGTGGCGGCGAGATCTTCGTTGATCGCCGGATGAAACAGGATGTCGTTGGCATCGAGGAGTTTTTTCTGCCGCATGAAATTCTGGTCGACGCCGCCAAGCGGTGAGCCGCGATAGCCCGAGACATAGCCGGCCGTATCGAGGCCGGCCGCCTTGTCGCGCGCCTTCTGCATCAGGCACAGCCTGATCAGCGCATGGACCCCGGACGAAAAGATATCACGCTGAGAAAGATCGAAGCGGTCATCCAGACTGACCTTGCGCAGGGCGATCGCCTGCGGATCGAGACCATCAGCAGCCATGATTACCTCCCTGAACGGCTGGACAATCCAGCGCGCGGTTTATGCACGTTTACCGTCCCGCAGCCCCGCTTGCCGCGAGGTCTTGATATGATCAGCATACGCCGAATTATCAGCCGTCAAAGCCCTATCGACACAACCCGTCCGGTAGACCGGCTAGACGATCAAACTGCGAATTTATGTCAGTAAAGCTGACATAAATAAATGAGCCCTGCAATTTTGAAAAAGAACATTTTCAGGAAATAAAATTACATCATCATCGCTTCAGGCGAACGAAACCGCCGGCCTTCCAACCGAACGCTCGCGTTTCAACCCGACATTCTCGTGCCACTTAGCGGATGACCTTGGTCAACTTGATGACCTCGGGCCATTTGGACTGCGCATCCTTGATGTTGGCCTTGAGGTCGGACTGAAAGGCATCGCGCGCCTCATCCGAGAAGAAGACGTCAGCCTCGAGCGTGTTAGCCGAATGGACGATTCCAAGCGCTATGACCTGACCCAGCGCAAGATGCTTCAGGACAGGCAGAACCGGCTTGTCATACCTCCACTTTGGCCGCGCACCTCTCACCACAATCGAGAAAGGCCTCGCCAATAATTAAATGCGCAGCGCATTCATGTGGGGAAAATATCACGCCTCACCGGCTGGTACGGATCTTGGTGATCTGGCCGAGAATCGCCTCGAAAGCCGCGCCAATCTGAGATGCGCTGGTGATCGGAAAATAATAGGCGGCGGGATCGGTCGCGCAGGAACGCAGAAGGTCATTCGCCCCATCGCCGATTCCCACCGTGAAGATCACAGCACGGGCAGATGAGCGGGCATTGTCGCAGGCTTTTGAAAAGCGCGCGTCAACCTGTGGCGATTCGGGATTGCTGTCGTAGCCATTGCCCTTGAAGCGGTTCTGCGTGTTGTGCCCATCGGTGAAGACAATGACGAATTTGTTGGTGAACGTATCCGTCGCACTTTGAGCGCCAAACGGTGTGTCAGCGCGCAATGTCGCCAAACCGGTGACCAGACCGATGGTGATGTTGGTGGCGCCTGTGGGGATCATGCTGTTGGACGCAGCCCGCACGCTTTCCAGATCCGTCGTCAACGCCTTCATCGCCGTGATCTGCTGACCCGCAACAGGATATCCGCCGACATAATAATGGCAGTAGGCCGCTACATATTTCGATTCCATGGCGGTCGTCGGCGCATCACCCTTGGTATCATAATCCTGATAGTCATCATCGCGATCCGAGACGCAGCCCGGCCAATTGGCCGGTATCGGGGCGTAGCGGGAAATGCCCAAATTCTTGATGTAGTTGCGGATATGGGGATTGGAGACATCGACGTCCCAGCGCAGCGCGGTGCTGTTGGCGTAGCCTGTACCGATATTCACCTGCGTATTGAACGGCACCAGCGATAACTTCACATCACCGGGATTGGCCACAAGTGACGATAATCGGGTGATGAGATTATCGACGGCGTTTTTAAGCGCCGTGATTTTACCATCGATCGCCATCGATCCCGAATTGTCGAGAACAAGCGCGATCTCGATCTTGTTCTTGCCATAGACCGTGTGCGAACTGACCCCGACCGGCCAGCTATTGGTTCCCGTCAGCGCCAGGACCGAAAGGGGCACATCGTTCACGGCTTCGAGCTTGATCCCGTTTGCCATCTGCGTTGTGGTAAGACGCGGCGTTGGAAATCCCGGTGAAGGCTTATAAACGCCGCTGAAGAAGGCAAGCGCCTGCTGGCTCAAGACCGCAGCGCTTGTATCACTTGGCAAATGTACAAGCGCAAGGCCCGTGGCGTCGATGGCCGATTGCAGGCGGGTACGCTCATTGGCAGCGCGTGAATAATCGATCGCACCCCCGACCAGCATGAGCAGAACCAGGCCGACCAGGCCAAACATCAAGGCGACAGCCCCATCCTGTCGCTGGGCAAAACGTGACAACAGACCGTCGCGAGCAAAACGCATAACCCAACCATCCTGGTTTAGCAGCAAGCGATATTGTGCCGCTTTGGCAGGATTACGTATGCGAATTCCGTTAATTTCACATAAAATCACGCGCTAAAATGCGACCGATCCCCGTCTTCGCCCCAGCGCCAGGAATCATCGCCGGCGGACGCATAGGCCTTTGCCAGAACCATTTCGTGAACTTCCGACGCGCCATCGACGAGGCGCGCCTGACGGGCGTAACGGTAGATCCACTCCAGAACGGTATCCTTGGAATAGCCGCGCGCGCCGTTGAGCTGGATCGCTGTGTCGGCGGCCAGATGCAGCGTATCGGCAACCTGGATTTTGGCCATCGACACCGCCGTCCGTGCCCGCCCGCCCTGATCAAGCTCCCACGCTGCCTTCATGACCAGCAGCCGGCCGATCTCAATGGCTGCCGCCACTTTGCCCAGCTTGATCTGCACGCTCTCGCGCTGCGACAATTTGATCCCGAAGCTTTCGCGCGCTTCGACATAGCCATAGGCAATTTCCATCGCCCGCTTCGCAAGCCCCAGCCAGCGCATGCAATGCGTGAGCCGTGCCGGACCAAGGCGGATCTGCGCCAGCTTGAGCCCATCCCCTTCACCCATGAGCATCGCCTCATCGGGGATTTCGAGCCCGTCGAACACCATTTCGCAATGCCCGCCATGCTCCTCCGGACCCATGATGGGAATACGCCGCACAATCGACCAGCCAGGCTGGTCGCGATCAAAAAGAAACGCGGACAGGCCGCGCCTGGGATCATCGGAGGTGCGCGCCAGCAAGATGAAGTGCTGTGCGACGCCGGCCCCCGTGATGAACCATTTGTGCCCGTTGATGACCCAGCGATTATTGCCCTTGCGGGTGGCGGTCGTCAGCGTCATCGACGGGTCCGAGCCCGCACCCGGATGGGGTTCCGTCATGACGAAGGATGAGCGCACCCTGCCCTCGACGATTGGCTTCAGCCAGCGCTCCTGCTGGGCTGGTGTCGCCACCTTGCGCAACACGCGCATATTGCCGTCATCGGGTGCGGCGCAGTTGAACACCGCCGGCCCGAAGATCGAGCGGTTGGCTTCCTCATACATGGCTGCCCAGCCGATGATCGGCAAATCCATACCACCAAGCTCGCGGGCCGATTGCGGCGCCCACAAGCCGGCAGCTTTCGCCTTCTCCCGCACCTGAGCGAGCAGGTCGAGGCGGATATTCTCGTGGTCATCATAGGCGTCCGCCTGCGCTTCCAGCGGCAGGATGTGGTCAGCAACGAAGGCCCGTGTCCTCAGGCGCACCTCTTCGAGCGCGCGCGGCAACGTGAAATCCATTCTTGCCTCCTGGAAATTCCGACAATTTTCTTGCCTCACGCCGTGAGCATCTGCCCGCCGTCTACGATGATGATACTGCCCGTCATGAACGCTGAAGCGGAGGAGGCCAGCAAAAGCAGGGCGCCATCAAGGTCGCTCTCGCTCCCGAAGCGCCGTTGCGGTATCCGGCGGCGCAACCCCTCGCCGGACTTGGCGGCGGTGAAATCACGATTAAGCTGCGTTGCGACATATCCTGGCGCCAGCGCATTGACCCGGATGCCGGCAGGAGCCCATTCCAGCGCCAGCGCCCGCGTCAGCTGCACCAACCCTGCCTTGGCGACCGTATAGGCCAGCACGCCCTTGCCCGTCCCGACCCCCAGCACCGAGGCGATGTTGACGATCACACCACCATCCCCTTCAATCATGCTTGCCGCCACCTGCTGGGCTACCCGCCAGGCGCCGTCGAGATTGACATCAAACACGCGGCGCCATTCGCTTTCAGCGAGCGTGATCGCCCGCCCCTTCGACAACACACCGGCATTGTTGACGAGGACATCAACCCGGCCAAACGCCAACTCACCCGCCCGCAAACCAGCGGCGATCGATGATGCGCTGGTCACATCGATGGCAACAGCCATGGCTTGCCCGCCTTGCGACAGGATGGCGGCGGCGGTCTCTTTTGCCGATGCGCCATCAATATCGCTGACGATGACGCGCGCCCCATTGGCTGCCAGCACCTCGGCAAACCTCCGGCCAAGGCCCGATCCGGCGCCCGTGACCAACGCCACCCGCCCGTCAAGGGAAAAAACGTCTTGCGCACGCATGGCTAGCTGCTTACCGAGCCTGGTTGATGTTCGCCCTGTCGACCGCCTATCATGTCCTGGCCCAGGTATGAAGCATTTGCTTGCATCCCGCCTGCTTGCCGACGAGGTTTCCTGATGAAGTTGCGCCCGCTGGTTGCTGTCACCGCCGATCACCGGCGCGTCGACCCCCATGACTGGCATATGACGCCAACCACCTATGTCGATGCGGCCGCCGACGTGGCCGGCGTCACGCCGCTCCTCTTGCCCGCGCTGGCTGAGCGCCTGGACATTGACAGCCTGCTGGCCCAAATCGACGGCATCATCTGTACCGGTTCGCGCAGCAACGTTTACCCTGGCGAATATGGCGTCGAGCCGGCGGCGGAATTCGAGCCCTATGACCGCCTGCGCGACCAGACCACCCTGCCGCTGATCCGCGCGGCAATTGCCAAAGGCGTGCCGCTTCTGGCGATCTGCCGCGGCTTTCAGGAACTGAATGTCGCCCTTGGCGGTTCGCTCCACACCGAAATACAGACCCTGCCGGGTCGCATCGATCACCGCTCGCCGCAATCAAGCGACAATGACGTGCGTTATGGCATTCGCCAGCCGGT
Organism: Raskinella chloraquaticus (SeqCode); assembly: GCF_021731865.1. Taxonomy (NCBI): domain Bacteria; kingdom Pseudomonadati; phylum Pseudomonadota; class Alphaproteobacteria; order Hyphomicrobiales; family Phreatobacteraceae; genus Raskinella (SeqCode); species Raskinella chloraquaticus (SeqCode). The sequence goes on along the minus strand of NZ_JAKFWN010000026.1, from coordinate 36,334 downwards.
CTATGTCGAGAAGAGCGGCTGCCTTGGCCGCATCCTTCCTCCGGGCGAAATTGCCGTCAATTCGCTCCATCGCCAGGGCCTCGCCCGTCTCGCCGATCGCCTGATCATTGACGCCACCGCTGCTGATGGCACCATCGAAGCGGTATCGGTCGCCAACGCTCCGGGCTTTGTTCTTGGTATCCAGTGGCATCCCGAATATTGGGCGGCAAGTGACCATCCCTCGCGTCGGATATTCGAAGCCTTCGGCGTGGCGGTCCGTCAACATCAGGGCAAGCGCCTGGGCCTGTCCGCAGCGGCGGCTGAATGAACTGTTCCTGTTAGCGCCGCGATGGCATTGACAGGAACCATGGGAGAAGGAGACGATCCCGCTATGCATGACGATCCTGATCATCATCACCACGACCATGACGGCCACCACCATCATGGTGAGATGTCCGAACTGAGCGAAACCGAAATCAGGGTACGCGCGCTTGAAAGCCTTCTGGTCGAAAAAGGCTATGTTGAAAGCGCCACTGTCGACACCCTCGTCGAGCTTTACGAAACCAAGATCGGTCCGCGCAATGGCGCCCGCGTGGTCGCTCGTGCCTGGGTGGACGAGCATTTTCGCCAGCGCCTGCTGAGTGATGGCACAAAGGCCATCGCCGAGCTTGGCATGGGCGGGCGCGGCGGCGAACACATGATCATTGTCGAGAACACGCCCGAGATCCACAACCTCATCGTGTGCACGCTTTGCTCCTGTTATCCTTGGCCGGTCCTTGGTCTGCCGCCGGTCTGGTACAAGTCCGCGCCCTACCGTTCACGTGCCATCATCGACCCGCGCGGTGTATTGGCCGATTTCGGCGTCGTGCTGCCGGATGCAACCAAAATCCGGGTCTGGGATTCAAATTCCGAACTGCGTTATCTCGTACTGCCCATGCGCCCCGCCGGGAGCGCTGGCCTCAACGAGGACGAGCTGGCAGCGCTCGTCACCCGCAACTCCATGATCGGCACCGGTCTTGCCCTTGACCCGAAAGCCCTGGCGACATGAACGGCGGACACGATCTTGGCGGAGCTCACGGCTTTGGTCCGGTGGTCCCCGAACCCGACGAGCCGGTGTTCCACGCTGACTGGGAAAAGCGCGTGCTCGGACTTTATGTTGCCGGCGCCTGCACAGGTGCCTGGAACATCGATATGGCGCGCTTCACCCGCGAAGATCGCCCGGCGCAGGATTATCTCGGCTGGAGCTATTATCGCATCTGGCTTGCCGGGCTTGAACGCCTGCTGCTCGAGACCGGCCTGGTCAACCAGACCGAACTGACAGGCGGGAAAGCGATCGACCCGCCCATCGCGCTCAAGCGCGTCCTCAAGGCCGACGAGGCCGAGGCGGTCATGCTGCGCGGGTTTCCCGCCGAACGGCAGGTCGGTTTTCAGCCACGCTTCCAAGTTGGCGACGCGGTGGTGACCCGTGCCATCAATCCGGCAACCCACACGCGCCTCCCGCGCTATGCGCGAGGCCGGCGCGGCACCATTCATGCGCTGCACGGCGCCCATGTCTTCCCCGACGCTCATGCGCACGGGCACGGCGAGGCCCCGCATTTTCTCTATACCGTGCACTTCACCGCCCGCGAACTGTGGGGGCCCGATACCACGGCCGACTCCGTCTATCTCAATTGCTGGGAGCCTTACCTTGATCCGGCAGGTTGATGACGCGCTGCCTCTCCCCCATCTGCCGCGCGATGAGGACGGGCCGGTCTTCACTGCACCCTGGCAGGCCCAGGCCTTTGCCATGGCAATGGCGCTGAGGGATCGCGGTGTTTTCACCTGGGAGGAGTGGGGCCAACGCCTCAATGCTGAAATCGCCAAGGCGCAGGCCGGCGGCGACCCTGACCATGGCGATACCTATTATCGCCACTGGCTTGCAGCCCTCGAGGGGCTGGCGATTGAAAAAGGCACGATGGGTTCGGGCGAACTTGCTGATCGCCGCGCCGCCTGGGACCGCGCTGCGCGTGCCACCCCCCATGGCCAGCCCATAGTGCTTGGCGCCGAAACCGGCCCTGCGCATGATTGATGCGGGTTGTTAAAGCGATGCCGGCCCGCTGATGAGAGCCGCTGACAGCAAGGTCAGCCCGAACAGCAACACGAACAGCGCTCCGCCGATTTCAAATATATGCTGGAATGCCAATGCCAGCCCCGAGCGCCTGGCCGCCAGCCGCATCGCCAGTCCCTGGGCGCCAACCGCAAGTGCTGCCAGAAGGCCGACTGTTGCCCCGGTGCCCAGCGATATCGCCAGCACGCCGAGAATTCCAACGGCAAAGACCCCCTGTGCGAGGGCAAAGACCAGAACCAGAACAGCGCCCGTGCAGGGGCGGGCGCCTACCGCAAAGACCGCAAGCGCAGCGCTGCGCAGATCAAACTTGCCCTGCAGCATTCTCGGATCTGCAGCATGTCCGTCACAACACGTGCCGTCGTCCAGATGGCCAGCCGCCACGCCGCCCGCGCTCGCGAGCCTGTGGCGCGGCCACAAACCCGCCAGTTTGCGCACCAGCAGAACGCCGCCGATGAGCGCCACCAGGCCATAGCTGACGATCTCGGCATAGCGGCTCGCCTGGTCCATGGCCGCTGCCGTTGCCTTGAAGAACAGCGCAAAGACCCCGACCAGCGCGATCGCCATCGCACCTTGCACGAGCGAGGCTGCAAACGAGATGACAATCCCGCGCCGCAGCGTCTCGCGGGTGGCAAAGAGGTAGGACGAGATCACCGCCTTGCCATGGCCGGGACCGGCAGCATGCAGCACGCCATAGGCCAGACACAGGCCGATGATCGTCACGATCGCCGTTGGATCATGGGCTGCCTGGCGCATGGCGGAAGCAAACAGGCGATAGATTTCCGCCTGCTTCACGGCGATATAGCTTGCCACGCCGGAAAGCGGTCCAAAACTTGACGGATTGATCGCCGGCTCCGCCCGCCCGACGCCGAACGGTGTTGTGCCCTGCGCTGCTGCGACGACCTCGAATGCCAGCAGGGCAAGCGCCGCCAGCGCAACGATCGCCGGCGTTCGCGCGGACATCTTCATGAGCAGGTGACGATCACAACGTTGAACAGGCTTTGCGTCAGCCCCGACAATTCCGGGGGTAACTGCCTGACCGAGGATGGCAGCCGCGACAGCTGGCTTGCAGCCGCGCTGTCAAGGCTTGCAGGCTCGCGCACCCGGGCCTCACAGCCCGCGCGCGCCTGAAGAAGCGCAACCGGCTTTGCTTTCGCCATCTCGAAGGCAACAAAATATTCCGGATCGCCTATTTCGATCATCAATGGCGCGGCCGCGACCGGAAGGGGAGCGGCGAGCGCCAAGGTAAATTGCAGGACCAGCGTCCCGTCCTTGTCGTCGTGATCGATCCAGTAATTTTCCGGCTTGCCGAATTCAAGGCGCTTGCCGCCCGTTTTCATGCGCGTGAAATAACTGAACTCGCTCAGCGATTTGACATTGACCTCAGCCAATGGCTGCAAGGTTTCGCGCGTATATTTGCCATCCTTGTCAAGACCCTGCTTGGCAAAGGACGAGAAGGCTTCATCAAAGCGCCACAGATGGCGCACCGCCATCACCTCACCCTTCTCGTTGAAGAGAATTTCAGCGCGCGCCTCAACGATCACATGAGGATGCGCTGCGGCTTTATGCGTTGGCGCTGTAACGCCGACCGCGAGAAGCAGCCCACAGATCAGCAAACGTCGCAAGAAACCATGCTTTTGCATCATCATCGCCCCACGCGCACGCTTCCGGCGCCAAGCGCTTATGGCATAGCTTTCACTGCGGCGAAAACGGGGCGATATCGCTTTTATTATCGTAACACAGCGATCACAGCGTCGGCGCGCTGGTCCGGCTATAGGCGTTGGCGGCGCGGTTGAGACGATCACGGTCGACATCCGTGCCTGAGGTATCGCTCGCCGGTTTCAACCCGCTGGCGCCAAGGCTCGCGGCGCCGCGATTGCCTTCGCCAGCAGCACCAACACCGCGCAGAACGCCGCGGATGCCCTGGCCGATGGCGCCAAACTCTTCCTTGCCGATCTGCCCATCGCCATCCTTGTCGAGGCTGGAGAACAGCTTGGAGGTGAATTCGTTCGACCCGTTGCCCGCCTCCTGAAGCGCCAGAAGCGATGACGAATTTCTACCCTCGGGCAGATTGCCCGCCAGGCTCTTGAACTCGTCCTTGGTCAGATTGTTGTCCTTGTTCAGATCAAGGCTCTGAAACAATTTTTGCAGGTCAAATTTTGCCGGGCTGCCCGGCACATTTTGCCGATCAGCCGCCGCTTCCGCACCTTGTGTCGCCGCACTCGTCTTTTGCGCCTGATTGAGGCCCTGACGCGCAACCGAGCTGATTTTCGACAAAAGACCAATCGCCAGAAGGGGTGTGGACATCAGGAAGCCCTCATTTTCAGTTTCAGGAAGCCGGCCGCTTGCTCATCGTCTGCGTTTCGACCGGCACTATCTGCAACAGAACATGCACACTCCGTGCCAAACTCAGCTGACGCCGGTCACTGCTTCAAATCGATCGAGAAACGCCTCGACCGACAGGCGGCGGAAATCAGGCAACGCCTTGTGCAGAGCCTCATGGCTCCACTCCCACCATTGGAGGCGCATCAGGCGATCAGCTGTCTCCTTACTGAAGCGCCGCCGCACGAGCTTGGCCGGCGCACCGGCAACGATGGTGTAGGGGGCGACATCGCGCGAGACCACCGCTCCGGCGGCGATCACCGCGCCGGTCCCGACGCTGCGCCCCGGCAGGATGATCGCGCCATGTCCGATCCATACATCATGGCCGATGGTGACACGCTTGGCGCGCCGCCAGTCGAAGAATTCCGCCTCGTCGGCTTCCCCTTCGAAATAGGCGCTGGCGCGATAGGTGAAATGGGCCTGCGTCGCCCGCTCCATCGGATGATTGCCAGGATTGATCCGCACCATGGCGGCGATCGAGCAGAACTTACCGATATCGCTGTAGATGACATCGCCATCATTGACGATGTAGGAATAATCACCAAGCGCGCTTTCAACGAATTTGGTCCGCTCGCCAATCTCGGTATAGCGGCCAAGCGTGGCGCCTGTGACTTTGGCGCTGTCGTGGATCAACGGCTTGATACCGAGTTTTTTAGGTGCTTGACCTTTTTCAGGCCCCGGCCGACTGGTGTCCAACTTGCTCTCCTTCATTCTTCTGACATGGCATTTGCGCTAGCTCTTGACGATGAACGCTGATCGCACCGCCTCCCCGCCCGCATTCGGCAAACTCATTCTCGTTGTCGGGCCGTCTGGCGTCGGCAAGGACAGTCTGATTAACGCGGCCCGCCGCCATTTCGCCGGCAATCCGGCATTGCTTTTCCCCGCCCGCCACATCACCCGTCCGCCGGAGGCGGGTGGCGAAGTGCATGCGGCAATCAGCAAGGATGAGTTTGTCGCCAGGCAGGCCGCTGGCTTTTATTGCCTCTCCTGGCAGGCGCACGGGCTGGGCTATGGCATACCTCGCGCTGACGTGCTTGAGGCGATCAGCCTGGGAAAAAGCGTTGTGGTGAACGTCTCGCGCCGGATCGTGCCGCAAGCCGAGGCGCTCGGTGTGCCGGTGGCCGTCTTGCATGTCACGGCACAGCCCGAAACCCTCGCCCGACGCCTGGCAGCCCGCGGGCGCGAAAGTGCTGAAGATATCGCCGCGCGCCTGCAGCGGGACGCTCCGCTCATGACCCATACCGCATCCGTGATCGAGATCGCCAATGACGCTGACCTTGCAGCCGGCGAGGCTGCTTTCATCGCCGCTGTGGAGCGCCTTACCCTGTGAAAGCATGGCGCGACACGATGACGAAGCGGCTGCCTTGGGTGTCCTGGCGAAAAAGGACGAGTTCGGCGAGAAAGAACGGGTCAGGCGGCAAGGCGGCGTAGGCATCCCTGAGCACTGCCTCGACCTGTTCCCGCTTCTCCTCACCCACCCTGCCGGTGAGCGTCATGTGGAAGCGGAAGGCATCGAACACGTAAGGATAGCCCCAGCGTTCGAGATAGCCGCGTTCACGGGCCGGCAATTGAGCGGGGTTGCGCCGCCCCATCTCCTCCAGGCTCAAGGCGGCGCGGAAGAGATCAAACGCCTCGACCACATCGCCGGCCAGCGCCTGGAGGCCGGGATTGGCGTTCTTGGGAATCAGGGCGAAAAACGGTCCGAGGCGGGCCACGTGAAGCGAAAAGGCTGGCAGCGCTTGATGCCGGCGGCAAAAATCAGACAACGCGTTCTGCAACGCGCTCTCCCTTTGTCCACCAGCCAGACGAAACGGCGCCTTCAACGTCGCATGGAAGCCGTAGCGGCGCGGCTCGGCCGTGAGGCTATGCCAGTCGGCTCGCGTTATCCCCGCCAGATCGGGCGCGGCCACATCGCCGGGCTTTGCTGCATCATAGCCAAGAAGCCCCGAGCCGAAGCGCCATAACGCCTCATCACGGCGTGGCGCAGCATAAATTGCGTAACGGGCCTCGCTCACAGAGCGCGCACGCCTGCTGAATAAAGCCCGCGCACCACCGGCGTCGTACCGACAAAACGAAAGCGCACGATATCAGCGCGCAAGCCCGGCTTCAGGCGACCACGATCAGTGAGCCGCAACATGTCAGCAGCCCGCCACGTCACATAGCTCATCGCTGTTGCCATCGATTGCCCGAGCGCCCGATGGAGCTCGCCCACAGCCTGCAGAAGGCTGGACGGGACATAGTCCGACGACAGCGCGTCAAGCAGACCAAGCCGTGCCAGATCGCTGGCCGCGACATTGCCCGAATGCGACCCGCCGCGCACCACATTGGGAGCGCCCGCAACCGTCGCCATACCGCGGGCCCTGGCCTCGCGCGCGGCTTCTTCCGTGGTCGGGAATTCAGAGATCGTGCAGCCGGCATCGGCCGCCATGTCGATATGCTCCGCCGTCGTGTCGTCATGGCTTGCCAACGGCACCTGTCGATTGGCGAAGAGGTCGACCACGCGCGGCCAATTGGCGTTCACATAAGCAGGCCCCTCATCCATGCGCAGCTTGAGATCATGATCAATCTGCTGGTCGGTGCGATCTCCCTGCCCCTTGGCATAGGTGATGAGGTGTTCGATTTTACGGAATTGCCGCGTGCCGGGCGTATGATCCATGAGGGAAACCAGTTCAAGCAGCGGCCTGTCGGCATGCGGCTCGATTTCTTCCATCAGATCGGGATTGGTCAGCTCACAGCGCAGATGCAGCTTGTGATCGATGCGGAAATGTCCGCCGAACTGCCCGGTTTCGATCGCCTCGATCATGCGCCCGAACAGATGCTTGCGGTAATCCTTGCCGGTATCAAGCACACCGGCGCAGATCGCGTCATAGACCGTCGTCACGCCAGCAGCAGCCATCTGCGCGTCATGGGCAAGGGCTGCCGACAACCCATCCGGCCAGAACACTTTGGGGCGCGGCATGAAATGACGTTCAAGATTGTCGGTATGCATCTCGATGAGGCCGGGCGCCACGAAATCGCCATCGCAGTCGATGGCGCCCGCAGCCCGGCTCCCGCCCGGCTGCATGTCGGCGATCTTGCCGTCCTTCAGACACAACGTTCCGTGAATTATCTCATCATCAAGGACGAGCATCGCATTGGTCAGTGTCGTTTCTGTCATCAGGCGGCCTGCTTGAAGGGTATCAGATCGAAGCTGCGGGTGGCGATACGCTCGCGCGTCTCGTCATCATGGAAGATGCCGACAATCGCCGTGCCCTTGTGGCGCGCTTCGCCGATGAGGTCCACCACCACGTCGCGATTGCGCTGGTCAAGCGAGGCGGTCGGCTCATCAAGCAGCAGGATCGGCGCCGGATCGACAAAGGTGCGGGCGATGTTGACGCGCTGCTGCTCGCCGCCGGAGAATGTGGCGGGCGCCAGCTTCCACAGCGTCTCGGGCAGATTGAGACGCCCCAGGATCGCGCGCGCGCGCTGATCAGCCTCGCTCTCGTCGACGCCGCGGCTGATCATCGTGTCCTTGACGATGTCGAGCGTCGTGACGCGGGGGATGACCCGCAGGAACTGCGACACATAGCCAAGGGTCCGCCGCCTGACTTCGATGACGAGGCGCGGCGCATCGCCAGCGATATCAATCCACTGCCCCTCATGGCGCACCCGCACCGCGCCGGAACTGGCTTTATAATTGCCGTAGAGAAGGCGCAGGAACGTCGATTTTCCCGTACCCGACGGGCCCGTGAGCACGACGGCCTCGCCCGCCGCAACGCTGAAGCTCACATCCTCGAATACCGGCAGTTGCGCGCCGCCCTGATTGTGCAGGACGAAGCGTTTGCACAGGCCCTGAACCTCGATCATGGCTCTCATCGCCTCACACTCGCCATGCCTTGAAGAATTCGCCATGTCAGCCTCCCTCATGCCTGCAGCACGGCGGAGGTGAGAAGCTGCGTATAGGGATGGTGCGGATCGTCGAGAACCTGATCGGTGAGCCCGGTTTCAACGACATGCCCATCCTTCATCACCATCAGCCGGTCAGTGAGAAGACGCGCAACCGCCAGGTAATGGGTGACGACAATCGCTGAAATTCCAAGGTCGCGCACCAGCACGCGCAGAAGATCGAGGAGCTTTGCCTGCACGGAAACGTCCAACCCGCCGGTCGGCTCATCCATGAACACAAGGCGGGGCTCGGAGACGAGAATGCGGGCAATCTGCAAACGCTGCTGCATGCCGCCTGAAAACTGCGACGGCTTGTGATCGATACGCCCGCCCTCGATCTCGACCCGTGACAGCCAGTCGAGCGCCGTGGCCCTGATCTGCCCGTAATGGCGTTTGCCGACCGCCATCATGCGCTCGCCGACATTGCCGCCGGCCGAAATCCCCATGCGCAGCCCATCGCGGGGGTTCTGGTGGACGATGCCCCATTCGGAGCGCATGAGACGCCGGCGCTCCGGCTCGGGCAGAGCCAGCACATCAACCTCGGCGCCTTGCGTGTTGCGGAAGTGGATATCACCGTTTGTCGGCGCCAGAAGCCCGGCGAGGCACTGCAGCAAGGTGGATTTTCCCGAGCCTGATTCACCGACGATGCCGAGAATTTCACCGGGATAGAGCTCAAACGAAATGCCCTCACATCCGCGCTGGACACCGTAGAATTTGGTCAGCCCATCGACCCGCAACAGCGGCGCGGAGAGGGCAAGCGCTGGCACCATGTCGCCAATCACATTCATGATGAGCCCCCCGTCAGGCGCTGCCCCGCGCTCTGCTCAAGCTGCGTACCCACATGGCCCTCGGCCCGCCTGCCCTCGCAATAATCGGTGTCGGAGCACACAAACATCCGGCTGCCCTGGTCATCGATCACCACCTCGTCGAGATAGCTGTCGCCGGCCCCGCATAATTCGCAAGGTCGCGACCAGCGCTGCACCTGAAACGGATGATCGTCAAAATCGAGGCTCCTGACGGTGGTGTAGGGCGGCACCGCATAGATGCGCTTTTCACGACCGGCTCCGAAGAGCTGCAAGGCCGGCATGTGGTCCATCTTCGGATTGTCGAATTTGGGGATGGGCGTTGGCGCCATGACGTAGCGGCCATTGACGAGCGCCGGATAATCATAGGTGGTGGCGATATGGCCGAAGCGGGCGATATCTTCGTAAAGCCTGACCTGCATCAGCCCGTATTCGCCGTAGCCATGCATCTTGCGGGTTTCCGTTTCCCGCGGCTCAAGCTTGCGCAGGGGTTCGGGCTGCGGCACCTGATAGACCAGCACCTGATCGGCGCTGAGCGGCGCCTCAGGGATACGATGGCGGGTCTGGATGATGGTTGCTTCTTCTGTTGCCTCCGTTGTCGCCACACCGGCAACGCGCGCAAAGAAGCGGCGGATCGACACCGCATTCGTCGTGTCGTCCGCACCCTGATCGATCACCTTCAAAACGTCGTCAGCGCCGATGATTGCCGCCGTGATCTGGATGCCGCCGGTTCCCCAGCCGCGCGCCAGCGGCATCTCGCGGCTGCCAAACGGTACCTGATAGCCCGGCACGGCGATTGCCTTCAGCAGCGCGCGCCGGATCATGCGCTTGGTCTGCTCGTCGAGATAGGCGAAGTTGTAGGTGATGTCCGACGTTGAAGAGGATGCCAAGGTCATTCCGCTGCTTCTCTTCCTAACCCATAGCGCGCCAGCCGCTCTTCAAGCGTGCCGGTGTGCAGTTCAAAGAGATGGTTATCGTGATCATAGAAGTAGATTGAACGCCCTTCACCGCTGACCCTGGATCGCGCCGCGCTTATCTCCAGGCCAAGGGCACGGATACGCTCTTCATAAACCTCAAAATCATGTTCTGAGATTTTGAAAGCGATATGGTTGTAACTGCGTGAGGGCAGCGGATCGCCCTCCATGACAGCAATCCACATACCGCCGATGAGAAAGAATTTTTCCTTTGATATGGAGAAAGTCTGGTCCAGCGAAGAATAGACTTCCACCGCTCCAAGCCCCTCGACGCAAATGCGCGTCATAGCTTCAAGATCACGAACAACGAGCGTGAGATGAGAGAGACCTTCGATCATTCCGCTGCCTCCCTCTTTTCGGTCGTCATCACGCGCTCTGCAATCTCGCGATGCATCCTGCGCAGCAGTTCAAGCTCGCCCTGGAAGTCGACATAATGCGGCAGTTTCAGATGCTCGACGAAGCCGGAGGCTTCCACATTGTCGCAGTGATAGAGGACGAATTCCGCATCCTGCGCCGGATAGCGCACGTCTTCGCCAAGTTCATCGGCCTTCAGCGCCCGGTCGACCAGCGACATCGCCATCACCTTGCGCTCGGCATGGCCGAAGGCGAGACCGTAGCCACGGGTGAATTGCGGCGGCTGATCCTTTGAGCCGGCAAACTGGTTGACCATCTGGCATTCGCTGAGCGTGATGTCACCGATGTCGATGGCAAAACCCAGCTCTTCCGGCACGATCTCGACCGATACTTCGCCAAGACGGATTTCACCGACAAAGGGATGCGAATGGCCAAAGCCACGCTGCACGGAGTAGGCAAGGCCCAGCAGATACCCTTCATCACCACGCGCCAGCACCTGCAGGCGCTCATCGCGCTCGGCCGGAAATTCCAGCGGCTGGCGCGTGATATCGAACGGCGCTTCATCGCCAGGCGGCGGCAATTCGCGCTCCATCAGGCCTTCGGCGCCCAGAATATCGGGAACGCGTGGCATGTTCTCGTCAAGCGCCTCTTGCGCCGGCTGAACGCTGCCGCGCTCGCCCTCACTGTCCATCAGCGAAAAATCAAACAGCCGATGCGTGTAATCATAGGTAGGCCCCAGCACCTGCCCGCCCGGAAGGTCCTTGTAGGTGGCTGAGACGCGACGGCGGATCAGCATGCGCGCCGTATCAACCGGCAGGCTCGCGCCAAAGCGCGGCAGGGTGGTACGATAAGCGCGCAGCAGGAAGGCCGCTTCGATGAGATCGCCCTGCGCCTGCTTGATGGCAAGCGCAGCCAGCTCGCGGTCATAGATCGAGCCCTCGTTCATCACCCGGTCAACAGCGATGCCAAGCTGGCTGGCGATCTGCGCCACGTCGAGCTCGGGCAGCAGCGGGTCACCCCGCCTGGTTTGCGCGATGAGATCATGGCTGGCGAGAATGGCCTTTTCGCCGCCCTTGACTGCGACATACACGGCTCAGCCCTCCACCATCAGTGCTAAAGCGCTCGAGCGCGGCAAGCCCATCATCTCGTGTCCAGCGCACAGGAAACAATCAACACCAAGCGGGTAGAGGCGATGATTTTCACCCATCGCCTGCCAGAACGCGGTCGAAAGGCCGGCGGGAGAGAGTGTCACGGTGTTCCTGATGCCGGGACCGCTCGCGCGCACGCCCTGTCCACCGGTGAGCGCCGGCACATCGACAAGAAGGGTCGCCGAGCGGTCGGGATAGCGATCCTCGCCGATCGACAGCTGCGCCAACACGGCGCCAGCGCCATGCGCTCGACTGGCAGCGAACATGGCGAGCGCCGGATCATCGACCAGAGGCACGCCGGTATGAAACCGCACATAGGCGCGCAAACTCTCATCGCCAAGATCGGGCGCCAGCCATAGCGGCGTTTCGAAATCAGCCAGCGTCAGCAGCAGCGCCACAAGGGCTGGTGAGACGCCCTCAGGCACATCGCCAGGCGGGGTTATCGCCTGCGCCAGTCCCGGACGGGCGAGCGCCGACATGGTTGCTCTGAAGACCTCTTGTGCGCCTGCAACCGGATCGACGAAACCGCGACCAACCTGGCGAAGATCAAGACCCGACATCTGTGACATGGTTCAGCCGTCGCCCCGCACCAGCGTAAAGAAATCGACCTTTGTCGCGGCGGCCTGGCGTGAGCGCAGATCCCGCGCCGCCTGCTGCTGTCGTGCCAGCGGGCGGATATGATGCTCATAGAGGTCAGCGCCGCCTGAAGCCGCCTGCAGCAACGCATCAAGCACTGCCGCGAGTTCCGCATGGCGCCGGTCACGCCCCAAGGCATAGGCAACGCCGGCGGTGCCCTCGTCCAGCCGCACCGTACAGCGTGTCACACTTGCTTCACCCAGATTGAATTGGCGTCCGCTGCCACCGGCCCGCGCCCTCACCATGATGGCGCCACTCTCCGGCGGGCGCAGCAGCGTGTAACCGGGCACCGTCGGCAGATCGGCAAGAACCGCTTCCAGATCGCACCGCGAAGCGCGCGCGAGAACCGCCAGCCAGTCGCGACGGCGCGCCGTGATGTCTGCAGTTTCCCTGGGAAGCGCGCTGGATGGATGCGTCATCTGTCTCACGAATGATAGCTGGGCAGTCTGGATTGTTATAAGGTCTAGACCATTTATAGGTCTAGATCAATACATATGTTTTGTTGTAGACTGGCATCGTGACGCTGAGGTGACATTGCGATGGACGCTATCGACAACATCGTGCGCGATACCGACCAGCCTGCAAGCGGGCGCAACGCCCCGCGCTGGCGCCGGATTGCCGAGGAACTGGAACAGGATATCCGCAACGGCGTGGTGCCAACCGGCAGTCCGCTGCCGACGGTGCTTGAACTCGCAAGCCGGTTTGCGGTCAATCGCCACACCGTGCGTCAGGCACTGCAATTCCTGCAGATGCGCGGGCTGGTATCGATTGAACAGGGACGCGGCACCTTTGTCCGCCGCCCGACATTTGATTACCGCCTCGGGCGTCGTGTCCGCTTCGCTGACAGCTTCATCGGCGATAGCAGCACCGACAATACGCTGATCGGGGCGATGGAGGTTGAGGAGGCGCTCGACAAGGACGCCCATCGCCTCAATCTCCCGGTTGGCACCCTGCTGTGGCGTTTCCGCACCCTGCGCCATGCCGGTGGCGCGCCGCTGGCGACCAGCACGCACTGTCTTGAGCATGCCCGCTGGCCGGACTTCGACCGCCACTTCGTGCGCGCCGGCATGTCATTCACGCGCGCACTCGCCTCTTACGGCCTGAGCGATTATGTCCGTCTCTCAACCCGCATCAGCGCGGTATTGCCAACCCCGCAGGAACAGGAATTGCTGAACATCTCCAGCACCGAGCCCCTGCTCCTGTCACGCGCCATCGACGGCGTCTCGGTCGATGACCCCATTCATGCCGTCACCACCGCCTTCATCGGCGCGCGCATCGACTTTGTCGTCGAGCCGCCTGTCGGATGACTAAATTCGGCTTGCCTTGCGCGATCGTATCGCCCTGCGCTAAGAGTGCGCAATGCAGGACCGTTCAATGACCAGTTCAAAATCCGTCCCTTCGCCTCGGCGCAGCGCCGTCACCGTCATCGCCGCCATTATCCTTGTGGCAAGCGAAGTGCTGGCCGCAGCGATTGCCGGTGCCTGGGCGATCGCCGGCTTGTTGAAGCTGGGCGACATCCTGTTCTGGGGACTGCAACTGGTGATGGTAGGCGGCGCCATGATGGCCATTATCGCCTTTGCCCGCCAGGCGATGCGCGTTGAACCGGTTTTCGGCAGCCGCAAACGTTAGGCATTCAAAGAACCTGTCGCGTCATCTGGCGCCGGTGTATCGTTGGCGTCGGCTCGATCATCGCCGCTTCCACATCGCTGGCCAACTCGGCAAACGCCGCCCGTGGATCAAGAAACGCATCGCCCCAGCGCCCGTCGCGATTGACCTCGATATAGGCGAGCCGGATGATGGCAAGCGGTGTCGCACCTGCCTCCACCGGACGCCCCAGCACGACTGCAAACCAATGCCGGATCGCCGCTTCGGCTGCCTGATCAAGCTGTTCGACGATCAGATCAAATCCAACGCCGCCGGCAAGCGCCGCAAGCGCCTTGTCGCTGAGCAAGGTCGTGAGCCGCTCCCGCGCCATGTCGCTCACAACGCCAAATGAGCGACACCACAGCCGCGCCACCGGATCAACCGCCGCCGCCAGTGCCGCTGCGCGCTGCAGGGAGTGGCTGTTCATGAGCGCATGGGCTTCTCGGGTCAGATTGTCGTCAAACATCGGCATTTCCTTGGCATCGGCGGCAGGCGAGATATGGCCTTGAACCACGACGGCACCCTATAGTTCCTAACCTTAAATGAGATGATTAAAAGATGAAGCCGAGGCGCAAGGCCTCTTTTGCGCAAGAAAAAGGCAAAGCCAGGTCAATTCGGCAGCGCCATCCGCCCCGCCATGATCTGGTCGAGCGGCTTGACGGGGAACGACAGAAGTTTGATTTTTTCATCGCGCGTCAATGAGTGCGGGCCGATGCGCGCCAGCTTTTCGTAAAGGAGCGCCACCTCGACCCGCACCCGCTCGGAGGGTGCGGCGTCGGGAATAAGTGCGGCATGGAGTGCGCTTGCCGTCGGATCTTCAAGAATCTTGAGAAGCCCGCTGTCAACCGCCACCGCCGGCTCGCAGCGTAACGCTTCCGCGCGCGCCAGCTCACGGGCAGGCGCTGTCTCATCGGGCGTCAGAAACAGACGATGGCGCGCGGCCATCCGCCCCAGATCAAGGCGGCTCGACAGATGGGTCAGCACTGGCGCCACGATCATGCCGGCGAGCACCGGTGTCATCCACCAGAAAAACCCCGGATTGAACCAGTAGGCAACCCCGCTCCAGACCAGACCGATGACCACATGCACCCAATGCGCGCGAACCGCCGCGCCAAGCGCCACGCCCCGATCATCGCGCGACTGGCTGTCCCATTGCACCACAAAGCCGCAAAGATTGCTGGCAACGAAATAGGAATGAAACAACATCATGATCGGCGCCAGCAATGCGGAAAAAATGAGCTCGATCACGGCTGAAACGATCAGCCCGACCGCTCCGCCGTAAAGCCGCGCCCGGCTGGGGTGACAGGCCGCCATCACGATCGACAGCAGCTTCGGGATCACCAGCATGCCAAGCGTAATCGCCAGCAGCGTCAGCATGTCGCCGGCCCGATCAATCGGCCAGGTGGGAAAAAGCGACAGCGAGCCGGTGAAGAAGCGATGCCCCTTCTGGGCCGTTTCCCACGCTGTCAGCGTCGAGAAGATCAGCAGCGCAAGCCACAGCGGCGATGACACGAAGGCCATCACCCCCATGAACAGATGAAGCCGCGATAATGGCTTGATGCGGGTGGCAAAGACGACGCGGATATGTTGCAGATTGCCCTGGCACCAGCGCCGGTCGCGCGCCGCATAATCGAGGATGTTGGAGGGCAGTTCCTCCCACGATCCCTCAATGTCGGGAACCAGCCACACCTTCCAGCCAGCGCGGCGCAACAAGGCCGCCTCGACGAAATCATGACTGAGGATGGCGCCACCCAGCGGCGGCCGCCCGGGCAGATGCGGCAGGCCGCAGCACTCGATGAAGGCCTCGGTCCGGATGATGGCGTTATGGCCCCAGTAATTGCCCGAGCCCAGCTGCCAGAAGGCAAGCCCCGCCGTCATCGTCGGACCATGAACGTGGCTGATGAATTGCAGAATGCGGGCAAACAGCGTCGAGCGCCCCGTCGGCTGCGGCGGCGCCTGGATGAGGCCGACCCTGGGATTGGCCTCCATCAGCGCGGCCATGACGGCGAGTGCTTCGCCCGTCATCGTCGAATCGGCATCAAACACCACCATGAAATCATAGCCGGCTGCCCATTTCTCGCAGAAATCCATCAGATTTCCCGATTTGCGCTCGGTATTGAATTCGCGCCGCCGGTAGAACACTTTTCCGCGCAATTTCAGAGCCTGCCGCAACGCCCCCCATTCCAGCTCCTCGGCAATCCAGATGTCGGGATCGCGCGAATCCGACAGGACGAAGAAATCGAAGGCGGAGGCGAGGTTGAGGCGATCAAGCGATTCGTAGACGGAGCGGATGCGGGCAAACACCGCATGCGGCTCCTCATTGTAGACGGGAACGACAATCGCCGTGCGCGATGACAGGCTTTTGGGCACAGGCCGCAGGGTGGCGCGCCTCAGGCTGATGGGATCGCGCTTCGTCAGGCACAACGCCAGCCCGGTGATGGCACTGATGAACGAAAGCGCGATCCACAGGAAGTTGACGGTAAACAGGCTGACGATCATCGCTTCAAAGAATGTCAGCCCGTCGCTGCCCAGAATATCCAGCATCGACATCGAGGCAATCGCCGTCAGCAGCAGGACGGAACCGAAAAAAACAACACGCCGCAACCCCGCCGCCGGCCCGTGCAACCGATAAACGTCGCTCACCTTCTCCAGCCCAAGATCAGCCATCCTGGCGCCATGGATAGATCCACGTTTCCGACAACGTCTTGTCGCCTGCCCGCAGATAGGCCCGCAGATCGGTTGTGGAATTGGGCGGCGCCTTGAAGTCGAATACGGCGCGGATACCTGCGATATCAGGATTGGCGATGACGAATTTGCGCAGGATCTGCCCCGATGGCGCCGAGGGCATCACCTCGACTTCACCCGGCGCGCGCATGAAATAGGCAAGCTCGCCGCCGGCAAAATCAATGAGGAAGCGCCGTACCGTCGGGTCGTTATGCTCAGCCGCTTCATGGCTGAGAAGGCGCTTGCTGAAGGTATTGACGACCCGCCCGCCGGGATGATCGACATCGACATTGCTCACCGACATCAACGCACGCAACCGGTAGGCAAAACTGATCGGCTCGCCGACTTTCAGCTCGCTGCGCGGCACCCAGAAGGCCGAGATATTATCATTGGTCTCATCCGGCGTCGGGATTTCGATCAGCTCGACATGCCCCTCGCCCCACGCGCCCACCGGTTCGATCCAGTACGTCGGGCGCGCCTCATAGCGCAGATCGAGATCCTGATAATGGTCAAAGGCGCGATCACGCTGAACCAGCCCGAAGCCCCTCATATTATTGTCGAGGAAGGCTGAGACGGCGAGGCCGTTCGGGTTGCGCAAAGGCCGCCATATCCATTCCCCCGCGCCCGTATGGATCAAAAGCCCATCCGAATCATGGACCTTCGGGCGATAATCGGTGGCCGGTCGTGACTGGTTCTCGCCATAAAAGAACATCGAGGAGAGCGGCGCGAGCCCGAGCTTGCGGATCGGCTTGCGGGCAAAAAGCGTCACCTGCACCGTGAGCTGCGATGCTTCACCCGGGTAGAGCGCGAACGCATAGGCTCCCGTCACCGAGGGGCTGTCGAGCAGCGCATAGATCATAATCTGCTCGCCACCGGGCGCTGGCGGCACGATCCAGAATTCGCGGAAGGACGGAAATTCCTCGCCGCTGGAGACAGCCGTATCAATCGCCAGTCCGCGCGCCGACAGACCGTAGCGCTGGCCGCGTCCGAGCAAGCGAAAATAGCTTGCACCCAGAAACGAGATCAACTCATCGAAAAGCTTCGGTTGATTGAGAGGATAATGCAGACGAAAGCCGGCAAACCCCAACGTTTCGGGAAGGGGCGGGTCGAATTTGTTGCGCCCGAGATCGAAGAGATCGGAACGATAGGTGATCGGCTGGGCAACGCCGTCACGGACAATCGAGACACTGACCGGCCGCGTATAAAGAAACCCGAGATGAAACATCTGCAGGCGATAGCGGCTGCCTTCTTCATCCAGCAAGGCGCGATCGCGGCGAAAACGCAGGTCACGATAGGCGTCAAAACCAAGCTGACGCAAATTGTCTGGTGCCTGCGGACCCGGCTGGAAACCTTGCTGGCTCAGCGCCCGCGCCCGGGCGATGACCGAATCAAAGGCAAAAGCCGGCGTTTGCGCCGCGAGCCCGCCGGGGAGCATCACATGACCGCCGAGTATTGTGGCCGTTTTAAAAAAATCGCGCCGTCGCATGAGCGTCGATCGCTCCATTTCCTGCCAGCATCGCCCCTGCATCATTGCCCAAACGTCAACGCTGCATGATCGCGCTTTCCCCTCGCACACATCGACGGAACTGGCAACGCAGCGCATTTTGTTAAGTCACTGTTCATCCTCAGCAACTCTTTCCTCAAAAAAGAAGAAAAACTGAAGCCGCCGCGCCGTTTTTCTCTTGCGTGCGATGGTCAATTGCCTCATATAGCGCTCACCCAATTCTGCACGTGCCTGTGGTCGCGTGCTGGTCGGTGGGCATCCGGACAAGAGGCCGGACAGCCGCCCGATGCAAATGAATGGCGAGGGATCGTCATTCGGGGTGCGTTACGCACCGAGCATCGAACCTCGACCGGCAGCCGGAATAGACCGGTGAACCCCGTCCTCCGCGGGGGACGCGACTTGAAGCAACGACGGAGCGGGTCTTTTCGGTCTCAGCCGGTTTCCACCGCCGGCGGTCTGTCGAGGCTTGTCCATCTTGCCCGGCGTGCGGAGCGGTCTCCCGTTCCAATCCACGGCATATCATTCGCGGGGCCGGTCGCTACCGGCCTGCTATTGATGCCCATGACGTCCTGCCTCCACAGCAGGCGCATGATCACATTGATAGCCTTGGGTTAACGCCTTGCGGCATGGGAGATACCGCAATGAGCGATCGCATTCGCAACTACCTCGCCGCTCATCGTTTCGATGAGCCTGTCATGGTGCTCGATCTCAATCGCGTTCGGGACAATTACCTGGCCTTTGCCAAGGCCTTGCCTGACACGCGCGTGTTCTATGCAGTGAAAGCCAACCCGGCGCCGGAAGTGTTGTCGCTTCTGGCGGATCTTGGCTCCTGCTTTGACATCGCCTCCGTGCAGGAATTGCAGATGGCGCTGGCCGCTGGTGCGACGCCCGATCGCATTTCGTTTGGCAACACGATCAAGAAGGAAGCGGATGTTGCGCGCGCCTATGGGCTTGGCATCCGTCTCTTTGCCGTTGATTGCGTGGCTGAAGTGGAAAAGATCGCCCGTGCCGCACCTGGCTCGAAAGTGTTCTGCCGCGTGCTCTGCGACGGGGCAGGCGCCGAATGGCCGCTATCGCGCAAATTCGGCTGCGAGCCGCAGATGGCGGTCGATGTGCTCGAACACGCCCATCGCCTCGGGCTGATCGCCCATGGGGTCTCGTTCCATGTCGGATCGCAACAGCGCAATCCGAACATGTGGAACGAGGCGCTTGCCATGGCCTCGAAAGTGTTCCGCGATTGCGCTGATCGCGGCATTACGCTTGCCATGGTCAATCTCGGTGGCGGCTTTCCGACCAAATACCTGAAGGCGGTGCCGAAGGTACAAGCCTATGGCAACGCCATCTTCGAGGCGCTGCGCCGCCATTTCGGCAACCGCATCCCGGAGACCATCATCGAGCCTGGCCGGGGCATGGTGGGCAATGCCGGCATCATCCAGGCCGAGGTGGTTCTCGTTTCGAAGAAGCGCGAGGATGATGACGTGCGCTGGGTCTATCTCGACATCGGCAAATTCGGCGGTCTCGCCGAGACGATGGACGAATCGATCCGCTACGCCATCAAAACGCCGCGCGACGGCGCAGCCCTTGAGCCCTGCGTTCTGGCGGGCCCGACCTGCGATTCGATGGATGTGATGTATGAGAAAGAGCCCTACATGCTGCCTATCTCGCTCGAGATCGGCGACAAGGTTCTGATCGAAGGCACCGGCGCCTATACCACTACCTATGCGGCAGTGGCCTTCAACGGCTTTCCGCCCTTGCGCCAGATCGTCATCTGATCCGCTGCGCCGGCCCTGCGGGGCCGGCGGCTCTGTCCTTAATCCTCCTCATGGCTTCAGGGGGTTTACATGCTCGTCTTCGATCATCACACGACAGTCGACAGGCAAGGCGTCGAGGACCTCCTCGATCGCGCCTTCGGTGCGGATCGCCTTCAAAAGCCGGCCCAGGCACTGCGCGAGGGCCAGATGCCGGCGCGCGGCCTTGCCTTTCTTGTGCGCGACAACGCTCTGCCCTGGGGCAGCCGCATCGTTGGCACGCTGACCTTCTGGAACGTGCTCGCCGGCCCGGCAACGCGCGCCCTGCTGCTTGGCCCGCTCGCGGTTGATCCTGACTATCAGGGCACCGGGATCGGCCGCGCCCTCATGCTGCGCGGGCTTGATCAGGCCCGCCAGCTTGGCCATAGCGCCGTCGTTCTGGTGGGCGATCCGCGCTATTATAGCCGGTTCGGCTTTTCGAAGGCACCCGTCGAGCGGCTTGTCATGCCGGGCGATGGCGATGAGCGGCGGTTTCTTGGCCGCGAACTCATTCAGGGCGCCCTCGCTCATGCCACGGGTTTCATGCGCCCGGCGGTCCGCCTGCCCACCTGTCTGACCGCGCAGGCGGCGTGATGCCTCTTGGCGCGGGGCGCTGAAAGCGCCATCCTTGCGGCCTGAGCCAGCACCTCGCTGTCGCTCGGGCGCAGTGAGCCCACAAGGGAGCCAAAATGGTCACGACCAATGACGCCAGTTCCGCCCAGAGCTTCACCGTCAGCCATCATAACGAGGCCGATTTCAAGACGGGCGGCTTGCGCGACTATTCCGCCTACCGCGATCTTGGTGTGGCCGCCGCCACCAACGGGCTTGCGACCGCTCACGTCATCCGCATGGTCAAACCCTTCTCGCCAGCCCTGAGTGAACGCCATCGCCACGACGTGCACTTCCAGATGATCTATGTGCTGAAGGGCTGGTTCTCGACTGAATTCGAGGGCGAAGGCGCCCATGTCTTCAAGGCTGGTTCAAGCTGGGTGCAGCCTCCCAATATCCGCCACACCGTGGTCGGCTGGTCTGATGATTGCGAGCTTCTCGAAATCATCCTGCCCGCTGACGCTGAAACCGTTCTTGAGCCCTGATTCGGTTTGCCGATTCTCGCCAGAGCCACCAGATGAGCCAGGCTGTCGCAAGCCATATCAATGTCCGCCAATGCCGGATTGAATGATCGGGCGAACCTTGCACTTGGCTGCGCCACGCGTGATCGACAAGGCAAGAGTTAACGTGTAGCAAGCCCTCGTCACGTGGCGCCGTCAGGCTGCCCTTCCCGTCATCATTTGCCTTTCAGGGACAATCCATGCCCCAGCACCCCATCCATGCAAAAATTTCCGGCCCTGTCGTCATGATCGGCTTCGGCTCGATCGGTCGCGGCACGCTGCCGCTCATCGAGCGTCATTTCGAGTTCGACAAGAGCCGTTTCGTTGTCATTGATCCCGATGACAGTGACAGGGCCATCCTTGACAAACATGGCATCCGCTTCATTCACCAGGCGGTGACGCGGGACAATTACAAGGAATTGCTGAAGCCGCTCCTCACCGCAGGCGGCGGACAAGGCTTCTGCGTCAACCTCTCAGTCGACACCTCCTCGCTCGACATCATGGAGTTCTGCCGCGATATCGGCGCGCTCTATATCGACACCGTGGTGGAACCCTGGGTCGGCTTCTACTGGGATACGTCCAAAGGGCCGGAAGCGCGCTCGAATTATGCCCTGCGCGAGACTGTCCTTGCGGCACGGCGCAAGACGCCTGGCGGCACAACAGCCGTCTCCTGCTGCGGCGCCAATCCGGGCATGGTCTCATGGTTCGTCAAGCAGGCTCTGGTCAATCTTGCCGCCGATCTGGGACACAAGGGCAACGAGCCGACGACGCGCGAGGAATGGGGCAGGCTCGCCCAGCGGCTTGGCGTCAAGGGCATTCATATCGCCGAGCGCGATACCCAACGCTCGAGAACCCCGAAGCCGCGTGACATCTTTGTCAACACCTGGTCGGTCGAAGGGTTCCTGTCGGAGGGCATGCAACCAGCCGAACTTGGCTGGGGCACGCATGAAACCTGGATGCCGGAGAATGGCCGCACCCACAAGGATGGCTGCGGCGCGGCGATCTATCTCCTCCAGCCCGGCGCCAATACCCGCGTGCGCTCGTGGTGTCCGACGCCAGGCGCCCAGTACGGCTTTCTCGTCACCCATAATGAATCGATCTCGATTGCCGATTATTTCACCCTGCGTGACGGTGCCGGCAAGGCGATCTATCGCCCGACCTGCCATTATGCCTATCACCCGGCCAACGACGCCGTGCTGTCGCTGCACGAGATGTTCGGCAAGGCCGGCAAGATGCAGGATGAACACCACATTCTCGATGAACATGAGATCGTCGATGGCATCGACGAACTGGGCGTGCTGCTCTACGGCCATGGCAAGAACGCCTATTGGTATGGCTCGCAACTCTCCATCGAGGAAACCCGCTCCGTTGCCCCCTACCAGAACGCAACCGGCTTGCAGGTAACGTCTGCGGTGCTGGCCGGCATGGTATGGGCGCTCGAAAACCCGATGGCTGGCATCGTTGAAGCCGATGAAATGGATTTTCGCCGCTGCCTTGAGGTACAGACGCCCTATCTCGGCCCGGTGAAAGGCTATTACACCGACTGGACGCCGCTGACCGACCGCCCGGGCTTTTTCCCTGAGGATATCGACACCAGCGACCCCTGGCAGTTCCGTAACGTGCTGGTGCGTTGAGGCGGGGCCGCGTTTACGTTCTTCAGCGAATTTGCGTCAGGGGCTAGCAATCCTCTTCCCGCTACCCGATATTATGCTTTAGGATAGGTACGACAGGCGGCCTATTGGCCGCGCACAGAGTTTGAGAGGACGTGATGGGCGCATTCAGCATCTGGCATTGGCTAGTCGTCGGGCTTCTCGCCCTGCTGCTGTTCGGTGGCAAGGGCAAGATCTCGGAAATGATGGGCGATGTCGCCAAAGGCATCAAATCCTTCAAGAAAGGCCTTGCCGAAGACGAAACCGTTGAAGCAAAGCCCGCTGGTTCTGTCACTGACCAGACGGTGGCACAGCAGGCCGCTCCGCAGGCGAACGCCTCCGCCGCGCCACCACGCAGCTGAGGCGCGGTGCGCCTCTTGACGGCGCCGCAGACGGAAAATCGCCGGAAACGAGTGATGGGCCCGGCAGGAGCTCTGATCGCGTCATGAAGCGGGGCCGGTCATTCTGGCTGCCCGCCACGCGCCGACGGCGTCTGCGACCATCGCTTCGCTCAGGCTGTCGAGCGGCCCGCGCAATTTGAAGGCCGCCTCGACGCTTGCTTTGCCGCGCACCAGCACGGCGGTCTCGATGCCGCCAGGGCACGAGGGATCGCCGCATTCGATCTCGCTGATCGATACCGTCTTGCTGTCATCGACCGCCAGCGCTGCCCGCACCCACCCTTTGAGGCGCTCGACATCCTTCTGGCGCTTCTCATCCGGCCTGAACCAGCGCCCGAGACGCATGTCAGACGCTCTGCCGGGCTGAAAAGATACCGGCAAAACCGCTATCGCTGCCCCAGGCAAGCATCGCCCCGTCAGCCGACCAGGCGAGCGCCGAGATCGCGGACGCCATGGGGCGCACCGCGACAATTTCGGCCAGGTCATCAAGCCGCGTCAGCAGCACCATGCCATCATCATAGCCGGTTGCCACGACATCAACCTGCGGATGGCAGGCAACCCGCGTTACCTTGCTGTCGCCGCGCACGGCGATTTCCTTTGGCGCTTTGCCCATCGGCCCGTTCTTGTCCTGGAACGGCCAGAGAATGGCCGCATCCGCCCCCGAGGTTGCCAGCCATTTGCCCTTGACCGTCCAGGCAAGCGAGCGCGGCTTGCCAGGATAGCCGGTCATGCGCATATGCGCCTTGTCGGCAAGCTTCCAGCCATGAAGGGCGTTTTCCTGCATGGAGGTGACCAGAAACGCCCCATCAGGCGAAAAGACGACGTCGAGATGGGCGCCCTTCCAGTCCAGCCGCGTCGGCTCGGCAGCCGGTTGCCCCGGATACCACAGGCTGGCCCCTCCCCCATGGGCTGCCGCCACACGAAACCCCTTGGGGGCAAACGCAAGGCCCTGCACCAGCGACGGCGCTTGCGTCGTGAAAATCGTCTCGCCACCCCGCCACACCGACAGCTTGCGCCCTGCGGCAACAGCCACCGCTCCATCCGGACCGCTGGCAAGCGCCGTTGGCCAGGCGCCGCTGCAATGAGCGATGTCGCTCACATCTTTCAACGTAACGCGACGTACAACGCCACGCTCGCCGGCAACGATGAGCGCCTTGCCATCGCTGGCAGCCACCGCCAGAACGAGCCCGGACTGGTCGACCTGGTTTTGCCCTTCAAGCCCCGAGCCGGGTGTCGCTGCCGCAACCGCGCCCTCGGCGGTGGCAAAGAGCGCCAGCGGGCCAATGAAATGCGCCGTCAGCACATGGGCGCCAAGTTCGAAGCGCGGACCCTGATCGGGAGAAGACGTTATCGAGGCTGTCATGAGCTAGGGTCAGACCTCATAAATTGACACGAAGGCGGACAGCGAAAAAGCCCTTCAAGCCTTGCAGGCCTCAAAGCCGGCCGTCAACGCCGCCTGATCAAGATCGCGCCCGATGAAGACGAGGCGCGACACGCGCTTCTCATCCGCTTTCCAAGGCCGCTGCAGATCGCCATCGATGATCATGTGCACGCCCTGCAGCACGAAGCGGCGCGGCTCGTCCTTGAAGGCGAGAATGCCCTTGTAGCGCAGAAGCTGCGGACCAAAGGTCTGCGACACCTCGTTGATCCACGGCAGGAATTTTTCCGGATCGATATCACCCGGAATGGTCAGCGACATCGACACCACATCCGGATCATGGTCGTGATCATGATGGCCGTCGAGGAAGTCGGGCTCGACCGACAGGATGCGCTCAAGATCAAACGCGCCGCGATCAAGAATGGCCTCAAGCGCCACATTTGAGTTTTGGGTGCGATGCAGCTTGGCGTAAGGGTTGATCGCGCGGATACGTGCCTCCACGGCTTTCAGATCATCCTCGCTCACCAGGTCTGTCTTGTTGAGCAAGATGACGTCGGCGAAGGCGATCTGGTCCTGCGCCTCGGGTGCGTCATCAAGTCGCGCCACCAGATGCTTGGCATCCACCACCGTCACCACCGCATCAAGCCTGGTTTTCGCCCGCACATCCTGATCGACAAAAAAGGTCTGCGCCACGGGGGCCGGGTCAGCGAGCCCTGTCGTTTCGATGATGATGGCGTCAAAACGTCCGCGCCGCTTCATCAGATTGTCGATGATATGAATGAGATCACCGCGCACCGTGCAGCAGATGCAGCCATTGTTCATCTCGAAGACTTCTTCGTCCGCGCCAACGACGAGATCATTGTCGATACCAACCTCGCCAAACTCGTTCACGATCACCGCATAGCGCTTGCCGTGCGGCTCGGAGAGAATGCGGTTGAGCAATGTCGTCTTGCCGGCACCGAGATAGCCGGTGAGGACGGTAACGGGTATCTGTTCCTGCATATGAAAGCCTCACGAGGTGAGAAGCGCGCTGACCAGCGTTCGCGCGTTATGGCGCATGAGATCGATATAGGTCGCCGCCGGACCTTTTGCATCCGACAACGCGTCAGAAAAAAGCGTTCCTCCGACAAACGCTCCGCTTTCCCGGGCAAGCTGCTGCGCAAGCCGGGGGCTCAGCACATTCTCGGTGAACACTGCCTTGACCTTCTCCTTGCGGACCTGGCGGATCAGCGTGGCGATCTGGGCAGCCGTAGGCTCGCTTTCCGCTGACAGGCCCTGGGCCGCGATAAAGGTCAACCCATAAGCCCTTTCAAAATAGCCAAAAGCGTCATGCGAGGAAACGACGCGGCGGCTGGCCGGCGGTATACGGGCAATCTCGGCGCCAATCTCCGCTTCAAGCGCATCAAGCCGCGTCAGATAGTCCTTGGCTCGCTGCCGGTACCCCTCAGCCCCGGCGCTGTCGGCGCCGATCAGCCCGTCACGGATATTGGCCACATAGATCTTGGCATTTGCGACCGATTGCCAGGCATGGGGATCGGCAGCCTCGTCATGGTTGTGGGCTTTATGGCCGTGAGCGTCTGCGTGGTCTGCGCCCGTTTTGGCTTTCAGGGGCACGATGCCCTTGCTGGCAACGACGATCTGCGCCTTGCTTCCCGACGCTTTCACCAGACGATCGATGAACCCCTCGAAGCCAAGGCCGTTGACGACGATCAGCCTGGCAGCGGCAAGAAGACGGGAATCACCTGGCTTGGGTTGATAGGCATGCGCGTCCGAATTGGGGCCGACCAGACTTGCCACCGGCACCGCCGGGCCGGCGACGTTGGCGATAAGATCGGCAAGGATCGAAAACGAGGCAATGACGGAAGAGGGCGGGCTTGCGCCCGGCGTTTGCGCGCGGGCCGCTACTGCTGGCAGGCCTGCAAGTGCCAAAAGGATGGTACGCCGGTCAATCATGTCATTCTCCGTTGGTAGCCATCAGGCAACCCGATGGCGGGGGCGTAACAGGCGCGGGACCAGGCCGCCGGCGCGCCCGAACATCAGGGAAAGAAACACCGCGAACCCCTGCGTGAGAACGATCGCCGGGCCGGTCTCGCTATCACCATGGTAGGAGACAAGCAGACCGATGATATTGGCGCTGATGCCAAACAAGGGCGCCGTGAGCACCATGGTGTTGACGTCACGCGTCCAGAAGCGCGCGGCGACCGCCGGCAGGATCATGGCCGCGACACCAAGCAACGTGCCAAGAGCCTGGATGGCACCAACCGTTGTGATCACCACGACCGCCAGAAACACCAGATGCGCCACGCCGCCGGCCCGGCTGAGCGTCGACAGAAATTGCGGATCAACGCTGTCGATGACAAGCGGCCGATAAAAGAGCGCCAGCACGATCAGGCTTAGCGAATTCGTCATCGCGATGAGGAGAAGCGAGGGGTCATCGAGCGCCAGCACATGGCCGAAGAGAAAGTGCAGGAGATCGACATTGCTGCCCCGCGCTGACACCAGCATGACGCCGCAGGCAAGCGAGACAAGATAGAACGCAGCCAGCGTCGCATCCTCGTTGAGCGCGGTTGAGCGCGCCGCGATCCCAGACACGACGACGACAATGAAACCCGCGATAAGCCCGCCAACCGTCATCGCCACCACTGAAAACCCTGCAAGCGCAAAGCCAACCGCCACCCCTGGCAGGATGGCGTGCGCCACCGCATCGCCCGTGAGCGACATGCGCCGCAGCATGAGAAAAACGCCAACCGGCGCTGCCCCGAGGCCCAGAGCAAAAAGGCCAATGAGCGCACGGCGCATGAAATCGAATTCGACAAAGGGCGCGATGAGGAGGCTGTATAACATGTCAGCTCTCAATCGACCGGGCACAGAGGCGCATGCGGATCCGGCGCCTCGATCATGTGCCGTGCGGCGGCCAGATTATCAATCGTTAGCACCTCGCCGGTCGCACCCCACGCAACCGCCGTTCTTGCCAGCAAGAGCGTACGCGGAAAATGCTCCCGGACGAGATCAAGATCATGCAATACCGCAATGACCGTGCGCCCTTCCTGGCGCCACCGGCCGATGAGCGCCATCAGATCACGCGTTGTGGCATTGTCGATAGCGGTGAACGGTTCATCCAGCAGGATGATGGCCGCATCCTGGACGAGGACGCGCGCGAAAAGCGCGCGCTGCAATTGCCCGCCTGACAGGGCGCCGATGGCACGCTGTTCGAAGCCGGTGAGGCCCACATCGCCGATCGCCTGGCTGACCCGCGCCTCCATCGTGCCGTTGATGGCTGAAAATATCCCGCAATGGCGCCACGCTCCCGCCGCCACCAGATCGCCGACGCTCAGCGGAAAGCTGCGGTCGATTTCGGCCACTTGCGGCAGATAGGCGATATCGCGCCTGGCTCGCGCACCGCACTCGATGCGCCCGCCAAGGGGTGTCATCAACCCGTTGATCGCCTTCAGCAGCGTCGATTTTCCAGCGCCATTCGGCCCCGTGACTGCAACGCAATCGCCACGTTCAACCCGCCCGCGCAGATGGTGGACAACCGGGTGGCTGTCATAGCCAAGCGTCACATCATCAAAGACGAGCGCGCTGTCACTCATGAGAAAACGACCAGCGCGACGCCAGCCCACATCACCGCAAGCACGGCGATAACGCCACCAACACGCCAGCCTGCCGACATCGTAAACAGCGATAACCGACGAACCACCGTCACGGTGTGCTGCATCGCGCGGGCATGGCCATGCGCATGAGCGCTGTGATCGTGCGGTGCGGCTGCAGAGGTGAGCGTATCTGAATGCGACGTCATGACCACCCCTCTAGCGCGCCGGCCGGAGGTTTGGCAACACAAATGTTATATTATAACATTGCAAATCGCTCAGCGGCGATTGAGCTCGGCAATCCGCACGTTATAGGCTGCCCGTATACAGCGCGCATCGCGACCGCAAACGCGCCGTGACGCCAGCCAATCCGCCTGATCAGCCTCCATTTCCGCGCGAACCGGCGCAGGCGCACGATTGCGCGCCTCGAAATAGAGCGCTGACATCCGCTCATCCAGACGCGATAACTCATCATCCTGGCAGATGAGGATTTCATCAGGCGCTCGCGCCAGTCGGCAATTGAAGCTTTGAGCCTGAGCGGCGTGCGAGGCCACCAGCGGCACCAGCAGACACGCCAATCCTAGAACGCTACGCCACATCTTGTTCATCCTTTTGCCGTCGCCTCACACTCCATTATGACCGAGGCGTCAATCACGCGAAACCGCACTCTCACGGAGGCCTGCGACATTGCGCCAGCGCCGATCATGCTTGCAATTACGGAGTTAGCGTTTGACTAATTCAAAGACACCATGACCCGCTGCGATCTGACCCGACCTGACACAACAGCCGGAGAAAAAATGCCCTCTCGCGATACCGCCGCCGCATCGCCTCATCTCACCCTTCCTGCAGGACACCCTCCTGTCAAGGTTGGCCGCATCGGCGTCCTGATCGCCAATCTTGGTACCCCTGATGGCACCGACTACTGGTCGATGCGCCGCTATCTGAAACAATTCCTTTCCGACCGCCGCGTCATCGAGGTCAATCGCGTGCTGTGGTGGCCGCTGCTCAATCTCATCATTCTGACCACAAGGCCGGGGCGCAAGGGCAAGGATTACGCTTCGATCTGGAACAAGGAGCGCAATGAAGGCCCGCTCCTCACCATCACCCGCGCGCAGTCAGAGGGCCTGGCATCGCGCCTGGCCAAGCTGTCTCCTGATATCATCGTTGATTTTTCCATGCGCTACGGCAATCCCGCCACCGGCCCGGCCATCGAGCGGCTGCTGGCACAGGGCTGCGACCGCATCCTTTTCGTGCCGCTCTACCCGCAATATGCCGCCGCCACATCGGCCACCGCCTGCGATGACGTGTTTCGCCAGTTAATGCGCATGCGCTGGCAGCCAACACTCCGGGTTGCCCATAATTGGGCGGATGATCCAGCCTATATCGACGCTCTGGCCAATTCGGTGACCCGCCATCTCGCCACTCTCGACTGGCAGCCTGACATGCTGCTCGCCTCCTTCCACGGCGTGCCGAAATCCTACCTGATGAAGGGCGATCCCTATCATTGCCAATGCGTGAAGACCGGGCGTTTGCTGCGCGAGAAACTCGGCTGGCCGGCTGACCGATACAAGGTGACGTTCCAGTCCCGTTTCGGCAATGAAGAATGGCTACGCCCCTACACCGATGAAACGATCACGGAACTGGCAACATCCGGCACGCGGAAGCTGGCGGTGATCGCACCAGGCTTCAGCGCCGATTGCCTTGAGACGCTGGAAGAGCTCGATGTCGAGAACCGCCATTTTTTCGAAGATAATGGCGGCGACAAATTCACCTACATCCCCTGCCTCAATGATAGCAAAGCGGGTCTCGATGTTCTGGAAGCGGTCGTGCGCCGTGAACTGTCAGGCTGGATCCAGCCCGGGTCAGGAAAACTGAGCGAATAAGCTCATTAAGTCTGCTACCTTGAATAATACTGATTATAATTCAATATCTTGAACAAAACACTTGCCACGCTGGAACACGAAACGCCGGGAAGCCCATTCGCCTATAATTGGATAACGATGATGGCGCCGATGGCTGCGGAGTGAACCTTGCCGATGTCGTTTGAACCGCGATATTTTCTGTTTGCTTTGCCGCTTTTGCTGGTGATCGCGGCCGCTGAAGCGGTGCTCTATCGCTGGCTTGGCAAACGCCCTTTCGCCTGGAGCGAAGCGGGAATATCGCTTGGTATCATCGCCGGCCAGTTTCTCAAGAACCTGGTCACGCGCGGCCTTGTCGCTGGTATCTACCTGTGGCTGTGGCAGTTTCGCCTGTTCACCGTTCCGCTCGACCAGTGGTGGGGGATTGCGCTTCTGGCGATCGGTTTTGAATTTTTCTATTATTGGGAGCACCGGCTGAGCCATGAAATCCGCTGGTTCTGGGCGACCCATGTCGTCCACCACACGCCCAATCATCTGAATTTCCTTGCAGCACTTCGCCTCGGCTGGACGGCGGAATTATCCGGCCTCGCCCTCTTTTTCACACCGCTGGTGATCCTGGGGTTTCATCCTCTGGCCGTTCTCGCCGCGCTCTTCGTCAACCTGATCTATCAATTCTGGCTTCACAGCGAATGGTTTCCGCGTCTGGGGGTGTTGGAATATGTCCTCAACACACCCTCCAATCACCGCGTTCATCACGCCGCCAACCCGGAATATCTTGATCGCAATTTTGGCGGTATGATCGTTCTCTTCGACCGCCTGTTTGGAACGTATGTGGCTGAACGTGACGACATCAAGCCACGCTTTGGCCTTGTCACCCCCCTCAAGACCCGCAACCCGATCAAGATCGCGCTGCACGAATGGGCCGCTCTCCTGTCGGATGTCGCGCATGCACGCAACTGGAAGGACAGGCTGGGCTATCTCTTCGGCCCTCCGGGCTGGAAGCCTGACGGGAAGGGCATGACCAGCGAGAGCTTGCGCCGCTCCCTCGCCAAGGCAACGCAGCCTGATGTTCAAGCCCAAAAACCCTATAATTCGCCCGCCACGCCCCTGCGCACCGGTGCCGCCAAATAAGCAAGCACCAGCGTCACCAGCTCATCCTCGAAGCCCTGCGTTGTGATCAATTCGGGATCGTCGATCAATGTGCCGCGAATGGCACCCATCACCGCCGACATCAGAACGGCGCGCCTGACCTTGTCTGGCACCCCTTCGAAGGCAACGTGATAGCGCATGCGCTCGAACAATCTGCCTGACATTTCCACCACGATCTTGCGCGCCACCAGAATATCGATGCGCTTGGCCAGAAACAGCATGGCAGCCCGCCTTGCCCTGGGACGTTTTGAGAAAGGTTCGATCAGCACCCGCACCACCGCCCTGACGGCGGCCTCCTGCGTCAGATTTTTCTCCGCTTTGATCAGTTGATCGAACTTTTCGTTGACGAGGCGAACTTCACGCTCTGCCATCGCCTGAACGATCGCGTCCTTGTTCTTGAAATACTGATAGAGCGTACCAACCGAAAATCCCGATCGGGTGGCGATGTCATTGGTGTTGAGCCCTTTTTCGCCTTCCGCATCGAGAATCTGAGCGCTGGCCTCCAGGATCGTGTCGATGGTTGATTCCGAACGCCTCTGTATCGGCTTTTTTCTCATGAAATCAGCTGGTTGAAAGAATTTCATCAAACCACTCCGCAGGGCCCGAAACTGAATAACGATGACCGCAGGATCGATTAGAACAACTGTATGCCCGGCGCCTTGGCGCAGGAGCGATAAACCAGAAAGGAATACCACCATGAACCTGCGCATTGTGTCGAAATTTGCTACCGTTCTCCTGTTTTCGGGCATTCTGCTGGGTGACGCCGCTGCTGCCGGCATCCAGCGCTCAGGCAATGTGACCGGACCGGGCGGGCGCCAATATGTCACGCAGGGAAACACTTCCTGCGCTGGCGGCGCCTGCACCTCGCAGCAATCGATCACCGGGCCGAATGGAAAATCGGCGACCCGCGCCCGCGCGGCGCAATGTGCAGGGGGACAATGCACAACGAGCGGCACCCTCACCGGTCCGCGCGGGCGGGCGCTCCAGCGCTCCGGTACCATCACCCGCAACTGATCAACCCTTGCGTGAATTGCTGAGATTTACGGCTGCACAGGACAAACTGTGCAGCCGCGATCCAGTTGAGGAATTGAATGCCATAGGTATCGCCGTCAAAATCAGGCGCATCCACTGGTTATTTTCCGGAATTAAGCCTAGAAACCGCGTCAGAAAAAGCTGACGGGGACGTTCGAGTTTTATGGCCGATGACAGTAAGGAAACCGAAGTGCGCATGGTTCAGGCCCGGCGCAGTCCGGCGCAGGAACGCAGCCAGGAGACCGTCCAGCGGATATTTGCCGCAGCCGCGCGCGTGCTCGCCCGCGGTGTGCCGTTTGATGATGTGACAACCGGCATGATCGCCACCGAGGCCGGCGTATCGGTGGGCTCGCTTTATCGCTTTTTTCCCGACAAGCAGGCGATTGTCGACGCGATTGCGGTACGACATCTGGGGATTTTCAAGGAAGAATTGCTGCGCGACATGATGATGTCGCCGCCAGCCGACGGACCCACCGCCCTCATCGCCGCCATTGACGCGTTTATCGCCTATCTCGACCAGCACGCGGATTTCCGTACCATCGCCTATGGCGGGCGCCACGTCAGCCGCCATGCCCGCGACAGCCAGGCCGCATCCGATGTGGACGGCGAACAACTGGTGAAGATGCTGATGGGCCAGGTGCTGGGGCTTGAACCCGGCCCCGAGCTTGATATCAAGCTGCGCATCCTGGCAGAGGTCGGAGATACGCTTCTGGCGCTCGCTTATGCGCCGGGCGGCGACAAGGAGCGCCCGCTGATCATTGCCGAGATGAAGCGCCTGCTGAGCGGTTACCTGTTTCCAAACGGCGCGTGAGCCGCGAGCATGACACACTGATATCGCGCGCCCGTCAGGCGTGCTAGACAGGCGCCCTCAGCACATGGGGAGGATTGACCCTTGGGTAGCGAAATTTTCGTCATCATCTTATTGGTCCTCGTCGTATTGACCGTTCTGGCCGGGGTCAAGACCGTCCCGCAAGGGTTCAACTGGACGGTTGAGCGCTTTGGCCGCTACACCGGCACTCTCAGTCCCGGGCTTAACATTCTCATCCCCTTTATCGACCGCATCGGCGGCCGCATCTCGATGAAAGAGCAGGTGATGGATGTTCCCTCGCAGGAAGTCATCACCAAGGACAACGCCATCATCCGCGTCGACGGCATCACCTTTTTCCAGGTCGTCGATGCCGCCAAGGCCAGCTACGAGGTGCAAAACCTCACCAATGCGGTTCTGAACCTCACCACCACCAATATCCGCACCGTCATGGGCTCGCTCGACCTTGATTCGCTGCTCTCGCATCGCGACGAGATCAATGACCGGCTTCTGCGCGTTGTGGATGCCGCTGCCTCTCCCTGGGGCGTGAAGATCCTGCGCATCGAGATCAAGGATATCATCCCGCCAACCGATATCATCGAGGCGATGGGCCGGCAGATGAAAGCCGAGCGCGAGAAGCGCGCCTCCATCCTCGAGGCGGAAGGCCAGCGCCAGGCGCAGATCCTCAAGGCGGAAGGCGCCAAGCAATCACAGATCCTGGAGGCCGAAGGGCGCAAGGAAGCGGCCTTCCGCGACGCCGAGGCGCGCGAGCGCTCTGCCGCCGCGGAGGCCAAAGCCACCGAGCTGGTGTCGCAGGCGGTTGCCGGCGGCAACGTCACCGCGCTCAACTATTTCATCGCCGAGAAATACGTGAAGGCCTTCGAGGCGATCGGCCGCTCACCCAACCAGAAGGTCATCATGCTGCCCATCGAGGCAACCGCCATCCTGGGCTCGCTTGCCGGTATCGGCGAGATCGCCAAAGAGGCCTTCGGCACAAACGCAAAACCGCCGCCAGCACGCCCGGGCGTCCCCGTCGTGCCCGGCGACAGAAGCTGAGACCAGACAATGGAATGGCTGCAGCATTGGACTGATCAGTTCGGCGCCTGGAGCTGGCTGATCGTCGGCCTTGCCTTGATGGGGCTGGAAACACTTGCCCCGGGCTTTGTCTTCCTGTGGTTTGGGCTGGCGGCAGTCGCAACCGGGCTGATGGCATCCCTCATTGGTCTTTCACTCAAAGGCCAGCTGGTCGCCTTCGCCTTGCTGGCGCTGGCCAGCCTCGTCCTATGGTGGCGATTGCAGCGCCGGCTGGCGCCTCAATCCGCCGATCCCACGCTCAACGCCCGCGCCGCGCGCCACATCGGCCGCGAATTTATTCTGGCCGAGCCGATCATTTCGGGTAACGGTCGTGTGAGAATCGACGATAGTTTCTGGCGCATCGCTGGAAATGACTGCCCGGCAGGGACAAAAGTGACTGTAAGCGGCGTCGACGGCTCCGTCCTGACCGTACGTCAAGCAAGCTGATTCGGTGCAACACAGCTGATTTCGTGATCAAAAACCCAGTCACCTTCCGGCTTTTTTAACTACTCACGCCCATTCTAGCGCTGTCTTAGTGGAGCGTCGGCAGAAGCCGTCCGGAGGCAGCGTGTTATGAAAGTTGATCTTGGTTCGGTGTTGGGCTTTGTAGCCGCAATAACTGTCCTTTATATTCTGATGACGCATGATGGCGACATCTCGGCCTTCTGGTCCGAGCACGCCGCCCTTGTCATCGGTGGCGGCGTCATCTCGGCGACCCTCGTCCGTTTCCCGATGAAGACGACCTTCACCGGCCTGATATCAGGCATGAAGATGGCAATCGCCCATCAAACCGCTGACCCGCGCGAATTGATCGAGCAGATCACCGAACTTGCCGATGTCGTGCGCAAGAAGGGGCCGATCGCCCTTGAAACCGTCGAAGTCGATAATGAGTTTCTCGCCAAAGGCGTGCGCATGATCGCTGATGGCTATGATTCCGCTTTCATCCGCGAAACAC
This sequence comes from Raskinella chloraquaticus (SeqCode), assembly GCF_021731865.1. Lineage (NCBI taxonomy): Bacteria > Pseudomonadati > Pseudomonadota > Alphaproteobacteria > Hyphomicrobiales > Phreatobacteraceae > Raskinella (SeqCode) > Raskinella chloraquaticus (SeqCode). Next base: position 1,373 of record NZ_JAKFWN010000026.1, on the reverse strand, counting down.
TGGAGCGCGAACGCGACCTTCACGCCACTCGCATGGAAGATGGCGGCAAGGTGTACAAGGCCATCGGCGATTGCGCCCCCGCTTTCGGCATGGTCGGCACCATCATCGGCATGGTGCAGATGTTTGCCCACATGTCAGACCCCTCCAAGCTTGGCCCGTCGATGGCGGTGGCCTTGCTCGCGACCCTTTACGGCGCAGTGATCGCGAACTTCGTTTGCATGCCGGTTGCCGAAAAACTCGAGATGAAACTCCATCACGATGAGATCGTCGAGACGCTCGTCATCGACGGCGTATTGCAGATCCGCGAGAACAAGAGCCCGGCGCTGATCCGCGAGATGCTGCTCGCCTATCTGCCGCACAAGCATCGCGAAGCCTTCGAAGAGGCAGCCTGAGCCGTGGCCCGTAAGAAAAAAGCTCACGCTGGCGGTCACGGCTGGTTCGTGACCTTCGCCGATCTGATGGCGCTTCTCATGAGCTTCTTCGTGGTCGTCGCCGCCTTTTCGAGCCAGGACAAGGTGAAGCTTGCCAAGGTCGCCGGTTCCATGCGCGAGGCCTTCGGCGTTGCCCGTGACTCGCGGCTTGCCGGCGTCGTCGAGATCAGCGGCGTCCAGACCAAGGACTTCCTGAAGGACGTGTCGCCAACGGCCGACGACAAGCTCGAAATCGCGGTCGCCAATGAGCGCAACGATCAGCAACGCCGCCAGGGCCCCGAGCTGACAACGAGAGACAACGAACAAACCACCCAGGCCAAATCACGTCAATTCGCAACCGCTGCCGCAACGCTGCGCCAGGCCTTGCAGAACCTGCCGGAAATTTCATCCCTGTCACAAAATATCATTTTCGAGGAAACGCCCGACGGTCTGGCAGTCCAGCTGGTTGATCAGGACGGGCGCTCCATGTTCCCAGATGGCTCGCGCTTTCCTTATGAGCGGACCCGCCAGGCCCTGCAGAGCCTCGCGCCCGCGCTCACCCGCCTGCCCAATCCCATCACCATTATCGGCCATACCAGTTCGCGCCGCGTCCAGGGCCGCGCCGGCTATTCAAACTGGGATCTGTCAAGCGAGCGCGCCAACGCCGTTCGTCAGGTTCTGTCGGAAAGCGGCCTGCCCAATGACCGGATCGCCGCCGTCACCGGCAAGGCGGACAACGAGCCCTACGTGCTCAACAATCCCTTCGCCACCACCAATTCGCGCGTCACCATCCTCGTGATGCCCGCCGCCAGCGCCTTGCCGCGCAATTTGCGCCCCTAGAGCATGCTGTTTTTTGAGGGAATCGGGATTCCCAAATCAGGCGGATTCTGATTCAAGCTCCGTGCTGGGGAGGGAGGCCAGCATGGATGACGCGACCCTATTCGGAAGACCTTCGGGAGCGGG